>CALKCU010000070.1 GCA_938083005.1 uncultured Sulfolobales archaeon | reverse complement strand
ATCGGTGAAAGCCTTGACTGCTGGACATTCCCAGCGCCCCGAGCAATACCATCCCGCCCGGTTATATCAGTGACTGGAGACCCCTCGGACCGCTAGCCGGGGGATCGCGGGCTCACTTTAGGAAGACTACCCGCCCTGTATCGTCGAGAGTCCTGTAGCCTGGGTACGCCGAGGCCAGCCGCTTGAACTCCTCAGACCTCAGGTAATCGACTAGGTGCTTCACTCCCGGAGTCTCGAGAGCTTCTAGCCCCACCGCGATGTCGAACCTCTCATGCGCCAGTGGTATAAACTCCAGGCCGTACTTCTCCGCTACGTACCTGAGAGTTACTCCAGTATCCGCTCTACCAGTTAGCACGCTTATCGCGACTCCGCTGTGAGTCTTGGCCTCCGAGTAGTACCCCCTTATCCTGCTCACGAGGCTCTCGAATGTCACTCCGAGCTCCTTGGCTACGTCCTCGAGGATGGCGTCCACCAACACCCTCGTACCGGTGTACCTGCTCCTGTTGACGAAGACTACATCGTCCCGCAGGAGGTCCCGGAGGCTCCTGATGCTCTTCGGGTTGCCCTTGAGGGTCACGAGCCCCACCTCCCTCAGGTAACCCACGATGAGCGCTACCCTACCTCCGTAGCCGAGCCTCCTGATGACAGCCTCGTTGTAGGTACCTGTATCTCGATCGAGAATGTGGACGCCGGCCGCGTCTGCCACTCCCTTGGCTACCGCGTCGAGACCCGCGAGGGACCCTATCACGATGTACTTGGTCGACACTCTCCGGCCGATGACCCTAAGGACGTCGCCGAACAGATAGTCGTGGCTCCCCATGA
Source organism: uncultured Sulfolobales archaeon (assembly GCA_938083005.1). Classification (GTDB taxonomy): domain Archaea; phylum Thermoproteota; class Thermoprotei_A; order Sulfolobales; family NBVN01; genus DRZP01. The sequence goes on along the minus strand of CALKCU010000070.1, from coordinate 32,906 downwards.
CCAGCAGGTCCGGGGCTCTGCGGTTGCTGAACCTATAGACCGCGACCCTGGTCCCGGCCTCTACGTACGGCACGCCGGCTCTGATCCTCACGAAGCCGTCGGCCAGCTGCAGGACGTTCACCGAGCCGGACCGATACCCGATGGGGTAGGAGACGACGCTCTCGGGTCTTCTCTTAAGCACCACCGGGACCATTCTGTCGACGCCCAGGTACCCGATAACCCTCTCCGCCAGCGCGGCCTCCTCAGTGTAGGCGAAGGGGTTCTCGCGGAGCCCCATCAGGGCGGAGAGCAGGGGCTTTACAAGAGTGTTGAAGATCATCATCATGGACAGGGGGAAACCGGGGAGTCCCACCAGGAGCTTGTCCCCGATTATAGCGACGAACGTGGGCTTTCCAGGCCTTACCTTCAACCCGTGGACCACTATCCCGGGCTTCCCGAGCTTCTCCACGACTCTGTACGTGATGTCTCCGACACCCGCCGAGGTACCCCCGCTCGTGAGAACCACGTCGCACTCCTCGACGGCCCTCCGCAGAACTTCTCTCAGCACGTCCTCCCTGTCCTCCACTATGCCGTAGAAGACCGTCTCCACTCCCATCTCTCTGAGGGCCGCCTCCAAGTAGTAGGAGTTGGTATCGTACACTCTCCCGAGCTTTAGCTCCTTGCCCGGCTCCACGAGCTCGTCGCCCACGGATACCACACCGACCCTAAGCCTCTTGTACACCCTCACTCTAGCCACTCCACTCCCGGCCAGGGTTACCAGCTCCGCTGGTCCCAGTACCGTGCCCTCGAGAACTACCACGTCTCCGGAGAGCACGTCGCTGCCCGCGGTGACGACGTTGTCACCGGGAGAGAAGCTGCGGTGCACGTAGACGTAGTCCCCGACCCTCTTTGTGTACTCCACCGGCACGACGGCGTCCGCACCGCGCGGGATCATAGATCCTGTAGCGACTTCCACGCACGTGCCAGGCTCTACCGCGTACCTAGGCTCCTCGCCGACCCCTACGGAGCCCAGAACCCTCAGCTTCGCCGGGCGATCCTCGTCAGCACCCTCGATATCTGAGGACCTCACAGCATAGCCGTCCACCTCAGACCTGTCGAAGGGGGGATAATCGCTGCGCGCGAGGACGTCTTCGGCCAGGACCCGGCCCAACGCTTGGCGGAGGTCCACCTCCTCGACGTCGGGCCGCCTCGACTTTAGATAGGATTCCAGCTCCCTCAAGACCTCGTCTATGGTGGCTAGCCTGTGAAACACCTTAGCCGCCAGGAGCGACCCCCGAAGGTGAGGCGGAGCCATTAATAAGTCATGAGGGCCCCGCACTCCGGCTGGGAGCTCCGCCGCTTCCCGAGATCCGGCGCTCTCGCGATGGCTCGCGGGGTTGAGGAGCACCAAACCGTGCGAGCCGTTACTCCGGGAGCGAGCGGTTGCGGTGCGGAAAATCCTACGGCCTCCACGTGTAGCGGGGCTCCCTCGCTCTACTTGCCAAGGAACCTCCTCCTGTCTAGGGATAGCGCCAGCAACACTACGAGCACCACCGATACCAGTGCGAGAGCGTACAGCTCGGGTCCGTACTTGGGCACCTGGACGTGCTCGGTTACCGTAGTCGTTACCCCAGGCACCGTATAGACCTTGACGTAGGTCTCCGCCACCGTGATTGGAGTAGTAACCGTCGTGGTTATGGCCCGGAGCACGTAGGGCAAGATCGTGCCCTCAGCATACGGGTAGGCAGCGACCGTGGCTACGTCACCGTGAGCGGCCGAGTACGTGCTCAGCATCAAGTATTGCTCTCCTGAGGTCTCTGCGAGCATGTCCAGTATCCTGGGAAGGAACCTTAGGCTCTCCCTGTCCTCACCGGTGTAGACTATCGGAGCTTCCCGCTCCTCGATCGATATCCTGACGAGGCCGTCCGGCGAGTCGGGGTCGTAGGCCGTCACGGCCACAAAGTACCTCCACGACGTCAGGTTGGCGTCCGTCGCCTCGACCAGCATCGCGAGCGACACCTCGGCGGCGATAGTGTTGTTCTCGACTACGATTCTGTCCACAGCCCGGATTCTCCCGTCCGCAAGGACTATCCTGGACGTGTAGTTGCCGAGGTTCGGGGCCACGATCACGCAAGCGCACCACGCGTCCACAGCCCTGAGCCTGGCGTTGAGGCCGAGAGTGTCGGTCCTGGCGTTCTCGCACCTCCCCACTATGTAGACGTGGACTACCTGCGGGGAGAAGCCTAGGGAGGACTCGAGGGGGTTGCTGACGTTGGTGAAGCTCACCGCCAGCCTGACGTTGTCCCCCTCTAGCCTGACCGAGAATCCCGTCAGGTCGAAGTACTCAGCCCTGTAGGCGTCAGCGAAAACAGAGCTGTAGTCGTAGTTGCCCGGTCCATAGGGGTCCCCTTCAGGGTCGGCGAAGTTTACCGCGAGGGGCCCAGCAGTGGTGGAGGTGGACCACGACGTGCTACTGCTCCCGGAGGCTACCGCCGCCAACAGGAACAGCGCCAGGAGGAGTGATCTTAGGCTTTTCCCTCCTATAGACTCCACGTAGCTCACCTAGACTACAGCGAGAGGCCTCGTATTAAAGTTAAAGCTGGCGAGACCCGGCTCTACTATCGCGCCACCGAAACCGCGGGCTCCACTCGACAACATCCGCTGAGCTCGCGTGCCGGGCTCTAACCTACCGTCCTCACGACCTTGCTCAGCCTTCTAGGCCTATCCACGTCCACCCCCCTGCGGTTCGCCAGCGAGTAGGCCAGGAGCTGTAGGGCCACGGCAATGCTGATAGGCATAAAGTGCCTCTCGAAGCTGGGCACCCTCACCACTCTCGTCTTAGTGGCGAGGGCTTCTTCGGCCCTAGCGCTATGCGATATGACGACCGTCGGGCTTCCGCACTCTACGGCCTCCCCTACTACGCTGAGCATGTCCTCGGCAGCCACAGGCTCCAGGGGCTCTACGAAGATCGCGAACACGTTCTCGTCTAGGATCGCTATGGGGCCGTGCCTTAGCTCGCCCCCCTCAACGCCCTCGGCGTGTACGTACGCGGACTCTTTGATCTTCAGAGCGCCCTCCAGGGCCAGCGGGTAGGCTATCCCCCTCGACACCACGTAGCCGCTCGAGCAGCCCGCTATGAACCCCGAGGCCCTCTCCGCCTCCGCGCGGATTCTGTCAAGCTCTCCGAGCAGGGTGTAGTGAAGCTTCTCGAACTCCTCCCAGGTCTCGGCCAGGATCCTAGAGCTCGGGGTGCTCGTTATCGCCGCGACGGACTTCGCTAGCACGTACAGCAGCGCGAGAGTCGACGTAAAGGTCTTCGTGGCCGGGACGGCCAGCTCCGGTCCAGCCGCTATCGGCAGGTATATGTTCGAGAACCTCGTCAGCCTCGAGTTGATGTTGTTCGTGATCCCTATAACAGTGGCGCCCCTGAGCCTGGCCTCATAGGCGGATCTGACGACCTCCGAGGTTTCTCCGGACTGGCTTATAGCTATCACGGAGTCGCCGACGCTCACCCCGTCCAGGTGGTATAGCAAGAACTCCGAGGCGCTAACGACTACCGGGACCGCTCCGGACATCTCGGAGAGGTAGTAGGAGAACACCATGCCCGCGTGGAGGCTCGTCCCGTTGGCCACCACGAAGACCCTGTTGCTCCTGAGGATCATCTTGGAGGCTAGCTCCAGGTACCTGGACTGAACCGCGGAGGCCGTCCTCAGGATGCTGTAGGGGGTTTCGTATATCTCGCGCAACATGTGGTGGGGGAACCCGTCCGTCCTCGCGAGGGGCTCCTCGAGCTCGTAGGGGAGGAACTCCTTCGAGAGCCTCCTCCCGCTCAAGTCGAGGAACACCACCTCGCCTCCGCTAGTCACCGCGACCACCTCACCTCGGTCTACCTTGGAGTACCTCGCAGCTATGCCGTAGAGGCCCGAGAGTGTTGAGGATATCGCCAGGAGCCCCTCGCCAAGCCCCACGTAGATAGGCTGATGGGACGTATAAGCAGCTGCGGAGCCGTCCCTGAACAGGGCCGCGGTAGCGACGATCCCTCTTAGCCTCGAGACCGTGTTAACGAACGCCCCCAGGTAGTCCGAGCCCCTCCCCACCGACTCCTCCACGAGATGTGGAAGGACCTCGAAGTCCGACTTCGAGACTAGCCTGTGGCCCTCCTCCAGGAGCTCCGCGTAGAGGTCCTCGTAGTTCCTCAGAGCTCCGTCGCCGACGACCGCTACCGTCCCCCCGCAGTCTAGGTGGGGGTGAGCGTTCCTGGGGTCAGCCTTTCCGTGGGTCGAGTACCTAGTGTGACCGAGAACTCTATCGACCGGTCTGCCGCTGAGAGGGTATCTGGCGAAGAGCTCGCCGACGGGACACGAGTCCTTGACCACCCTTACCTTACCCTCTTCGATCCAGGCCACTCCGCTGCAGTCCTTCCCGCGGAACTCCATCCTGCTTAGAGAGAGCTTCGCAAGCGCGAGCGCGTCCAGCCCTCCGGTTGACCTGATGAACACGAACCCTCCCACTCCGGAAACCCGACTTCGTCTCTCCTAGAGCGAAAATATGTCCGGGGGTCCGCGGTAAATAAAGCCCCGCTACCAAGAGAAGCCTGGATGGCAGGTTGCCCCCGCCGACTGTGCTCGTGGGGATCGTCGGTAAGACCAACGTCGGTAAGACCACGTTCTTCACGGCGGCCACACTGATCGACGCTAAGATCGAGAACAGACCCTTCGTAACGATAAGCCCGAACGTGGGTATGGCGTACGTTAGGAAGAGGTGCGCTCACGTGGAGCTGGGGCTCCCCTCCTGCGACCCCAAGAACTCGATCTGCCTGAGCGGCTACAGGTTCGTGCCTGTGAAGCTCTACGATGTCGCGGGCCTCATAAAGGGCGCGCACAGGGGGAGAGGGCTGGGGAACAAGTTCATGGACGACCTGAGGCAGGCCGACGTCCTCCTCCACATAGTAGACATGGCGGGCGAGACGGACGAGGAGGGAAACCCGGTGAGGCCCGGGTACTACGACCCTCTCGAGGAGATAGAGTCTATCGAGTACGAGATAGACGAGTGGTTCTACGGAACGGTAGCCCGCGACTGGCCCAGGTTCTCCAGGGAGATAGACGCCTTGCCCTGGGACGAGGTTGTAAGCAGGATAGCCAAGAGGGTCTCCGGCCTCTCGATAAGAAGGGAGCACGTGGTGAGAGCCCTGCGTGAGGCCAGGCTAGAGAACACGAGGCCGAGCTCGTGGAGGGGGGAGGAGCTCAGGCTGTTCACCAAGAAGCTGCGGGAGACGGCTAAGCCTCTCGTGATCGTAGCAAACAAGATGGACATCCCGGAGGCCGAGGACAACTTCAGGAGGGTTTGCAGCGCTCTGAAGGATGGGAGAGAGATCGTGCCTGTGAGCTCCCTCTACGAGCTAGCCCTCAGGAGAGCGGCCAGATCCGGGCTGATAAGCTACATACCCGGGGACGGGGACTTCCAGGTGGTCGACGAGGCCAGGCTGACCGCGAGGCAGAGGACGGCGCTGGAGAGGATAAGGGAGTTCATGAAGAGGCACGGGGGGACGGGCGTTCAGGAGGCGTTGAACAGAGCGGTCTTCGACGTACTCGGGATGGTCTTGGTCTACCCGGTCGAGAACGCCTCGAGGTTCAGCGACAGGCACGGGAACGTGCTTCCGGACGCCTACATAGTCAAGGAGGGGACCACGGCGCTGGAGCTGGCCGAGATGATACACACGGAGCTAGCTAAGGGCTTCATAGCCGCTCACGTAGTGAACAGGGACAAGAGGGTGGGCGCGGACTACAGAGTATCCGACGGCGATGTGATCAGAATAATATCGGCTACCGCTCGCGGCTAGGTCCGCCGAGCCCTCTGCGGGGACTCGGTAGCTTCAGAGCTCTGGGCACCGCGCCTCCGCGCAGCTCGCCGCGGAATCTCTGCTCCGGCTCCTCCCGGTGAGGTCTTCTAGCAGGCCGGAAGCTGCAGCTCGTAATGCGGTACTGGACGAAGAACTTGGAGCCGAGGCGCCGCGGCCGGGATTTGAACCCGGGTCACGGGCTCGACAGGCCCGCATACTAGGCCGGGCTATACTACCGCGGCACCGTCTATTACGAGATCTACGAGACTTTAAAAGCTTTAGACGGGTTCACAGTTGAGGTGAATAGGTTGAGCGTCGAGTACGCCGAGCTTGGTGAGCTCAGGGAGGGCAGCTACATAGTCATCGACGGGGAGCCCTGCAGGATAGTCGAGATGACGAGAGCTAAGACGGGGAAGCACGGGAGCGCTAAAGCCCACGTTGTAGCCATAGGTGTGTTCAGCGGCTCCAGGAAGACCCTCGTCGCTCCGGTGGATCAGAGAGTGGAGGTCCCGATAGTATCTAAGAGGACCGCTCAGGTCGTAGCCGTCCTGGGGGATAGAGTGCAGCTTATGGATACGGAGACCTTCGAGACTTTCGAGGTGGACCTCCCGAAGGAGGAGGACGTTGCGAGCAGGATCAGAGCGGGCGGCGAGGTGGAGTACTGGGAGGTCATGGGAGTCAGGAAGATAATGCGAGTGCTCAGGGCCTGAGGAGCTCTAGGAAGGAAACCATGTCCAGCGTTTTTGGTAAACTCAGGGACCTGGTCTCGACCTTCCTGAAGTCCTTCGAGAGCTACGAGGAGGCCGTCGGCAGTTTCATCAAGGAGCTCCAGAAGGAGATGATAAGATCCGACGTCAACGTCAAGGTAGTCCTGGAGCTAAGCTCCAGGATCAGGGAGAGGGCACTCAAGGAGGAGCCGCCGCCGGGGATCCTGAGGAAGGAGTGGTTCGTCAAGATAGTCTATGACGAGATCGCGCGACTCCTGGGCGGGGACGTAGCCCCGGATCCCTCTCCGAGGAGCCTCCCCTGGATAGTGCTACTGGTCGGTGTCCAGGGTAGTGGTAAGACTACCACCGCCGGAAAGCTGGCCCTCTACTACAAGAGAAGGGGGTACAGAGTGGGGCTGACGACGACGGACGTGTACAGGCCGGCGGCCTACGACCAGCTCAAGCAGATAGCCGACTCCATAGGGATCCCGTTCTACGGCGAGAGGAGTGGGGACCCCGTGGAGATAGCGAGGAGGGCTATTAAGGTGTTGCTGAACGACTACCTCTGCGACATAGTCATAGTAGACACGGCGGGTAGGCACGGCTACGGGAAGGAGGAAGACCTGCTGAGGGAGATGAGGGAGATCTCGGAGGCCATAAAGCCCTCGGAAGTAGTTCTCGTAATAGACGCTTCGATGGGACAGAAGGCGTACGACCTAGCGAAGAGATTCCACGAGTGGACCCCCGTGGGATCCATAATCGTTGCCAAGCTGGACGGCACTGCCAGGGGAGGCGGGGCCCTCTCGGCTGTGGTTGCGACCGGGGCCAGAATAAAGTTCGTGGGGGACGGGGAGAAGCTCGAGGACTTCGAGGTATTCAACCCCAGGAGGTTCGCCGCTAGGATACTCGGCCTCGGAGATATCGAGAGTCTCCTGGAGAAGTTCAGGGCCGTCGAGGAGAGCGAAGAGGTCAGGAAGCGTCTCGAGAGGGCCTTATCTCTAGGGAGAATGGGCATGAGGGACGTGTACCACCAGCTCAAGTCGATAAGGAAGCTGGGTCCCCTGAGGAAGGTCCTCGAGCTCGTCCCGGGCTTCTCGCTGCTGAAGATGGGCAACGGCATGCTCAAGGGCGGCGAGAGGAAGATCGACGCCTGGGTCAGCATAATAGAGTCCATGACTTACGAGGAGCTCGATAACCCGGGCGTGATAGACAAGAGCAGGATCAGGAGAATAGCCCTGGGATCCGGCAGGACCGTTGCTGAGGTGAGGGAGCTCCTCGACTACTACGAACTGCTTAACAGGATGATAAGGGACCTGAAGAGGGGTAGGCTCAGGATAAAGGGGCTGGACCTGAGTCGGCTAAGCGGGGAGGTCGACTAGAGGGTTGGAAAGGGTCGGCAGAGTCCTGGACGCGGCGCTGAGGGTTCTGCTGAGGTATCCTCTGTGCGACCGCTGCCTGGGCAGGCTCTTCGCTAGGCTCGGCAGAGGGCTGGACAACGCGGAGCGCGGGAGGGCCGTCAAGACCCTCCTCGCGATGCTCCTCGACGAGCTCCGGCTTAGCGACGAAGAGCTCGAGACGCTGGTGGCTAACGGTGGGCTACCCCAGCCGGCCGCTCCGGGATCCGGAGCGAGCACCCTCGCGCCCTGCTACATATGCGGATCGAAGCTTGAAGAGGTAATCTCGGAGCTGGGGGGAAAGGCCGTCAAGTTGCTCGAAGAGGTGCGCAGCGAGGTAGGCAGCTTCCTCGTCGGCGTTAGGGCGGGCTCAGAGTACGAGAAGAGGGAGCAGGAGGTGATCGGCGCGCTGGGCCTCGATACGTGGGAGAGCATACGCCGGGAGGTTAAGAGACTGGTCGGCAAGCGCGTGGCGGGAGAGCTATCGATAGCCCCCAGCTTCAGCAGTCCGGACGTTCTAGTGGTTGTAGACCTGGATAGGAGAGAGGCGGGCTTGAGGTTCTTCCCGATTCTACTGAGGGGCAGGTACGTGAAGGCGGGAAGGTACATATCTCAGATGCCCTGGGTTAGGAGGGACGGGACGAGGAAGTACAAGCTCTCCATCTACGAGGCCTGCCAGGGCCTCCTGGAGCTCTGCGGAGGTAGGAGGCTCGTGATACACGCGGCTGGTCGCGAGGACGCGGACGCCAGGATGCTGGGAGACGGGAGGCCTCTGGTCGTGGAAGTCAAGGACCCCAGCCGGCTACGCCCCTTTGCCCCCGTCTCCCGGTTCGAGACTCTGGGACCGGCGCCCTGGGCCTACGTAGTGATACACGGCAGGGCCACGAGGGAATACGTTAGGACCATGAAGATGAGGTCCTCTCGGAAAACGTACAGGGCGGTCGTAGTGGTGCCGGAGGGCGTTAGCGAGAAGGACGTCGCGAATATACTAAGCCTCGGCAACACGATAGTCCATCAGAGAACCCCCACGAGAGTGCTCGGGAGGAGGAAGGATACCGTTCGCCGCAAGAGAGTTTACGAGCTGGGGGTTAACGTCATCTCCGACTACCTCCTGGAGGTGCTCGTGAGGACGGACGGAGGACTGTACGTCAAGGAGCTCATCGAGGGAGACGGCGGCAGGACTACTCCCAGCCTCTCCGAGGTCACCGGGAAGAGTATGAACGTGGTCATGCTGGACGTACTGAGGATCGAACAGTAGGAAAACTTTACGAGCTCCGTAAACCTTGCTCTCTAAAACCCCGAGCGACCCCCCACCGCCGCTCGGGGCACCGCGGGCTTCGAAATCGACGGCGTTCCCACCGAGAGCTCTTGACGGGGGGAGAGCGAAACCGAAGCGGGGTGCTGACCGGGAGGAGTGTCGCCGGCATCCCTTCTTTGGACCGCTGGGAAACTCTTAATGTGAAGCTATTTAAGCCCTCTCTGCGCTGTGTGAGTCTTGGAAGGGTGCCGCCGTAGCTCAGCCTGGTTAGAGCGCCGGACTCATACGGTCGCCTGGGAGATCCGGAGATCCGGGGTTCGAATCCCCGCGGCGGCACTCGGGATGATTAGAGACTCCAATGATGAACGATGATGCTACTCCATCCCTGGATGACCGCTTGGAGGAGTTTAAAACGCGACAGCCCCTACCTACACGGTGAGGACCGTGGACGGGAGCGGTGAGACGGCGCCGTATCTGCTGTACCTGCTACTGATAAACCTCGTAATGATCTTCCTGTTCTGGTTTACCGACCTACCGCAGAGGATTCAACTGCAGAGATTCGCCTCCTTCGTGAGAGGGAAGCTGTACGTTCTAGAAGAGATGGAGGCCGGAGCCAGGAGGAAGGCGGTGGCCTATCTGGGCACCGTGGGCGTTAGGGAGCCCTCTAAGGTCATCGAGGGCTTCGTAGACAACTTCTTCTTCATCTGGCCCGTAGGCATAGAGCCCACGGACATCATAAGGAGGCTCAGGCACCTTATCAGGACTCGGGAGAGCTCCGTTCGAGACTACGTGAAGAGGGTACTGGACTCCGCTGAGAGGAGCGTCCAATACTCCGTCGAAACGGTCCTGGAGGTGGTAAGCGTTCTGAGACTGCTCAACAAGCTGGTCAGGCACTACCTGGAGCTGGGGCTCAAGTACAACAACTTGATCTTGCTACAGTACCTGGTCTTCCAGATGCCGGAGATAGTCGAGATGGCCAGGGCCTACGCGAACTCCGTAGACGCTTTCGCCTCCGGCGTGCCGATAGGCGACGGCGTGGGTCCCCTGGTTGCCAAAATGCTGGTGGAGTGGAGGGAGCCCCAGAGGGAGATAGTCGAGGGAACGGACCTCTACGAGGTAGAAGTAGGGGGGAGGAGGGTCTACGCGATCAAGGCTTCGGGGCCGGGATCCAACGTGGGCTGGCCCGGGGAGGCCCTGGAGAAGCTCGTCGGGGAGCTCGGGGGCGCCGTCGATAGGATAATAACGGTCGACGCTGCCCTAAAGCTAGAGAGCGAGGAGTCGGGCGAGGTCGTCTACGGCACGGGCGCGGCCATAGGCGATCTAGGTCCCGAGAAGATAGCCATAGAGAGAATCGCGGAGAGCTACTCCATCCCCCTCGACGCTATACTGGTCAAGATGAGCGAGGCGGAGGCTCTAGGCCCGTTCACGAAGAAGATTTACGAGAGCGTCGTTAAGGCCTACGAGATGGTCCGGAGGACTATCGTAGAGAAGGTCAAGGAGGGGGGAACAGTAGTAATCGTAGGAGTGGGGAACACCGTGGGGATCCGATGACCGGGTGTAGAGGCTGTGCTGTCTCAGCAGTTTGACCTCCTGACGGTCGCCCTCCTCATGGCCCTGCTCATGCTGCTGCTAGCAGCCCTGGTGCCCTGGCTCCTCTCGGTGACCAGGCCAAAACCCAAGGCTGTGAGAGAGGAGGTAGTGGAGCTCGTTGGATGTCCAGTATGCGGTCACGAGATCTCGAGGAAGTATGAGAAGGGGGACTACGTCGGTAAGGTGGTCGGGACGTGCCCCAGGGGCGACGGCGCTTTAGTTGTCAAGGCTATATACGTTGAGAAGTACGAGAGCCCGAAGTGATTGGTAGCCGGGCGGGGATTCGAACCCCGGTCACGGGGGTTCTCCCGCTCGGCCACCGCCCCTTTGCTAGCGGGGGCTAGTCTGCTTATAAGCTTTGCGGTCAAGGCTCTAGGACATCGGATCGTTTATATACCTGGGCGGATCCGTATCTAACGTTGAGGAAGTATGGACCCCCTAGGTCGGGGAGCAGAGGACTCTCCGGGTGATGGGAAGGGAGCTGCGCGATCCCAGGGGTTCATAGAGGTGAGGGGCAGGGTAGCCGAGGTGGCGAAGTCCATGATACCCGGTGTGACGATATACAGGGTCGAGTGCGAGGGCGCGAGGATCAGGTTCGACGCTAACAGCAAGCTCCTGAGGCTTAAGCCCGGGGACGAGGTAGTGATAACGGTGAGCAAGGAGGCTCCTCAGTTCAAGAAGGGCGTAGACTACGTAGCGTGGGGCTACGTTGTAAGCTTGAAGCGCGGCGACTCCTCCTACAAGATGATCCTATCCCTCTGGGGCTACGTAGTGATAGTTGAGACTGAGAGGCATGAACTCTTCTCCGGGTTTGACTTCATGGACAAGATCTACTTCAAGGTGTCTCTACCAGGAGCCCCAGCAGGTACCTAGCTATAGCGCTCGAGAGTGCTGGCGGGACGGACTCGCCGACCTGGTTGTACTGCTCGTCCTTCCCCCCCAAGAAGATATGGTCATCGGGATAGCTCATGAGCCTCGCCTGCTCCCTGACCGTGAGTAGCCTCGGTTCGTAGGGGTGTATGAACCTCGACGAGCCCAGGACTGTTGGAGCCACCCTATGTGGGTCGAGCTTTACCAAGTTCGGGTAGAGCTTTCCTCCGTAGCCTCTGTACTTCACCAATGCCGCTCCAAACCTGAGCTTCGCGATCCTCCTGAGCTTCTTGACGCTCACCGAGGGGGGTGGGTCGTGGTTTGGTATAGCAGGGTCTTGGGACGGGCTCGGCAGGTCTCCTATCGCGTCCCACACGGTCATCCTCGAGTTCGCTCTTGGCGGGTCTATCCTTACGTTAGAGATGAAGACCCGGGTCCTCCTCGACGGGTTTCCGAACTCCTCAGCCCTCAAGACGTTGAAGAAGACAGTCCTGTACCCAGCCTTGGCGAGCTCCGCTCTTATGGCCTGTTTCAGCTCACCCTCCATTATGCCCGGCACGTTCTCTAGAACGAAGACTCTAGGCTTCACGCACTCGAGGATCCTGACGTACTCCAGGACGAGGGATCCCACGGGGTCCGAGTAGAGCCTGTCCAGGGGCTCTCGGAGCCTTCGCGGGTTGGCTGCCGTGAAGGGCTCGCAGGGCGGGGACCCTATGACCACGTCGATACTCTTTCTACCGACTAGGTAGAGAACGTCATCGCAGGACACTTCTCTTATGTCTTCGTTGAGTACTATGGTGTCAGGGAAGTTGGCGTTGAAAGTCTTGGCCGCCGATCTGTCGTTATCTATGGCCAGGAGCACCCTGAAGCCCGAGTCCCTGAAGCCCCGCGAGAACCCACCAGCGCCCGAGAACAGGTCAATCAGATAGGGACCTCCTCTCATCCTCCACCTCTTTGCTCAGCTTCTCGACGAGTCTCCTCAAGGGCTCTATATAGGGGTTCCTGTCCTCCTGGACCAAGAGCGAGGAGCACTTGGGGCACCTGAAGTCCAGCTCCAGCGCCTCGTCGAACGAGAGTCTGATGCCGTCGTTTAAGCAGAGGAAGAACACCGCTTCCATCTCGTGGCTCAGCCTCGCTTTGAGCCTCTCCAGAGTTATTCTCTTCCTGTTCAGGAGCGCCTGGTTTATCCCGTAGGAGTTCACGAGCCAGTAGTAGATGAACCTGCCGTCCTCGGGCGACTGGACCCTCTTGTAGATCACCATGCCTAGGTCGTTGAGCTCGTAGAGGACCCTCCTCACGGTCTGCTCGTCCAGGTCCGTCTTGGCTATGATGTCGTTGTAGCTAAGCTCCTTGTCACTATCGAGGAGGGCCCGGAACACCTTCACGCCATCCTCTCCCAGATAGCCCTCGACGAACCTCAGCAGGTCCTTGAGGTTGCTATCCACGCAGCACCACCCTCTTGCCTCTCGGGCAGGGCTCTACGTACAGTTTCGCATCGGGGTAGATAAGTTTTAGCTCCTTCCCACCGTAAAGCCTATCCAGGAATATGGCCAAGGCCGCGACCTCGGAGTGAGGCTGGTGCCCTACGGCCACGTTGTAGTCCGCTATCTCGTAGTATACCCGGGGGACTTTCGCAGCCCCGACTATTACTAGGAGGTCCTTGCCGGACGACCTAATCTCGTCTATTACATCGTCTACGTGGAGGCCGTACATGGTCAGGTGGACAACGAGCCCTCCGGACTTCTTCCAGTTCTCTATATACTCCAGCGGATCGACCCCGTCCTCGACTACGAACTCCGCGCGACCCCAGATCTCGCACACTCTCCTCAGACTCCTGACTACGCTCTCGTCCTTGACACCGGCTATGACGATCCCGGAGGCCCCGAAGGCTCTCGCTACGAGCCCCACATGTGTCGTGACCCTCTTGTCCCTCTGAACCCTGTGCCCTAGCCTGAGCACTACTACCCGGACCATCGAGTGTGGTACTGGGGGAGAGCTTATTTTCCTCCAGCGTCGTGCCCGCGCGGAGAGATCGGCGAGTCCCAATTTACCTTAGTTCCCCGCGACGAAGGGGTCTTCGCGCCAGTCTCTCCATCACCGCGAGGGCCCCTGGATCGACAAGCGTTCAGAGGTGAAGAGCCACGTCGTGATAGGCAGAGCGCGCTAGCTCGCGGTCCCGGGCAAAGAGACTTAGGATGGGGCTGAACGGCAATAGGTATCGATGCCGAAAGCCCCGTACTCCCCCGGTAAAGAGAAGAAGGGCTCCGGGTACGGGGCGGCGAGTATCCCAGAGGGAGCGTAGAGGGGTTTGCTCCCGACGGGGGGATCCGACGAACTCGGGAGGAGCCCAAGGCTGATGAACTCGGGGAGCTGCGCGAGTCCGCCGGGGACCGCGAACTCAAACCCCGCGCGCAAGCCTTTCGCTATCTGCCGTGCTAGGGATTGCGAGTGAACGGTGATCCTGCGAGAATGGGGCTAACAGCTTACGGCTTAAACCACTTCAGCACTACGTAGTTTACCTCTCTCCTCCTCTCATCGGGTATAGCCAGGAGCAGGGTCTTCCGGACGCTGTGGGATATCCTCCCCCAGCCGATTATATCACCCGGGTCGAGAGTCTGGCCTCTGGAGACTAGCTTCACTAGAAACGGTGCGTGCTCGAGGCCCGGTCTAGTCCTGTAGACGGCGAAGTCCGCTCCGTACTTGAGTGCCGACCTCACGACGAACCCCTGAGACCTCATGTCCTCGTAGACCAAGTAGAGCTCCTCGAAGTTGCTGAACACTCTATTGACTATCCCGAGCAGCTCCTCCTCGCCGAGCTCTCTGTCTCCCGAGCGGACCTTCAGGATCCCCCTCCTGAAGAGGAACACGGCCTCCAGCAGGGAGAGCTCCAGGGGCACCTCGATGTTCGTGTCCTTGGGTTTCCTCACCCCGACGGGCTTGCCGTAGAACCCGTGAGTAAAGAGGCACCTAGCCTTCTCTACGTCGAAAACTATGACTTTGGAGCCCGCCAGGTGCCCAAGAACGGGAGCGCAGGATCCGAGCTCACTTGAACGAGGAGAGGAACCAGATATAGGTCGCCACCCTCTTCGCTATGTCGGCCGAGTCCTCGAGCTTGTCTAGCGCCTCCTTGAGTATGGGCGCTCCAGCGAAGTCTTCCGACATCCTCAAGCACTCCAGCCCTCCCTCCCTGTAGAGCTCATCGATGGAGTCCTCGATCTTTACAGCCTCGGAGAACGCCTCCTTAATGACCTTGTCGCTGCCCACGTTCCTGATCATGTCGCCTAGCAGGTCCACGAGCGTTACCACTCTCCTAGACACCTCGCTGATGATCACGTAGATCTTGTCCGGTATCCTGCCCCCGAGCTTGTTCACCAGGTACAGCCTGTAGGCCGCAGCCTCGAGGTCCTCGGCTATTCTCAGGGTCTCGTCTATGACCATGACGTACAGCTCGCGCGACGAGATGTATTCGGACACCTTGATGAAGTACTCCATCAGAGTCATAGCCGAGCCCTCGACGTCGTTCTTCAGCTTCCTGACTCTCTCGTACCTCTTCTCTACGAGCGCGCTCCGCGTAAGGTCGGTCTCCTTTATCATGCTATTGAGCTCCCGGGCCTCGTCCGATACGAGCCTGTAGATGCTCACGAGCAGCTCCAGTATGTTGGACTCCGCCAGGCTGACCTCCGCGCTCGGGTAGCTCACTCAACCCTCCCAAGAGTGTGACCCCGGGAGCACTTAATAAGCGCGTCTTCCGCTCGCAATACGAGGTGGTGACCCGCCTAGCCGGGAGCGCCCGAGCGGGCCTGACCGAGACCCTTAAAGCTTTATTGTTCTCGCGCACCCGTAGCTGGGATGAGTAATGGAGCTCTCTAAGCGGGTCGCGAGTTTCGCGAGCGCTGTCAGCGCTATGACGTATAAGAGGATCGAGGAGCTGGCGTCCGGTCGCCCGGCCGAGCTCTATGAAGCTTCCATGCACCTAATCAGGGCGGGCGGCAAGAGGTTGAGGCCCCTGCTGGTGGCCCTCTCGTCCAAGATGTACGGACTCCCCCTGGAAGTCTCGTCGTGGGCCGCAGCGTCGGTCGAGCTGCTTCACAACTTCACCCTCGTCCACGACGACATAATAGACAGGGACGAGCTTAGGAGGGGCGTGCCGACTGTACACAAGGTCTGGGGCGAGGGGCTGGCGATAGTAGCCGGGGACCTCCTCTTCGCAAAGTCCTACGAGGCCCTCCTGAGGTTGCTGGACTACGGCGTGAGCTACGAGAGGGTCGCCTCGGCGATCAGGGAGCTGACCTGGGCGGCCATAACGGTGGCCGAGGGACAGGCCATGGACATACTCTTCGTCTCCCTCGAGAGGGTCTCGGTGGAGGATTACATAGAAATGGTCAGGAGGAAGACGGCCGCGCTGTTCAAGTCCTCGATCCTCATAGGCTCGATCATCGCGGGAGCCCCCGAGGAGGACCTGGCCAGGCTCTCCGAGTTCGCCACGAGCATAGGCATAGCGTTCCAGATACGGGACGACGAGCTGGGGCTGATGGCGGACGAGAGCGTCCTGGGCAAGCCCAGGTACAGCGACCTCAGGGAGGGCAAGAAGACTCTGCTCGTGCTCTACGCGCTTGAGAGAGCGGACGAAGTGCGGAGGAGGAAGATACTGAACTCGCTCGGCAGACCGGGAGCCACGCGGGCCGAGCTCGAGGATGTTGCCAAGACCATAGTAGAGCTCGGAGCGCTAGAGTACAGTAACAAGCTAGCGGAGGAATTCGTGAGGAGGGGCGCAGAGGCCCTGGACTCGACCAACCCCAGAGACGCGGAATCCAGGGAGATGCTGAAGGAACTGGCCCTCTACGTGACCAGGAGATCATACTAGCGGTGCGCCCCCTGTGACTCTTAAGCCCGGCGAGGCGTCGGCCAAGGTTCTGAGGGACCTCGAGGAGATAATGAGGTACTACAGGCCGACCGAGTGCTTCCGCGGGGGATCCAGGGTCGAGTGCCACGAGCTGGCCCTGGAGCTGATCGAAAAGGGTTACACCGGGGAGGACCTAGCGGTCTGCAACAGGAGGAAGGACGTGTGCCTGAGCTTAGCGGGGGGCTCAAGGGTTACCGCGGTGGAGGTCTCCGCCGTCGAGGTCTACCCCCAGGTCGACGTGGGAGACCGAGTAGGAGTCGGGGACCTCCTGGCCTACGGGATCACGGGTAAGGGCGAGCTCAGGAGCGTAAGGTCGAGAGTGGAGGGCTACGTCCTGCTGATACACGAGGACCCCACGTCTAAGCCCCTAAAGTGTTACATAGTAATAGCTAGGGAGGGTGTGACGGCGAGTGGAGGTTGAGAGGGTCAGAGAGGTAGCCCTGAAGCACGCGCTGAAGAACTCCATGGACCACGGGGGTAGAGCCCTCGAGAGCGCCGTGATCAGCAAGGTCTTCGGAGAGCTGCCGGAGCTGAGGAGGCTCGCCAGGCAGGTGGTCGAGGTAGTGAGGGAGGTAGTGAAGTTCGTGAACTCCCTCACGCTGGAGGAGCAGATAAAGCTCGCGAGGGAGATGTTCCCGGAGCTCTTCGAAGGGGTCAGAGAGGCTAGACCGGTGGAGGAGAGGGCCCTACCGCCTCTACCCAATGTAGAGAAGTACAGGGTCGTCAGGACCAGGTTCGCGCCCAACCCAGACTTCTACATACACCTGGGGAACGCTAGGCCAGCTTTACTCAGCTACGAGTACGCTAGGGAGTACAGGGGGGTCTTCATCCTCAGGTTCGAGGACACGGACCCCAGAATCAAGAGGCCCCTGCCAGAGGCCTACGAGGCCATCAAGGAGGACCTGAGGTGGCTGGGGATCTCCTGGGACGAGGAGTACGTCCAGTCTCTGAGGATGGAGCTCTACTACGGAGTCGCCAGGGAGCTGATAGCCAGGGGCGGGGCCTACGTGGACTTGTGCAGGCGCGAGGAGTTCAGGAAGTTCAAGCTCGAGAGGAGGGAGTGTCCGCACAGAAACCGGAGCCCGGAGGAGTCGCTGGAGCTCTTCGACAGGATGCTCTCCGGGTACTTCGAGGAGGGGGAGGCCGTGGTCAGGGTCAAGACGGACCTGGCCCTCAGCGACCCGTCCCTAATAGACTGGGTGGCCCTCAGGATAGTGGACACGTCGAAGCACCCGCACCCGCTAACCGGGGACAGGTACATCGTGTGGCCGACGTACAACTTCGCGGCGGGGGTCGACGACAGGCTCACGGGGGTAACTCACATACTACGGGGGAAAGAGCACGCGGTGAACACTCTGAAGCAGCTCTACGTCTATAGAGCGCTCGGGTGGGAGTACCCTGAGGTGATAAACCTGGGGAGGCTGAAACTAGAGGGGATGATCCTAAGCAAGAGCAAGATAAAGGAGGTCCTCGGAAGGAGCAGGAGAGCCGAGGTCGACGATCCCAGGTTCGGCACTCTGAGAGCCCTGAGGAGGCGGGGGATACTCCCGGAGGTCGTGAGGGAGATAATAATGGAGGTGGGGGTCAAGGGGACCGACGCTACGATCAGCTGGGAGAACGTGGCGTCGCTGAACAGGAGGAGGGCGGACCCGGTGGCCCCGAGAGTCATGGCGGTCTTCGACCCGGTCAGGGTGTCGATACGGGACGTACCTAAGGACCCTTCCGCGAGGGTCCTCAGGCTCGACTACCACCCGTCCAACGCGTCTCTGGGCTCCAGGACTATTGACCTCGGCCAGGAGGACGTGGTCGAGGTCTTCATAAGCAGAGAGGACTTCGGCCTGCTGAAGGAGAGGGGGGCCCTGAGGTTGCTGGAATTCTGCAACATCTCGCTCGAGAGCGAGCGCGAGGGGTACGCGGAGGCCAGGTTCACCGGAACTGAGCTGGAGCACGCAAGGAGAGCCGGTCTTAGGATAGTTCAGTGGGTCCCCGTTAGGAGCTACGTGAGGCTAGAGGTCCTGAAGCCCGAGGGGCTCAAGCTGAGGACTCTCCGCGGGATAGCCGAGGACTCCCTAGCGAGATTTCAGCCCGGGACGCTCGTCCAGCTGGTGCGCGTGGGCTTCGTTAAGCTCGAGGAGGTCCTTGAGAGGAGGAGAGTGAAAGCCGTCTACGCACACGACTAGGTGGACGTTCTGTCGCTCTCCCTCCTAGGGCAGATCACCGTCGTCCACACTCTTTGACAGAATAGTCTCCCAAGGAGTTCGCACGCTCCTCCAGTCCTTAGGTTCGCCGAGTCCGCACTGTGCGTAGCCTCTTTTTAAGGCAGCCCAGAGTATGGGACACCATGACTTGCGAGAGCCTATGGCTCATCACTAGGAGGCCTACCGAGGTAAGGGCCGTAGACCTCATAAGAGCCGCGCTGGTAGCCTGCGATCCGAGCAGGGTCAGGATCGTAGAGGAGTTCTCGGGGGGTTCAACGAGAGTCTTCGTGGAAGTCGTCTCGGGAGGGGAGTGTTCCCAGTACCTCTCGCCCCTCCTCAGATACATCCTCGGGGAGGATGCGAGGATAGTCCCGTCGGAGTGCGGTGACGTCCCTTTAGGCTACGCCTCGGCCGCGCCAGCGGCCCCGAGGTGATGCACTCAACTCGCGGCGGTGTCGAGGAGCAGGCAGAGGGAGTGCTGCTAGGGAGAGCGTACACTCCCCTCAGGGTCCCGGTGCGCATAAGGCCTAGCGACTTCCTAAGGCACTGCCTGATCGTCGGGACGACGGGCTCGGGGAAGACCAGCCTAGCCATGAAGATCGCGGGCGAGCTCAAGCGCTACGGAGCCGTGGTCGTCCTCGACTGGTACGGTGAGTACCCGCCCGTGGGCGACTACGTCCTCCGTGTGGGAACCGGGGACCCCGTGGCTATACCCCTAGAGGACCCTCTGGATGCCGTGTTCCTGTTAGAGGAGGTCCTGGACCTCAGCCCCCCTCAGTCCTACCTGCTGGCCAAGCTGATGAAGAAGCCGAGGGACCTTGAGCGGATAGTCGACCTCCTAGAGGCATACGAGCCCGAGGCCAGGTGGGAGATCGAGACCAAGGCCTCGCTAGCGAGGAAGGTCTCGATGCTCCTGAGGTATGGCAAGACATTCAGGGTCGTAGAGCCCGACGAGGTGAGGAGAGTGAAGGAGGTCTCGGGGGGGAGGTTGACGGTCTTCGACCTAAGCGGCCTGAAGACCCTCGAGCTCAGGAGGCTAGTGGCCCTCGGAGTCCTCAACGCAATCAAGTACTTGAAGGAGAGGGGAGAGCTCGAGGACGACGTCTTCGTGGTGGTGGAGGAGGCCCACAACGTGATGGCGAAGAGCAGGTTCCTCCAGAAGTACCTGGCGGAGGTGAGGAAGCTTGGGATAGGGCTGATAGTTGTGACGCAGTCCCCGGCCGGGCTTGATTACGAGGTCATGAACAACACAAACGTCAAGATAGTGAAGGCGCTGAAGTCCGCGGAGGATGTATCAGCTATCTCGAGGTCCATGAACCTCGGCCCCGAAATCACCTCCATGATAAACAAGCTGAGCTTCAACGAGGCCATAGTGGACGCGCCGTCGCTCGATGAGCCGGTCCTCGTCGAGCTCGGCCGGGACCGTGACTCGGGGCTATAGAGCCCCGAAGGGCCTCATGGACTCTGCCCCGAGGCGGGTAGAGCAACCGAGCAGCGGGGGTGTGCTACGACTAGAGTAGCTTCTCGTGCTCTCCCCTCGTTGTCGCGCTGGAGTCGAGCAACCTCCCGAGCGGCCGGGGACAGACGGTTAGACTAGGAAGAGAAGACGCTCCCGCGCAGGTCGTAGAAGGTCGCGGCGGTAACGAGGACTGCCCGCCTCGTCCCGAGGAGCTCTTCCGCGTTTGTGCTCTCGCCGAGGAGTACGACTGGCTTGTAGTTCACGGTTCTCCCTATTACGCTCCCGCGGATGCTCCTGTGAGTCACGACGACTTGGGCTAGGGAGCCTAGGTACTCTCGGTTTATGCTCGACCCCACGTCCTCGACCACTTTGCTGAGGTAAGAGGATCTCCTCTTCTTCACACCCTCGGGCACCTGGGGCATCCCTGCGGACTCCGTGCGAGGCCTCAGGGTGTACTGGGCTATGTGAACCTTGTCGAACTGGAGCTCGACCACGGCCTCGACGGTCCTCAGGAAGGCCTCCTCGTCCTCTCCGGGGTGCCCAACGATAATGTCCGTGGCTATGGAGATCCCCGGGACCTTCCTCCTGAGCTCTCGGACCAGCTCCCGGTACTCCTCGTAGGTGTACCTCCTCTTCATGATCTTTAGGACTCCGTCGTCGGCCGACTGGAGCGGTACGTGGAGGTATTTGTAGACCCGCGGATCCCTGAGGACCTCGACGAGTCCGTCAGCTATCGCGATCAGGGTGTCGGGGTTGGACATCCCGATCCTGACCATGTAGTCTCCAGGGACCTTGCTCAGGATCTCCTCAACTAGGTCGGGGAGGCGCGTGTTCCCTAGGTCGAGGCCGTAAGAGCCCGTGTCCTGCGCCGCTAGCTCGATCTCGACCGCGCCCTGCTTCACGGCCTCCTCGACCGCCCTGACGACTACGCGGGGGCTGTAGGAGCGCAGCCTCCTCCTCGCCAGCTTCGTGATGCAGAACGAGCAGTCCCCGGCGCATCCCTCGGCTATCGGGACGGCCGCGACGGCTCCCTCCACGCACGGCTTGAGATAGGACGTATCTCTCTCACCGAGGAGGAGGTCCGCACCGCTTTCGATGGCCTCAACGAGCTTCGTGATGCTCTGGGGGGAGACGAGCACCGCTCTCGGCGCTAGCGTCTTGACGGTGTACGGCTGAGCGGAGGCCATGCAGCCCGCCACGACTATCTTCTTGGAGCTACCGAAGCTCCCGTATATCTCGGACAGCCTCTTGAGCATCCTCTGCTCGGTGTCCAGCCTCACGGTACACGTGTTCACGACGATCACGTCGGCCTCCTCGATGTTCTCGACTACCCTATAGCCGCTCTCGACTACCAGGGACTTCATCAGAGCGGTGTCGGCCCTGTTCAGCGCACAGCCGTAGGTCTCGAAGTATACCGACACTGAGCGCCCAGAGGCGTCGCTCCAGCGATCTATTTTTGTTTCTTCGCTTCGGAGGCTCAAACCTTTAATGAGGCCTCAGCTTAGCGCGCTTCGGCACTCCGGAACGCGAAGGGCGGAGCAGAACAGGATATTTTTAGCTCTATATCCGTAGTTGCTTATTGGTGGAACGATGCCAAGGCTAAGCTCCGGGCTTGTTATAGCGGGGGCCTACGCTCTGAAGCTCAGGAGGACGGTATTCGCCCAACTGCGGGACGCTATAAGGGAAGGGGTGATAAAGGGTAGTGAGGTAGCCTACCATGTCGCACAACTCAACAGATTTCTCTACAAAGTGTTAGTCGAGGACCTCAGAGTAGACAAGGGAGACAGCGTTAGGATAGTGATAGACTACGAGGTGTCTCCGGGCAGGATAGACTGGAAGCTAAACACTCTCAGGATCGAGGTGTTCAGGAGAGTCCCCGAGGAGGAGGTGAAGAGGGTACTGGAGTCCAGGATACCCATGGCGGAAGCCATAATGACCGGTATAGTCGAGTACTCGGTAGAGAGGCTGGGCGAGACTGAGGACGGCGACGTGGTCGTAGCCCTAAAGCTTGGGGACAGGGAGGTCGGAGCCCTCGTCCTCACCCCCATAGACCAGGAGTTCGTCTACATAAAGAGGGCCGCGGTGGTGGAGCCGTCACCGCTAATCGTCGAGAGGCAGAGGGTGCCGCTAAACGGGAAGACCGTCGAGGAGGCTCTGAGGGGCAGCATAAGCATTCTGACGACCGCGGCTAGGTACGTCTCGGACGAGGAGGCTAGGAGAGTATATGAAATCATAAAGAGGAGGATAGTCCCCGCAGCTATAGTCGAGAGAGTAGCGGAGGAAGAGTAGGGTACAGCTCCTCGAACTTCCCGATGGCTTTTTTGAACACCTCGTAGCCTACCGTCAGGAGCCCCTCTCTGTCTAGGACCACTTCGTCGCCGACCACGACGGTCTCTATGGGAAGGTCTCCCTCTACGACCGCTCTAACAGCCGACTGGAGCGAGCGCGGCACGGGCCATCCCGGAGGTTCCGACAGGTTGTACACGACTATACTACTCCTGCTCCCCTCCCTGAGGGCAGAGCTCTCGCGCTGATCGATGAGCTCCGAGGTGGTCCTGGTCCCCGAGAGTAGCACGCTCAGAGGGTCGGCCCCTCGAGACCAGAGAGCCTCCTTCATCGCCTCGCGGACGCTGTAAGAGGGTCTGACCCCGACACCGAGCCCCCCGCCCTCCCTCCACTTCTGAATCATCCCGCCGGAGTATATGGTCGGGAGTTCGACGTCGATCAGGGGGTTTATGGCAACCACTCTGAGCCCCTCCAGCCGCTTCTCGGGCTCTCTCTCAAGCTCCAGCGCGTACAGGGGCAGGCCCACCTCGCGGGCCAGCGCTACGTGCTCCTCCCTGAGCTCCCGGCACACGGCTATCCCCACCTTGACCCCCTCGACTCTCCCGTGCCACCTCCCGAGGAGGAGCTTCAGCTCGTTCAGCTGCCGCTGGTCGTCCAGGCCGCAGTTGAGCGGGGGCGCCAGGGTCACGTTTATGCCGACGTCCCTAGAAGCTCTAGCAACGTCGTCCAGGTACACGTCGACTACGAGGGCCTCAGTTACCCCCTCGCTGACCAGCTCGGCGAGCGAGAGCACGGCGATGTAGTACATGTCCCCCCTCTTGATCGCTTTGAAGAGCTCCCTCGCAAGGAACCAGTCAACGTCGTCCAGCCCGTATCTGAGGGGGTAGAGGCTCAGGACCGTGAAGCCCGACGCGAATCCCTTGGTTACCAGCCTGCCCGCACCGCTAAGCAGGAGCTCTGGGTAGAGGAACTCCTCGGGGGGCGGACTCTGACCCAGAGACCTGACGCGACCTCCGTCTAGGTAGACGTAACCCCTGCTTACGTACCTGACCTCATCGTCTATCGCTAAGATCGACGCTCCGTCTATGAGTATCTTGACCATGGGCTGCGCGCTACCCCTTGTACTGCTCCCTCCTCAGGATCTCGGAGATCAGCCTCACCGAGAGGTACCTCTTTCCCCGGAGCTCCCTGACCGCGTCCCACTCGTACAGTATCCTGACGGCCTCGTTGGCCACCCTCACTAGGTCGGTTATGCCCGCTCGGGGGTCAAACTCGTCCGTGACCCTGTTCGCTATGGCCGCGCACACGGCGCCCGCCCTCGCACCGTAGATGCTAGCTAAGACGAAGAGCGTCGCCGCCTCCATCTCGAAGTTCAGGACGTTCAGCTCGGCGAGTCTACGCTCTATTCCCCTCCACTTATCCGGTAGGTAGCCTCTGAACCCGGGTCTCCCCTGACCGACATAGAAGCTGTCACTGCTGGCCGTCACGCCCACGTGGTATCTCACTCCCAGGCTCTCGGCAGCCTCTATTAGAGCGAGCAGGACGTCGTAGCTCGCAGCGGCCGGGTACTCGGGGTCTGCGTACACCCTGCTGGTCCCGTCTAGCCTCACGGCCGCTGACGATATCACCAGGTCTCCTAGCTTTACGTACTCCTGAAGGGCCCCCGTCGTGCCGACCCGTATGAACGTGTCAGCCCCGACCCTGAGCAGCTCCTCGACGACTATGGCTGTGGAGGGACCGCCTATTCCAGTCGAGGTGGCCGCGAGCTCGACGCCCTTATACGTACCGGCGTAGGTCACGAACCCTCTGTGCTCGGCTACGAGTCTGCTCCGGTCCCACACGCTGGCGATTAGAGGAACCCTCCCGGGGTCTCCCGGGAGGAGAACGTACCTCGGCACGTCTCCAGGCTTCAGGTGTACGTGGTACTGCAAGCCCTCCTCGGTCGTAGGCTCCCTAGCGGACTTGAACATAGGGCTCCCACTCCCACTCTCGAGAGGTTCTTGTTGCGTACGCTTTTGAGCTTTTTCTAAAACTGTCCTAAGCGTAAGGGACGCGGGCTGCCGCGAGGAGAACCGGAGTGCTAAGCGGCCTTAGCTCTGAGCTCCTGGTACGCCTTGGTAAGCTCCTCGACCAAATCTTTAGCGCCCCCGGGGTCTACTATCACGGCCGATGCTGCCGCGACCTGGATCCCGGCCGCCTCGCCGAGCCTCTTCTTGCTGGGTACGTAGATGTAGGGGACCTTCTTCTCCTCACAGAGGTAGGGCAGGTGGAGGACTACCTCGGGTGGGTCGACGTCGACGGCGATCACGACGAGCTTCGCCTGCCCCCTTTCTACCGCCTTAGTCACCTCGTTCGTCCCCTTCTTGACCTTGCCCTCAGTCTCTCTGGCCTTCTTAACGGCCTCGTAGGCCTTCTCCGCGATCTCGGGTGGTACCTCAAACCTCACGTGGGGCGGCTTCTTGCTCATCCTCATCCCCCCTCGTCGCCTCTTAGAGTGGTCGCGCTGCCTTTTAAGCTTTCCGCGCGGGGCTCCTCGCGCTTCGGTAGTAGTGTAAACCGCGCGGACCGCTCTCCTAGCAGCGTTGAAGATCTACAAGCCTCGCCCACCCTGAAGAGGAGCGATGGGGGGTTTCGCGCTATCGGAGCCCGACGCCGCCCACGGCTACGCGGGAACCCCGTCGTGGGTGAGACGAAAGCCCCCGGGCACGGAGTAGACGAATACCGACGAGCGTCTGGGGACGAGAGGCTTCGGGGACTGGGCTGCTATGGTTGGCATCCGCGGTGAAGCTCTCGGCCAGGGGGTCTCACAGTATTTTTGCGATTCCCGAGACCTGTATGGCGTGGTGCGACTACTAAGGGACATAGCCCGGTCGGTCCTGGGGGAGCCTCTGGCTAGCAGAGTGTGGAAGAGAGTGGAGATCGTGGGCGACATAGCTATCCTCAGGAAGTCCCCCGACCTGGACTTGGAAGTCTACAGGAGGCTCGCGGAGGAGCTGATGAGGAGGCTCCCCTACGTCAGGTCGGTCTGGCTCGCTGCGAGCCCCGTAGGGGGCGCCTACAGGCTCAGGGAGTTTACGCACCTAGCCGGGGAGAGCAGGAGCGAGACCGTGTACAGGGAGCACGGGTGCTCGTTCAAGCTTGACGTAACGAAGGTCTACGTGTCGCCCGCCCTAAACTACGAGCACATAAGAGTTGCTAGGCTCGTCAGGCCGGGCGAGGAGGTCCTGAACATGTTTGCCGGAGTCGGGCTCTTCTCGATCATAGTGGCCAAGCACTCGAGGCCTAAGCGGGTCGTCTCGGTCGACATAAACCCCGACGCCTACAGGTACATGGTAGAGAACGCGAGGCTGAACGGCGTATCCGAGGTAGTGCTCCCAGTGCTCGGCGACGCCGGGGAGGTGGCCAGATCCTGCCCCGACTGCTTCGACAGGGTTCTGATGCCCCTCCCGGAGCTCGCTTACGAGTACTTCAGCGACGCTGTTCACTCCCTGAAGAGGACGGGGGTCGTACACGTCTACGACTTCGCGAGCGCGAGAGAAGAAGGCGAGGCGATCCTCGCAGTCCGCGAGAGGTACCTGGAGAAGTGTAAGTCCCTCGGCGTGAGGGCCGGGGTCGAGGGGTCGCGCGTGGTCAGGTCTGTTGGCCCGCGCTACTACCAGGTTGTCCTCGACCTCCGGGTTGAGAAGCCTCGGGAGTACTCTGGGAGGCCTTAGCCGCTCTCTTAGCCTCCCTCCCCCTCTTAGCCGCTCTCTTCCTAGCAGCCCTCTCGATTTCCTCCCGCCCCACTCTCTCCGAGACCGGTATGACGCGGACTCCCAGACCCATGAGCCTCGCCGTGACCTCCTCCAGGAACCTTATGTAAGACCCCCTCTGACCCATCAGGGGACCGAGGTTGTCGCTCTCGACCTTTATCGCTAGGTAGGAGCCCAGCAGCTGTACCTTGACCCTCTTCCAGATCCACGAGACTGGGTGAACGGACCTTATGTAATTGGTCAGGTCGAGGTCCAGCTCTACCCCCCTGACCCTGCCGCCGAGCTCCTTCTCTATAGACGAGATCCTCTCTCCGCCCTTGCCGACCAAGCGCCCCAGGTGTCCGGGCTTGACGACGACCAGGTACTTCGGCACGTGCTCGGTCGAGATGCCGTACTTCCTAGCCACCTCCTCGACTTCCACCACCGTGACCACGTCGGCGTCTGGCGAGTGCACCTTTATCACCTGCTGGGCCCTGACCTCGGAGTCGGTGAGCTTCCTAGACCTCAGCGCGTACTCGAGCAGGAACCTCACTCCGGTCTTCGCTCCCTCTCTGACTATGTCCTCTACCCCCAGGTCCACGACGTAGGCGTCAGGCTCGCTGAGGAGGATCTCCCTCAGCGTAGTCACGTGGTCGTGGTGTACTCCCCTTAGCGCCTGGAATATGGGATCGGCAGCGATTATCAGCCTGCTCTTGCTCCCCATCCTCACTATGACCTCTAGAAGTATCTCGAGCCTGACGTGCTGGGCGTCGTCTACGAGGATCAGGGTCTCGTCGAAGGTCCTGCCCTTCAGGTAGTGACCGTCGGTCAGGACGAGCTTGCCGGAGTTCATCAGCCCGGAGATGCTCGCCGGGTCGGCGAAGGTCCCCAGGACGTCCACTAGGTACTCTTTGGCTAGCCTTACGTACTCCTCCCCGGCCTCGGCCAGGGTAAGCTCCCTCCCCGTAACGACGTCGACTACGGGCTTGAACACCAGGAACCTCTTGAACCTACCGCTGCTCACCGCGTCTATGCCGTAGGCCAGGGAGAAGAGAGACTTGCCGCTCCCGGTCGGTCCGAAGACCCCGACTATCGAGTACGCCTCGTTGCGCAGCGCCTCGAGCAGCCTCCTCTGGCCCTCGCTCTGGGGCTTCACCCTCTCTAGGAGCTCCACTCTCCCGTCACCTAAGACTCGTGGGAGCCCGTGACTTAAAAGCACGTCAAAGCTCTTTACCGAGCCAGGATCCTCCACACGCGGGGGCTCTGTGGGTATGGTCGACAGGAGCTTGTGGCTCAGGGAGAGGGAGGCAAGGTTCAGGAGGATGCTCGAGGACCTAGACGCTGGCTACCTGGACCCCGATATATACCACGTCCTCCTCGCTCTCTTCAGGAGGAGGGAATCCTTCCCAGTTAGCTCGTGCAGCGGTAGGGTTACCATAGTCGACGCGCCTATGCCCTGGCATAGGAGGGGGTCGGCGGTGCTATTCAAGAAGCACAGCCCGGTCGAGGAACGCGAGGTCCTCTCGATAATCCAGGGTCCCCCTCCTCTGGGCAGGCTCTGGCTCGTCGTCACGGGCCCCATACTCCACGTATCGGCGCTCACGCTCCGCGAGGCCCTCTCGGTCCTCAAGATAGCCCGCGAGGCCGGAATGAAGCACAGCGGCGTACTGTCGATCAGTAGGAGGGGGATATACCTGGAGCTCAGGACGGGAGTGAGGCTGGCGACCCTGCTGAGGGCCGGGGGCTTCGCGATCGGCGAGGTCCGCGAGGTCGTCCGAGCGGCTAACGAGGCCCTGTTGGAGGGGAAGGGGAGGCTCGCCAGGCTCTACGAGCTCCTCCTGAAGTCCGAAGCGGAAGCCTCCCCTAGGAATCATGCCGGGGGCTAGAGAAGGGGTTCCAGCGACCGCCCGCAGTACGGGCACCTGTAGTGGAGAACCTTCGAGTCGCTGGAGCAGAAGTACGCCCCGTACCTGGTGGAGCAGCCCGGGCAGTGGTATATCGCGGACTCGCCCACCACAAGGCTCCTACCGCACACCTTGCACTTCTTCGTAGCCCACCCGATGTGGCCGCCCGCGTTGGACCCCACGAGCTTGACCAGGCCCGGCACCCTCGAGGACTCCGGGGGTCGTTTTTAAGCTTTGTGGCAGTTCTGAGGGGGAGCATGGCTTCGACCGTGAGGCTGCTGGCATTCGGGGACGTCCACGGGATGCAGTACTTGAGCGTGCTGAGGGCCTCCCTGAAGAGCATACCGCCGGAAGTGCCTCACGCGATCCTCATGGCGGGCGACGTGATAGACAGAGGAGACGTCAGTGGCATGGGCCTCGTCCTGAGGGAGGTTACGGCGAGGTTCAGGGACGTTCCGATAGTCTCGGTCTTCGGGAACGACGAATACCACGAGGTCGAGGACCGTCTAGTCAAGGAGTTCGGCTACGTCATATGGCTAAACGACTCCGTCACGGTCCTGAGGCTGGGCGAGGTCACGGTCGGGATAGTGGGCAGCAGGGGAGCCCTCGATAAGCTAACTCACTGGCAGAGGAGGAACATGCCCCAGCTGGAGACGGTCTATAGGAGGAGGATCGTAGTCCTGAGGAGACTGATCGAGGAGGTATCCAGGGTCTCGGACCTCACGATCCTCCTGACCCACTACGCTCCCACATACCAGACGATCAGGGGAGAGCCCGAAAAGATATACCCGTACATGGGTTGCGGGAGGCTCGAGGAGGTGCTGAAGGAGGCTAGGCCGGACCTAGCGGTCCACGCTCACGCTCACAATGCTACCGTGACGGAGGCCGCGGTGGGGCTCACCAAGGTCTACAACGTGTCCCTGCCGGCCAGGAGGGGCGTTACCTACATAACCACTACGCCCAGGCCCAAGCTCGTCCCGGCGAGCAGGAGGTCCTGAGATGGATCGGCTGGCGAGATTGAAGAAGCTCTCCGAGCCGGCCGGCGGCGTGAGACCGTCGTTCGACGTGTACCACGCGTACCTAGCCCTCGTAAGCCTACGCCGGGAGGCCCCGATCGGCAGGCTGACCCTCGCTAGGACTCTCCTCCTGGGAGAGGCGTCTGTCAAGACCCTGGTCAGGAGGATGAGGAGGGAGGGCCTCGTCGACGTGGACAGGGCTGCCGGGGTCTTCCTAACCCGTGAGGGGTTAGAGCTCGCGGAGGAGCTCGAGAAGACGCTGGAGTTCGTGGGGCGGCTCGACCTAAGCTCCGTCTGCGGGGATTGCGAGGCCTACGGAGTCGTAGTGAGGGGGTTCAGGAGGGTCGTAGACGAGAGAGTGGGGTACCTCAGGTTGCGGGACGAGGTAGTCCGGGGGGGAGCCGAGGGAGCGATCATAGTCTACTGCGGCGATGTCCCCATGATGCCGGTGAGCGGAGGCTTCGAGAGGGCGGAGGGGGTCCTGAAGACTCTAGCCTCCGAGAGGTGTAGAGAGGGGGACGTGCTGGCTATCTCGATATGCTACGGCGACCGCGGAGAGTGCGCTAGGGCTCTGCTGAACGCTATACTGAGGGTGCTAGACCCTTAGTCCGGTACTGCGGCGAGAGGGCCCCGGACCGCGCGGCTCCCCGATTTCGCGGTCCGGACCACTGGGTCCTCCACCTATAAGCGCACTCCCGAGCGGACTCATCGAGTAGGATTTCACTCGTGGCGATGAGCCCCAAGCCGTAGGCTTTTCGGGTGCTGCGCGTCTCCGCAGGTGTGGGAGCTGCCAGAGAGGGGCTCCCGCTGCCGTACCCGCAGGGTGGTCCCAGTGGAACCCGCCGGCGGCTCCATTAAGCTCGGGGCACGGTCGGAGAGTCCGCGCCTAGCCAACGGGGGGATCCGGACAACTGGGGTTTCGAGCGCGCGACCACTATGTGGTGCCCTGCGTTAAGGCAAGCCGGGGACTCTCGAGACTGGTCTAGCAGATCCTGGGCGTGAGAAGAGGGGAGGGCTCGACGAGCGTGTAGCCCCCGACCTCAGTCTTAGCGATCACTCTGCCGCGCAGGAAGTCTAGCTGTGGTTCTATCACCTCGCCCACCTGGGAAGCCTCCTCGTAGCCCAGCTTGCGCACGAACTCCAGGACCTCCGGGTAGACCTCCCTCGGGACTGCTATTACCGCCACGCCCTCGGACGCGGAGTTCAGGGGATCGACGCCGAGGAGCTCTAGGAAGTTCCTAGTGGCTTCGCGGACCGGTACGGAGTCCCTGTAGACCATTATGGATAGCTTGGAGGCCCTCGTCCACTCGTAGAGAACGGAGGCCAACCCCCCGCGGGTCGGGTCCCTGGCCGCGTGGATGGAGTCTCCGAACCGCTCTATCAGCGGCAGCATCAGGTCGTGGAGGGGCCTCACGTCGCTCGAGATCCCGGAGATCCTGTCGAGCAGTCCCAGCTGGGCAGCAGCTATGACCGCTCCGTGGTCTCCCACGGGACCCGAGACTATCACTACGTCTCCCACCTCTATCCTCCTGTCGACTATCGGGTTCCTGGTGAAGCCTATCCCAGAGGAGGTGACCACGATCCCGTCTATTGAGCCCTTGGGCATGACTTTGAAGTCCCCGCCCACTACCCGGGCCCCGGCCTGAGCCGCGGTGCTCGCGAAGGACTCCACCACCTCCTCGACCAGGGACTCGTCCGCTCCCTCCTCGACCACTATCGCGTCGACTAGGGCCAGAGGCTTGGCGCCCATCATGAGGAGGTCGTTTATCGTTCCGGAGGCGGCGAGCTTCCCGATGTCACCACCGGGGAACTTCGGGGGCTTCACGGTGTAGGAGTCTATAGTGAAAGCCATGTAGAGACCCGGGACCACTTCCACCACGGCACCGTCGTCCATGTAGTCAAGCCCGTAGCCCCCGGGAGTGCTGCGGAGCTCGGGCGGGATCCTCGAGACCACGTGCTTCACTATGAAGTCCATCATCTCGGAGCCTCCAGCTCCGTGCTCGATCCTGATCACCGAAGGGCTCCCGGCATAGCAGAGCCTCGGCAATAATAAGCGGCCCTCCGCCCCCTCCGGCGGGCCTAGCCGCGGCTGGTCAGGCCGGGGCCCTTAGAGTGCCCGGGGGCAGTCCGTAGCGCGGGATCCTCACCACCACCAGTTCCCCCACGGTTGACACTCCCAGAGAGGCCCCCCGAGCTAGACCCGCGAGAAAGCGCCTCAAGACCTCCCTGGGTCCCGAGGACGGGACCAGGATCACGGAGTCCTCCTTGAGGACCCCGATCCCGTTGCTGAGCGATATCCTCTCGACGAGCTCCCCGCAGCTCACGCCGAGCTCCCTCAGGGTAGTCCCGAGCCTCTCGCCGTACGCCTCCGCGTCCTCCGGGGACGCGGACTGCTCTCTCAGTAGGTCGAGCGGCACGTAGACGAACCCGAGCCTCGATAGGACGAGCTCCACCCTCTTCTCTCTTAGGGCGTCCGGAGCGAAGTAGCCCGCCCTCTCTATCTCCACCACCTCCTCGAGCAGCCTCCTCAGGTACCCGACGAGGCTCATCCCCCTGGACCTAGCTATCGATTTGAGCTCCTCGGCTAACTCGAGGTCCAGCCCGATCGTCCTCCTACTCCTCACCAAGACCGCTCACCCTAAGCACGAGGACCGAGGTCCCGACCGAGATCTCGTAGCCCTCGAGGCCGTAGCCCCTCGCCAGCCCCTCCGCCACGCACCTGGAGAGCTCGAGGAGCTCGCTCGGAGCATCCGCGAAGCTGACGACGTACTTGTAGGCCCCCTCGCCCTCCCTGACCAGGTCCACCCTCGCGCTGGGGACCCAGAGCTCCAGGGAGTTCTTGAGCTCCCCAGCCGTCAGGGCTCTCTTCACCTTGCCGAGCTCCGCGTACCACGAAGCAGTCCTCGAAAGCTCGGAGCACACGCCGCCGAGCCCGCCGGGGCCCGCGCGGGCCAGGAGCTCTCTGACCGACCTCTCGGGGAGGTAGATTCCGCCGAGCCTCCTCACGTCGCTGAGAGCGTCGACCATGGTCAGGGTCTCGAGGAAGTCCCTTCTGTACTTCAGCACCCTGAGGACCTCGGTGAGGATCCTCTCTATGAGGGCCGTGTAGGGGATACCGAGCCTCTCAGCGACCCTTATCGCGTCGACGAGGAGTCCCTCGGGGAGGGCCACAAACCTCCTGGCCGACACCCTCTCACCGAACCGCTCAAGAGTCGCCCCATGGTATATAAATGTGTACAGCGTAATACGTTAGCGCAACTCTTTTTAACCGCCCCCGCTACCGGGAGCAGACCTGAGGGGGGTCACTCAGTTGTACGCGGAGCTCATGCTCCTCGCCGTGGCACTGGGGGTAGGGGTCGCTCTGGTCCACGTAGCGTCCGGGGTGGCGGGCTCGCTGAGGGACGTCGAGCCTCCCCCGAGGCTCTCGGCCTACAGAGTGGGGAGCACGGTAATCGTAGCAAACTGGGGGGAGACCCCCTACGCGGTGAGGCTTGTCTGCCTAGACACGGGGGAGCACGAGGAGGTCGAGGTGGCTCCGGGAACCCACCTCTATAACACCACGTGCTCCGACCTCGCGCTGGTCTACCGGGGGCACGTCGTGAGGCCCGTCAGGGTGGCCTAGGGGAGAGCTTTTAAGCTCGGCCGGAGAGCTGCTCCGGGGCCCGTCGTCTAGCCCGGTCAGGACGCCGCCCTTACGAGCCCCAGGAAGCCCTGCGAGAGGCGGAGGTCCGGGGTTCGAGTCCCCGCGGGCCCACCTAGCCTTCGTCGCCGG
>CALKCU010000069.1 GCA_938083005.1 uncultured Sulfolobales archaeon | reverse complement strand
ACCGTGCTCCACTTCGCGATGATAAAGAACGCTCTCATTCTCGGGCTCTGGTGGTGGTTCCTGCCGCCCGGACTCATGATCGCTGTAACCGTCATGTCGGTCATGATGGTGGGCAGAGGGCTTGAGATATACTTCAACCCGCGCCTGAGGAGGTACTAGGACCGCCTCCACACGAGTTACCGACTTTTTAATTCCTTCGCGCTTCGTAGCGGGGTATCTCCGCGGTGGGAGTGCTCGTCGTGGGCAGCACTCACATGGACTTCTACATCACCGCAAGTAGGCTCCCATCTCCCGGCGAGACGATCAGGGGCGACGCGTTCTTCGTGAGGCCGGGAGGTAAGGGAGCGAACCAGGCGGTGGGCTGCGCTAGGCTGGGCGCGAGAACGTACCTGGTCAGCGCAGTAGGCGGGGATCAGCTGGGCTCGGCCGCCCTCGAGGCTCTCAGATCCGCCGGAGTAGTGACGGACTACGTCTACGTGGACGCGTCGACTCACACGGGAACAGCCTTCATCGTCCTCAGCAGGGACACCGGGGAGAACATGATAGTGGTAGCTCCGGGTGCCGACGAGTCGGTCAGGCCCGAGCACGTGGACAAGGCCTTCGCTGAGCTCTCCTCCGAGGTGAGGGTGGTGCTGGCGCAGCTCGAGATCCCCCTGGACACCGTCAGCCGCGCTCTCCTTAGGGGGAGGGAGCGCGGAGCTCTAACTATACTGAACCCGGCTCCGGCCCGGAGCGTAGGCGAGGATCTCCTCCGGTACGTCGACGTACTCACGCCGAACAGGGTGGAGGCCTCGCAGATCTCGGGAGTAGTAGTCAGGGACGTCGAGAGAGCCTTCGAGGCCGGAGAGCTCATACTCGAAAAGGGACCCGAGGCGGTCGTGATCACCATGGGTAGCGAGGGCGCTGCCGTGGTCGCGCGCGGCCTGAGGGTCCACGTCCCCGCTTACAGGGTCAGGGTGGTGGATAGCGTCGGCGCCGGCGATGCGTTCAAC
Source organism: uncultured Sulfolobales archaeon (assembly GCA_938083005.1). Lineage (GTDB taxonomy): Archaea > Thermoproteota > Thermoprotei_A > Sulfolobales > NBVN01 > DRZP01. The sequence goes on along the minus strand of CALKCU010000069.1, from coordinate 2,520 downwards.
TCGGCCCTGGCTGTGGCCCTGCTCGAGGGGAAGGGCCTGGTCGAAGCAGTTCGGTTCGCCAACGCCGCGGCGGCCATCAAGACCACGAGAGTGGGAGCCCAAAGCGTTCCCTCCAGGGGGGAGGTCGAGGAATTCGTTAGACGCTACGGTGCCCCGGGTTGAGCCTCGAGTACGTCCTCCGCGCGAGAGGGATAACCAAGGAGTTCCCGGGAGTCGTAGCCCTGAAGGGAGTGGACTTCGATCTGAGAAGAGCGGAGGTGCACGCCATCGTTGGTCAGAACGGAGCTGGTAAGTCCACCTTCGTCAAGATACTCTCCGGAGTCTACACTCCGACCAGCGGCGAGATATTTGTAAAGGAGGAGAGAGTGAGGATCAGGAACCCGCGGGACGCCAAGAAGCTCGGCATAACCTTGGTGCACCAGGAAGCGACCCTCGTGCCAAACCTAAGCGTCGCGGAGAACATAGCTCTAGCGATCTACGGAACCCGCGGGATCGCCCTCGACAGAGTCAGAAGAGCGGAGCTCCTGGAGCTGGCGAGCAAGTACCTAGAGATGGTCAAGCTCAGAGTCGATCCCAGGACTAAGCTCAAGGACTTGAGCGTGGGCGAGAGGCAGCTGGTCCAGGTGGCAAGGGCGCTAGCGGAGAACGCCGACATAATATGCCTGGACGAGCCCACGAGCCCCCTCACGGCTATGGAGATCGAGGCGCTCTTCGAAGTGATGGAGGAGCTGCGCAAGGAGGGCAGATCTATGGTGTTCATAACTCACAGAGTCGAAGAGGTCTTTCGAGTAGCCGATAGGGTCACCGTACTGAGGGACGGGCTCAAGGTGTTTAGCAGCCCGGTCTCGGAGACCACCCCCTCGGAGGTGGTCAAGCACATACTGGGCAGGGAGCTCGAGGAGTTCTACCCCCGCAGGAAGAGCGTCGGCGAGCGAGCACACGCGCAGCCCAGGTTGCGTATCACGTCGCTCTCGACAGTCTCCGAGGGGAGGAGCGTCAGCCTCGGGGACGTATCCCTCGACCTGTACCCCGGAGAGATCCTCGGGGTAGTCGGACTGCTAGGCTCCGGCAAGACGGAGCTGGGGAAGGCCCTCGTGGGGATGCAGCGCGTGGCGTCCGGCGAGGTCTACGTGGACGGGAGGAGAGCTAAGGTCGGAAGCCCGGCTGACGCGCTCAAGCTCGGCATTCTGTACATCCCGGAGGATAGGAGGCGAGAGGGTCTGGTCCCCCTGCTTACGGTGTCGGACAACGTGGTACTGCCGAGCATCTACAGGATCTCCGCCTTCGGTCTCTTCAGGCGGGCGGGGCGCGAGAGAGGCATCGCCGACAGGTGGATAAGGTCCCTTAGAATAGTGCCACCGCATCCGGGCTTCAAGGTGGCCAACTTGAGCGGGGGGAACCAACAGAAGGTGGTCCTAGCCAAGTCCCTGGAGGCCGGGGCCAAGGTGCTAGTGCTCGACGAGCCCACGTTCGGCATTGACGTAGGGGCCAAGGTCGAGATCAGGAGGCTCGTAGCTAGCCTGGCCGACGAGGGGTACTCGATAGTGCTTCTCACGAGCGACGTCGACGAGGCCCTGGCACTGTCGGACAGGATCCTCGTCCTGGTCTCCGGGAGGGTCGTTAGGGTTCTGGAGAACAGAGATCTAAGCAGGGAGACGATAATAAGTCTTCTGGGTGGTCGAGTTGGGTAGAGTTCCGAGCAGACTGCGCGTTTTGCTAAGAGCGGTGACCGGGCATGAACTGGGAGGATCCCTCACGGCCCTGGCGCTGTTGGTAGTGGCCTCGAGTATGCTGTCGCCGAAGTTCCTCGAACCCTACAACCAGAGGATCCTCCTCCTGCAGACAGCGCCCCTCGCGCTGCTAGCCCTGGGAGAGTCCATGGTAATACTCATGGGCAGCATCGATCTTTCGCCCGGCTCCACCATGGCCCTGGCTGGAACGATCTCCGCCGTGGCGTTCAGGGTCTACGGCTTCCCATTCCAAACGGCGCTGGTCGTAGGGGTACTCGTCGGCGTAGTGGTGGGCGTTGTGAACGGGCTGTTGGTGACCAAGGCTAGGATCCCCTCGTTCGTGGCGACCCTGGCCTCGCTCGTAGCCAGAAGGGGGCTCGTCCTCGTGTTGACCGAGGGTCAGCCTATCGTAGGGCTCTCCCCCTACGGGGTGTTCACTAGCGAGGTCGCCGGCCTACCCATGATGGTCTGGATATTCGTCGCGTTCGGGGCCCTCAACTACGTGATGCTCAAGAGGACGTCGATCGGGCTGCTGACCTACGCTATCGGCGGCAACGAGGAGGCCGTCAGGTACTCAGGCGTTATGGTGGACGTCGTTAAGCTGATAAACTTCGCGACCGCGGGCGGCTACCTATGCCGTAGCCGGGCTTATGATGAACGCGAGGCTCGAGGTCGCCTATCCGTGGACGGGCTGGGGCTACGAACTCGACGCTATCGCCTCCTGCGTCCTGGGCGGCATAATGCTATCGGGAGGAGTCGGAAGCCCCCTGGGACCGGTCTTCGGGGCATA
>CALKCU010000068.1 GCA_938083005.1 uncultured Sulfolobales archaeon | reverse complement strand
GTACTCTAGGAGGATAACTCTCGCGGTGTTCAGGAGAGTTCCCGCGGAGGCCCTCTACGGGCTCTTCATAGCTATAGTGATAATGCTGTCGTACTACGATGCCAAGGTGGCTGGGGTGTTCGGGACTCTGGTGGTGAGCCTGGCGTCCGGAGCCCTCTGGAAGCTCGGTGTGTCGCTGGGAGTCCTCTTCATGACGCTGGTAGCCGCCCCCACGCTGGTAGCGCTGCTCTCAGCCCTGCCGGTGTGACGCGTTAGACCCCGCACCAGCTCCATAGCTCGGCTCTTTTTCCCTTAAGCCGTTCCCTCAAGCCGTAGCGGATCCGAGTAGAGAGCTCCCGTCCTCCCGCTCCTCCGAGACCCTCCGGGCTACCACGCGCTCGGCTTCTCGCGTGTTTCTCGCTGGGGCAGGCTCTTGCTGCCGTCCTAGGTTCGATTACCGCTCCGGGCTAACGCCTGTCGGGGCGAAGCCTGGCTATCTCGACGAGGTTGTTGGGCCAGGGAGCGAGGGTATACTTCTTCAACCACTCCTCGTCGATGTCCACCCTCCCCAGCTCTCTGACTATGTTATCCACGACCTCCTTCGGTATCCTCCCGGTGGCGGTGGCCGGGCAGTCGAGGTCCAGGTACACGACCCTATCCCCCGCGCTGAAGTCGTAGTACATCATCACGGGCCAGAGCCTGCAGTCGAGGGGTCTCTTCGGGTATATAGAGCAGAGGCCCGATTTGTCCAGGTAGGGACAGGGCGTCCCACCTCTTGAACCTATGGCCCTCACGCTACCGAGCTCCGTCCTGACCTCGAAGCTCGCCTCCCTGAACTCCTCTTCCTCTTCTGGAAGGAGAACCGCGTAAAAGCGCCGGCAGCAGTTGTTGCTGCAACCAGAGCATATAGAGCCGAAGTCGACGAACGCGAACCTCTCAGACCTCCTGGTCATGGAGGGTCGACTCTCGTCCGAGCCAGATCTTTTGCTGGGGTATTTAAGCAGCGAGTTCCAGCCGATCCTCTACCACAGGCCACGCGGTTCCGGGTTCCGCCAGTGGTGGGTACCGGCACCACACGGTAGTGCTGATAGCGCCCGGAGTACTACCGGGACGTTAACTCTGGGACCGCTCTCCTCGCGATGAGGGCCGCCACCACTCTCCCGGCGGTCGAGGCGTAGAACACCGAGCTCATGGCCAGCAAGTTCACCGCAGCCACCGACGCTCCCAGCCTAGAAGCCACCGAGGCCAGAACGTTGCTGGTCAGGCTCACCACGGCTATGAAGGAGGCCCTAGCCGCTCTCCCGGGTAGGTATAGAGTGTAGATGTTGTTGGCCAGGTTGTAAGCAGCCCAGACGAACCCCGAGTACGCCTCCAGCACCACCTGGCCGGGCAGACTGGGCAGGAAGGTGAAGACTGCCGGTATCGGGGTGGTGAGAGCCATACCCACGTACAGGGTCCTCCTGAGTCCGATCTTGCTGGAGATCCTTCCCCACATCCTGAAGCCCAGGGACTGGCACACGTTCGCAGCGATGGCCCTAAGCGGGAACCAAGACTCGTCGCCGCCGAGGACGTTTAGGAGGTAGTAGCCCCAGAGAGCGCCCGGCAGGTTGACTATGAAGGTGAACATAGCAACGGTCTTCAGGTAGGACGAAGACTCCCTGCTTCTCACCACCTCCGCCATATCGTTCAAGACCTCTCCCAGGGACCTGTTCGAGGTTGGAGGCTCGAGGTCCCTCAACATCATCAGGAAGGTCGACGACGCTATAGAGAGTGCGAGCGCCGCGGAGTACGCGATCGCGTACCTCTCCTCTACACTGGACGGGAGGGCGAAGACGGCTGTCGCGAGGACGAGCCCTAGGCTGTTGGCTACCAGGTTCCAGGAGTTCAGAGAGCTGAAGAACCTCAAGGCCCTTCCCCTGCCCACTAGGTCCGCTCCCACGTCGCCGGATGCCACTCCCGCTATCGAGCCGGAGAGCTGCGAGGAGGCTAGCATAGCTAGGAAGGCCCAGACCCTGTGCTCCTCCGGGAGCCTGTGCGAGAAGCCCAGCATGGCCCAGAGGCACCTGTTCAGAGTCCCGAAGACTTTCCAGAGAACCATCCTCTTGGTCCTGAAGGCGGAGACGAGGAGGGACCCGAGGAGGTACCCGGCCCCGAGCGTGCCCAGTTGCACGAGAACCATGGTGCCGAGGAGCTCCACGTCGAACCTCAGCACTCTGATGGCGTAGGCTTGGGCCATGGTTGACGATATGCCTACGGAGAAGCTGTACGACGCGGCCTCGATTTTCCAGAGCTTTAGCAGCCTCGCTCTCTCCTCCTCGGACAACCTCGCGACACCGCTCGGACCGCTAGAACGTCACGTCCACGTTCGGGTCTCTAGACTTAAGCTCGAGGATCACCCTGTCGAGGACCCTCTCCACCTTACCCACGTTCATGACGTCCAGGACCGCGTCGAACACGTAGTGCGACTCCGTGGCGGACCTCAGGACCACCGAGGGCTCTACTACGAGGTCCTCCCTGACGACCTCGAGGGACGAGATCACGATCTCTCGAGCCTTCGACGCGTCGTAGGTCTTCGGGATCATGACCGTAAGCCTCACGGACAGGCCGTAGGTGCTCATCCTGTTCACCACCGTCGAGTGGGAGATCCTCGCGTACGGTATGTAGACCTTCTCCCTCCTCAGGGTCTCCAGGACCACACCGAGGGAGCCCATCTTAGACACTCTCCCCTGGATGCCGTCTATCTCTACCCAGTCCCCCTCCCTGAACGCCCTGACGTTTCTCACGTAGAGCTCCGAGCCTAGGTTCCTCAGGACGTCCGAGAACATCACTATCACTCCAATCCCGACGGTGAGGAGGAGCGCCACGAAGACCTGGGGCTCCGTGGATACGAAGCTGATAGCCATCAGTATAGCTATCGCGTACACCACGGCCTTGAAGAACATGATAAACCTCTCCAGGAACTCGTGCTCCTCCGCCTTCACTATCAGGGATACGGCCCTATCCACGTACCTGGTGACGATGTAGGCTACGAGGATCACTATGGCCGCCTGTAGCACTCTGACCAGGTAGGCTCCCACCCAGCCGGCGAGCACCTCCGCCCAGGACGGCACGGCCCCCACCTACCCCGAAGGTCTCCTCGACTCCAGCGCTGCGTAGACTCTCTCAGCGAGAGTGAAAAGCTTGTTCAGCCTCTCGACCGTCCTCGCTAGGTCCCTCCCCGTGGGAGCAGCTACGACTACCAGGTCCCCCTCGGAGAGCACGTAGTCCCCGGACGTTACGTAGCTGCCGTGCTTATCGTAGAGGGCTACAGTCCCCCTCGCGCTGCCCACCTCTACCAGGATGTCCCGCAGTGTTATCCCGAGCCTGGCCCTCCTGAAGACCCTGTAAACCTCCAGGCTCATGCCGGCGAACTCGCGCGTGGGTATTCGCACCCACGAGTCGAAGCCTATCACGGAGCCGACAGCGCTCTCGATGAACGACCCTACGGGTATGAGGACGTCGAAGCCGCAGGCCCTATAGTTCTCAGCGCGCTCGGAGACCGTGAAGGCCATGACGAGGGGCACCCCGGCGCGCTTCAGCTCCCTACCCAGTTCGCAGTAGCCGCTGGTGGACTCGAGCTGGACCACCGCTACGTCGGTCGACCTGAGGTCGACCTCCCCCAGCGACTCGAGCCCCTTGAGAACTCTCTCACTGCCGGAGGACGCGGAGGCTCCCAGGGCCTCCTCGGTGGTCAGTAGTAGGGTTATGTGAGCTCTGCTATCGTACTTCCTTATAGCCTTCACCAATTGGAGCACTAGCCTATCGCCCGCCACCACTAGATACTTCACGACCTCTCCGAACCAGCTTCTCGAGAAGGCTTAAATCTACCGCGGTACTAGCCCGCGGTGTCCGGTTTGCGGACGAGCAAGCTGGAGAGGCTGTTCAGCACGGACAGCTCCCGGGCTCTCAGGACCTTCGTGCTGCTGGCCGACGGTCTCTACTCGATCTCGTCTGAGTACGAGTGCGAGTCCTCCGGAGACGTTGTGAACGGCGAGGTGCTCGTCTACTATAGGGGTTGCGAGCTCGGCCGGGAGCTCTTCGAGCTCGGAGAGCTGAGAGAAAGCGGAGTGTCCGTGCGCTTCATCAGTGGTGTAGGGGGCAGCGCCCCGAGCGAGCTACTAGAGAGAGCTAGCCTCTACGCTCTCGAGCTGGTCTCCGAGCTCGAGAGTTACGTTTGGACGACCTTGCGGTCCGGGGTGGAGTACGTGCTCCTGGTGCTGAGGACGGGCGACGTATACGTGGCCGAGGGGGACGTGTGGAGGATCTCGCTCCCCTACGTGAGCGGCGCGCTCCTCGAGGCCCACACTCACCCGACCTCCTGCGTACCCTCGGACAGGGACGCTACTACAGCTATGGAGAGGTTCATGGAGGGCCTCTACGCGACGGCCATAGTCGGTCCCGACTGCACGACTCTAGCATACAGGAGGAGTCCGCCGTCCGAGGAGGATCTCGTGGCCATGAGGGAGCTTCCGGTGGCTATCGAGAGAATAGCGCCGGGACCGGGTCGAGTGGACCTCGGGAGCATCAGGGTCGTAATCGTACCGCGCTAGGCCGAGACCGGCGCCGTCCTCAGGTAAACCCTGCCGTCATCACTCCTCAGCGATCGAGGACTTCATCAGTCAATAGACCAGGGGTCTCGGAGCTAATATTTAGCGCGGGACCCTCCATCCATCAGCGACCACGCGGATCGCTGATTTTATCCCAGCCTATGAGCACTGGTCGGTGCCGAGTACGGAGCGCTGCCCCTCTCTGGACGAGCTGCTCGAGGTGGACGGGGCTCTGCGCCACCTAGGGGTCTTCGCGGCCTACACGGTCCTCTGGGCTACCGAGCCGCGGCGCCTGGGGTTCGAGAGGGAGGTGGAGGAGCTGATCAAGTACGTCGGTTCGCGCTATACTCTCGAGTCGGTCAAGGAGGATCCCGTCTTCAGGGCCTACAGAGACTTCTTCTGGAGGATCGGTGTAGACCCCACCAAGACCAGACCCTCGAGCGAGGCCCTCGTGAGGAGGTGCCTGAGAGGCTCCTTCCCGAGGGTAAACACCGTGGTTGACGCGGGCAACATAGCCTCCGCCTACACCGGCGTCCCGATAGGCCTCTACGACATGAGCAGGGCGGTCCCCCCGTACGCTCTAGCGCTGAGCCGAGGAGGGGAGGCGTTCAACCCCCTGGGCGGCAGACCCGAGACTTTGCCGAGGGGGATACCCATACTCGTCGACAGCAGGGGAACGGTCATGCACCTCTACCCCCACAGGGACTGCGTCGAGACGGCTATACGGGAGGAGACGAGAGAGGTCTTCGTCCTGGGTGCCGGGGTCCCGGGAGTCGAGGAGTCCAGGGTAGTCGAGGCCGTGAGGAGGGTCTACGAGCTGCTGTCCCCGGCTGGCTGGAGCTGGTGCGGGAGGATCGTCGTCAAGAGACCTCCCAGCTGGTAGCCTTCCCGCGGCGCGCTCGAGCGGTTTAACCGAGCGCTACGTGCTCCGAGGGCCAGCCCTCCTACTCGGCAGAAACTCTTTGTAGAGAGGTATTTCTGGACATGGATATAAAATCGCGTGTAGACCCTCAGGAGGTTCAGCGCTACCGGCTCCTACTCGATGTAAGCAGCGCGGTGACGACCCCGGCGACGAGGCTCACCAGCGGTGCGCCGAGGCTAGCCACCCACCAGTCCACGATCATCTCCGCGATCAGCATCCACTCGAGGATCAGCCTAGATGCCGTACCGAGGACTATCGCGGACGCCGCGCCTTGCCAGTTGAACCTGGGCCAGAAGAGGCCCAGAGTGAGGGGCACGAAGAGGCTCGCGAAGAGCACGTCGAACGCCAGGGTCAGCCAGTAGAGGACGTCGGCCCTAGCGAGACCCGCCGCCAGTGCCAGGACCCCCAGCCCGATCACGGCGTACCTGCTGGCCCTGAGCAGCTCGACGTCGCTCAGCTCCCTCTTGAGCAGACCCCCGACGACGTTCCTGACCAGCACTATCGATGGAGCCAGGAGCATGCTGTCAGCGTTGCTCATCACGGCGGCCATGAGACCCGCGAGCGTGAGCCCGGCTATACCCGTCGGGAGGAAGTATGCTATAAACGCTGGGTAAGCCAGATGGGGGTCGGGGAGCTGGGGCTCGAGGACCCTCATGATTACCCCGACCGCTATCGAGACCGCACCGGCCGCGTAGTACGCGAAGCCCGCGAGTATCGAAGAGGCCTTGGCCGTCCTATCGTCAACGGACGCGTACACCCTCTGTATAAGGTCCGGGGCCGGTATGTCTCCCAGTGCGAGCACGATAACGAGGGCCCAGAAGTTTATGGCTAGCAGGATGCTCGGGTCGAACGCTCCGGCATTCTCTAATGCTGAAGCCAGCGTCCCCGCTCCGACCCTGCTCACGCCTATAGCAAGAGCAGCTAGGATCCCGGAGAATGCCACCAGGAGCTGGACGAAGTCCGTCATGGCTACCGCCCACAGTCCCCCCATGACCGTGTAGACTATGACCACACCACCGCTCGCCAACACCGAGACGCTGTAGTCCCAGCCGAACACGGTCGAGAGGAGCACGGCGCCCGCCACTATCTGGGCCGTTACAGCGAAGACGTAGGCGGCGTACATCAGGACCCCGGAGAGGGCCCCGATCCATGCTCTCCCGAACCTGGTCGAGTAGTAGTCAGCTAGAGTGTGGAGCCTCAGCCTCCGCAGGGGACCTGCGTAGAAGAGCCCCAGTAGGAGCAGCGTTGTTCCGAACCCTATCGTCGTGCCCCAGGCTCCAATCATTCTTCCCGCGTAGGCCCTGCCGGCGACCCCGATCGTTATCCCCCCGCCTATCCACGTCGCGGCGACCGTGGAGAAGGCGAGCCAGAGCCTCATCCTCCTGCCGGCCACCGAGAAGTCCTCGAACGTTCTAGTCCACCTGGAGGTCAGGTAACCTATCGCTAGGAGAGCCAGCAGGTACGCGATAAACACAGCTACGTCTACCGGTCCGACCATGGCGGATCTCCTCATTATTGCTGGACGCGCCCCACTTTTAAATTTTCGATTTAGAAGGATGACGCGCGCAAACGGCATGCAAAACCTCATCCGGACGCGCTGGAACCCCCCGGGGGTTGCCCCGAAAGGTTCGCCGAGGCGGTCGGGGAGGACGTACTCGCATGTGAAGCGGTGAACCGCTCCGGAGGACCACTATAGGTAACCGCCCACCCCAGCTCATCGGACCCTCTGCTCAGCCCCCCGACGCGCAAAGCCGCGGGTGCTCACCGAACCCTATCCGGAGGAGGAGCGGGGGCTAGGTACACCCTCTCCAGGCACCCGTCGCTGTAGGGCCTGATGCGCTCGTAGTCCCTCCAGAAGCGTAGCCTGGGGTCCATCCGCTTGAGCACGAACCTGCACACCGTCTCCGAGACCACCCTGCACGTGTGCCTCGTGTCGAGCCCGAGCCTCAGCGAGAGCTCGAGTATAGGGCACGGGTTCCTGGAGATCGTCACGAGCTCATCCCTCGTCAGCCTGATCACCTCCACGTCCTCCTTCCTCAGCCTTAGGAAGCCGTAGTAGAACTGCGACAGCACGTCCTCCACGTCCTCGACTCTCCTCGGCTTGAGAGTCCAGAGGAGCCCGTACGCGTAGAAGACGGCAAGAGCTAGGTACGCGGGCAGGAGCCTGAGCTTGCCCACTAAGCGCTCGAGCGGGCCCGCGCGCATCGCCGACAACTCGCGGGACAGCATTTAACCGCACTCGAGCCGATCCTCCGGGGAGGTCGGTTGAGCGGGCTAAGCGTGGTATGCCCGCTGGACTGGAGGTACGGCTCGGAGGAGATGAGGAGGCTCTTCACGGTCGAGGAGCTCGTCAGGAAGTACATAGAGGTCGAGGTGGCCATGATGGCGGGCCTGGAAGAGGCGGGGCTAGCTCCGCGCGGGTGTGCGGAGGCCCTGCTCGAGTGCTCGAGGGGGCTCAGCGCCTCCGAGGTCTACGCTAGGGAGGCCGTCCTCGGACACGACATCGCGTCGCTGGCCTACATACTGGGGGAGAAGTGCGGGGAGTGCGGTAGGTACGCTCACCTAGGCGCCACCAGCTACGACGTGGTCGACACGGCCTGGGCCCTGGTCCTGAGGGAAGCCCTCGGGATAGTGAGGAGGAAGCTAGCAGAGGTGATCAACGAGCTCTCGAGGCTCGCGGTGGAGCACAGGGACACTCTGATGATCGGCAGGACCCACGGGCAGCACGCTCTCCCGATCACTCTCGGCTTCAAGCTAGCCAACTACGTCTACGAGCTCTCGAGGAGCTACGAGAGGCTGCGCGAGACGGAGAGGAGGCTGATCAGATCGAAGATATCGGGGGCCGTGGGGACCATGGCGGGATGGCTCGGCAGGGGCCTGCTGGTCGAGAGAGCGGCCTCGGAGCGCCTGAAGCTGGAGCCCCACGCTATAACGACCCAGGTGGCCCCGCGCGACGGTTTCGCAGAGCTGGTGGCCGACCTGGCAATCCTAGCCTCTCAGCTCGACAGGTTCGCCCTAGAGGTCAGGGAGCTCTCGAGGACTGAGATAGGCGAGCTGTACGAGTCCGGGGCCAGGGTCGGGAGCAGTGCGATGCCGCACAAGAGGAACCCCGTGACGGCCGAGAGGATATCCGGGCTCGCTAGGATAGCGAGGTCTCTATGCGTGGCGGCCCTCGAGAACGTACCCCTGATGCACGAGAGGGACCTGACGAACAGCAGTAGCGAGAGGATCCTAGTGCCCCACGCACTGCTGGTCGCGGACCAGATGCTGGAGGACGCTCTGAAGCTCCTGAGGGTGCTCGCCATCGATAGGGAGGCCATGCTCAGGAACCTGGCCCTGACCCGGGGAGCCATAATGACCGAGGCCCTCGTCGTGAGGCTAGTCGAGAAGGGAGTGCCGAGACACTTGGCCCACAAAGCCCTGGTCGAGGTCTCCAGGACCGTGGAGTCCGGGGTCGCTCTAGAGGAGGCCGTCCTAAGGCACGAGCTGCTGTCGAAGTACCTGAGCCCCGAGGAGGTCAGAGAGGCTCTGGACCCGTCGAAGTACCTCGGGAACTGCCGGGAGCTGATAGACAGGGCCGTGGAGTACTCGCGGAGAGCCCTCGAGCGCTAGGCCTCGGAACCTCGACAAAAGTTAGACGCGTCTAAACCTTTATTACCCTCCAGCCGCCTCAGCTCGGGAGCGCTGAGTGCTTCAGCACCGCTGCGCTGGTCCCGCGCGAGGCGTCGGTGGGGACTGCGACGTAGTGGTAGCCGTGGTCGGACAGCCCTCGACCGGCAAGTCCGCCTTCTTCACCTACGTCACCAGGAGGATAGTGAGGATCGCGACGTGGCCTGGGACCACTGTGGAAAGCACTATCGCGAGGGTGGAGCACCGCGGGACTAGGCTGTGCCTGGTGGACCTCCCGGGGATCTACGGCCTCGCGGCTACCTCGCGGGAGGAGGAGATAACCAAGAGGTTCCTGCTCGAGGGCTCCTACGATGCGGTCCTCGTCCTCATGGATCCCCTGGTCATCGAGAGGTCGGTCTACCTCCCCATAGAGCTGGCCGAGATGGGGGTGAGGATGGTCGTCGCGGTGACTAAGTGGGATGTGGTGCACAAGGAGGGGCTCCACGTCGATGTGGACAAGATATCGGCTAGGCTAGGGGCTCCGGTCGTCCCCATCTCGTCTCTGACCGGGGAGGGAGTGAGGGAGCTGCTAGACACTCTCGTCGACGTAGCGAGGCGGCAGCGCGCTATCGCTCCCCTCCGCGTCGACTACGGACCTCTGGGTCCCTATGTCGAGAAGCTCGCACCGAAGCTCGGGGACCTCGGGTTCCGCGGAACCTGGGTCTCCCTGAAGCTCCTCGAGGGCGACGAGGAGGTGGCCGGGCTGATCCAGAGCGGGGAGGTCCTCGAGCTAGCTAGGGAGCTGAGGGAGGAGTTCAGGAGGGTTTACGGTCGGTACCCGGAGGACGTCGCCGTGTTCGCTAGGTACAGGAAGGCCTCGGAGGTTCTCGAGGGAGCGGTCGTCAGAGTGTCGGCTCGGGAGAGCAGAGCGTCGGTCCTCCTGGACGGGCTGTTCCTTAGCCCGATGGTAGGTCCGCTCGTCTCCCTAGTCGTACTGTTTCTCGTATTCCTCGCCGCGTTCACCGTGAACACGGGGTTCCCGCTCAACGTGCTCCTGAGGTCGGCGGGTCTGGAGCCCGCCGCGGCGGCGCTCGAGGAGTACAGCCTCGCGGGCCTGCTAGCCCGGGGCTTCTCGCTCTTGGGGGATGCCGCGAGGAGCTACCTAGATGACTACAGCGAGGCCCTAGCGACCCTGGTCGCGGACGGAATCGTGGGCGGCGTGGGCCTGGTCCTGAGCTTCGCTCCGCTGGTCCTCGTGGTCTCGACCCTGATCTCGGCGCTCGAGGACAGCGGCCTAGGGCCCAGGATGGTCCACTCCCTCCATAGGCTCGTGCGCCCCTTCGGCCTCTCCGGGAGGTCCCTCTACCCGCTCGTACTAGGCCTCGGGTGCAACGTTCCGGCGGTGCTCCAGTCCAGGATAGCGATAGACGAGCACGAGAGGCTCCAGGTGACGGGCTCGGTCCCGTTCGTCATATGCCAGGCCAGGCTCGTGGTCATGATGTACTTCGCCCAGTACGTCTTCCCCGGTCTGCCAGTCCTTCAAGCGGGGCTGATGCTGTCGCTCTACCTCACCTCGATAGCCCTCTTCCTCCTCACCTCGAAGCTCCTGAGGACGCTGGTCTTCAGAGCCGGCGAGGGTCCGGAGCTAGTCATGGAGATACCTCCGCTCCACAGACCGAGCCCGAGGGTCGTCTGGTGGAACTCCTGGCTGAGGGTCCGCCACTTCCTCGTCAAGGCTGGCACAGTGATATTCGCGATGTCCCTGGTCAGCTGGCTCCTAGTGTCCTACGGACCTGCGGGACCCGTAGACGACCCCGCCGGCTCGTACGCCGCGCTGGTGGGGTCCGCCGTGGGCAAGCTCGCGGAGGCCGCGTACGGCGTGGACCCGTCGTCCTCCTGGAAGGTGGGCTTCGCTCTGCTCTACGGAGCGGTAGCCAAGGAGGGTCTCATAACTTCCGTGGCGGCTCTGTCCCACGCCGAGGAGTCTGAGGCCCTTGAGGCCCTGGGGCTATCGGTCCCGCAGGCGGTGGGTCTCCTGTTCTTCTTCATGTTCTACATACCCTGCCTGCCGACGATCGCCGCGATGTACTACGAGAGCAGGAGCCTCAGGTACGCCGCCGGGATGTCCCTGTACCTGGTCCTCGCGGCGCTAGCCCTATCGACCTTCGCGTACAGAGTCCTCGAGCTCTTCG
>CALKCU010000067.1 GCA_938083005.1 uncultured Sulfolobales archaeon | reverse complement strand
CTCTACCCCGACCACCTCGTAGCCGTTCCTCGAAGCGACCATCTTAAGCACGCCGATCGGCAGGTCCTCCCTCCTGGCTATGACCTTGAGCTCGGAGTCCTCGCCCCTGTTCAGCACGTTCAAGAACCTGACCATTGGGTGGTCCGTGCAGGACGTGGACTCGGGCCTGAGGTCAAGCACCTTGGCCACTGCTCCCACTCCTCGGGAGAGCGATCGCGATCCTGAAGCCCTGACCAGAGTACAGCCTCTCGATCATCTTCTCCTCCTCTAGTGTCTGCCTCTCCTCGATCGTTAGGTCCTCGGGGAGCCAGTCCGGCCTCCTGCCGACCTTCCCGTAGTACGACCTTACAGCTCTCTTGAGGGCCCCCACGGCCAGTATGCTGCAGTGGTACTTTATAGGTGGGAGACCTCCCAGCTCGTCGGCCACGTCCTTCCACGAGATCCTCCAGGCCTCCCTCATGCTCTTCCCGACCACGAGCTCCGTCAGTATGCTCGCCGCGGCTATGTTCGCGGCGCAGCCGTAGCTCTCGAACGTCGCCCTCTCGATCACCTCCTCCCCGTCCCTCTCGGAGACCTTCAAGTAAAGCCTTATCATGTCCCCGCAGGCGGGACTCCCGGCGGACTCCACTACGTCAGCGTCCTCCATGGGACCCGCGTTCTTCGGGCTCCTGAACAGCTCGAGGACCTTCGGCGTGTAGGGCAGCGGTATGCGAGTGCTCACGCTCCTCCCCGTGTTGCTGTCCTTAGCGGGGAAATAAGCCTTTAACGCTGTTATAGTGAAGTCCCGGGAGCGAGGCGAGCGGCTCCGGGCCAGGGCGGTTCAGGCCCTGGCCGCGCTTATGCTCCTGAGCCTCGCGACAGCCTTCGGGAAGACCTCCACAGCGTACTCCACGTCCTCCACAGTGTGGTACCTGGAGGTCTTGAGGAGTATGCTCCCGTGAGCCTCCTCGTGCCTCCTGCCGATGGCCAGGAGCACGTGGCTCGGCTCCAGGATCCTCGACGTACACGCGCTTCCGCTGGACACGTAGACCCCGTGAAGGCTCAGCTCGACGGTCAGCGCCTCCCCCTCCACGTAGAGGAAGCTGAGGTTAGCGTTGTCGGGGGCCCTCTTGCTGAAGTCCGAGGGTCCGTTGATGAGGACGTCGGCGACCCTCTCGAGTATCCCGCGGACCAGCGCGTCCCTGAGCTCCCTCGTTTTCGAGACGTGCCACTCGAACCCGTCGAAGGCTAACTCCACGGCCTTCCTGAACCCGGCTATCAGCGGGACGTTCTCGACCCCCGGCCACAGCCTCTCCGAGCTGAGCTGTCCCCTGAGCACCGGCTCCAGCCTGAGCCCCTCCCTAACGAATAGCACGCCGACGCCCCTCGGACCGTGGATCTTGTGGCTGCTGATGGTGAGCATGTCGACGTGCTCGAGCTCCCTGAGGTCTATAGGTACCCTCCCGAACGCGTCGGCAGCGTCCGTGTGGAAGACGGTCGAGGGGTTCACCTCCTTGACTATCCTCGAGAGCTCGGAGATCATCTGGATGGTCCCGATCTCGTGGTTCACCATCTGGATACTGACCAGAGAAGTATCCCTATCGACGAGCTCGCGCAGGACTTCCGGGTCCACGAACCCCTCACCGTCGACGGGGACTCTGAGGACCCTGAACCCGAAGAGTCTCTCGGCCAGCTCGGCTGGGTGGATAACGCTGAGGTGCTCGACGGCGGAGACCAAGATCTTCCCCCTCCTCTCCCTGTTAGCGAGGGCGTGTCCGAGGACGGCCAGGTTGTTGGCCTCGGTGCCGCTGTGGACTATAGCGAACTCCCCCAGGCCTCCTGCGTTTAGGACCCTCGAGAGGAGCTCCTTGGTCTCGTGAACGACCTCGTAGGCCTCCCACCCTGGCTTGTGGGTAATCGAGGGGTGGCCGTAGCCCACCGAGTTAAAGTAGGGTATCATCTCCTCCACGACCTCCCTCGGGACGTAGCCGGAGTTCTCGAGGTCGAAGTAGACCTCCCTCGGTGGCTTTCCGTGGACCCTGAGTAGCTCCCCGACCGACACTCTCTCCGCCGCGTTATGGGGTCGGGATAGCAGTAATAAGCCGCGCTAGAGGACCCGGGAAGCGCGATGAGGTCTCCGGCTTAGGGCCGGAGCCGGTCCGAGAGCAGATAAGCGAGGGTCGCAAGGGCGGAGACCGCCAGCAGCAGACCGTTGAAGACCTCGTACGCTCTCCTCCCAGGCCTCGCCAAGCTGACCCTCCTGAAGGAGGCCCCCTCCCTCAAGTAGACTCCCCCGGAGACCAGGTCCAGCAGCAGGTGGAGCTGGTAGGCTATTCCGCAGGCCACGAGCGCTGCCGCGTAGAGCCTGAGGTCGTAAAGGAAGAGAGCCCCGACGGCAGTCGCGAGGAGGGCCGAGAGTAGGGATGCGTTGAGAGGCTCGTGGGTCGCGGGGGATCTGCGCCCGCTCCCGTGCCCCAGGTAGTCCATGAGCCAGTTCAGGCAGGCGGACGCCACGAAGGACGCGTTGAGCGGCTCCACTCCCTCACCGAGCCCGGCGAGCCTCAGGACCCACGCGGACGCGGCGGTCGAGAGGAGGACGTGAACTAGCAGCCTGATCAGTTTCACCAAGCACCCCGGGTAACCGGGCTTATAAAATTATATTCATAGAGCAAGTGGGATCTCGGTTAGATCCTGGCCTACCGGGTAAGAGCTTTCCCGGTCGACCGTCGCGCGACCACTCCTGGAGGGCCCTACGCTCCCGGCACCCGACTGAAAGTGCTCACGCACCGAGCGCCAGGTAGACTCCCGCGGCCACCAGGGCGATACCGCCGATCAGCTCCACCAGGGGTGCCCCGCTCGCGAGCCTCCCCACGGCTCCGAGGATCCTACCCGAAAGTATCGAGAATGCGAGGTAGGGGGCTACGAAAGCCCCCACGTAGGCCAGGCTCACAGCACTAGCGAGGGGGCCGGCGTCCGCGGTCGCCTGGAGCAGGACGAAGTAGCCGGCGCTGCACGGGGTAGCACTGAGGGATGCCACCAGCCCCAGGAGGAGTGGGAAGAGGCTGCCCAGGACGGGGATGAGCGGGCCGCTCCGCGGGAACCCGACGTCGCGACACGCGCGGCCGCCGACCGGGCACCCCAGGAATCCTCTGGAGTGCAGGATCATGTAGATCCCGAAGGCTATGAAGAAAGTCCAGGCGTAGGGTCTGAAGAGCGCGAGGAGGCCGCGGAGGCCGAGGACCACGAGGAAGTAGCCGAGGCCGAGGCCGAGCACGAAGGAGAGGAGTCTAGAGGGGGACCCTCCAGCGGAGGCCGAGAGCGCGAGGCTCATGTAGAGGTAGAGGACGCAGGGGCTTAGGGCCGAGGCAGCGCCCAGAGCGAGGGCCCAGGCGATAAGCCAGACCGGGCTCACCACCGCCCTCTCGACAAGCCTGACCCGGCACTGCTCCGAGCGCTCCCCGGAGAGGACAGACCTCCAGTACGTGTCGTTGCGGAAGACCCCTATCGAGACGAGGACCAGCGACCCATCGCGCTGGACGAGGACCACGGGAACCTCGGCTAGATACTTGTCCTCAACGAAGCCCCTGAGGGAGTTCAGCAGCCCCTCGAAGAGCTCCCCGCGCTCCAGGATGTCCACGTAAGCGAGCTCCCCCTCGAGTAGTAGGTCCCTGAGGTACCGCTCCATTTCGGCGCACTCCGGGCACCCCCTGATCCCGAAGAGGTAGGCTACGCGATCTCCGTAAAGCTCCACCAACTCGGCGACCAAGTCCCCGGGCTGCTCGGCGCAGCCGACCATCGACCCCCTGTAGAGCACCGGTACTCCGTACACGTGGCTCCCGAGAGCGGGGGCAGCCAGCAGGACTGCCAATGCCAGGACCAGGAGGGCTATCGAGGTTCTGAGCTTCATCACTTCCTCCTCCTAGCGAAGGCGTACGCCATCAGGGCTCCTCCTGCGGCGACGAGCGCTAGCGGGACCAGGGTCTGCGGGCTCAGCACCGGTCCCCAGCCCGGCTGGACGGCGGTCCTGCTCACCAAGACGTATTTCGACACCAGGTCGCTCTGCTCCGCGAAGCTCATGGGTATCTCGTGTGCTCTCGGCGGGAGAATCAGCAGAACCCTCTCCCGGGGCTCTATCGACGAGACGTTCCTCCAGAACCGAGCGTCCGTGACGGCGCCTATCACTATCGCGATGAGGTACCTCCCGTCCCTCACGACATAGGTCTGGGGTATGGAGCCTAGATACTCCCTGTACTCCGGCGGGACCCTGGCGCTGATGATCTTCATGAGGGAGTCGAAGGCCCTCCTACACTCCTCAGACACGTCTATCTTGCAGTAGTAGTAGCTGTCAACGTACGTTTTGCTGAAGAACTCGTCCAAGGCTCGGCAGTAGGGACACCATGTAGCACCATAAAGGTAGAGGTACGCGCTGCTGCCGAGGGTTATCCAAGAAGATACTGGGGTAGCTAGCAAGGCCAGCGTCAACCACAGGATCGCGGTGCGGCGGTAACTCTTCACTAACCGCCCCGGGGTTACACCGCTGGAGAGCCTAAAAACCGCTCTACTCCTCGGTCTGGCGGTGCGGGCTCAGCCTGAGGAAGTACCTGAATGCCCTAATGTTCAGGTCTACCCACTCCCTGGCTACGGTCTCCCTGATCACGCTCTCGACGGCCTCGGGCGGCACTATGGATGTCACTCCAACGAGGTGCCCTAGGGCGACCATGTTCGCTACCCTGCTAGTTCCTATCTCCCTCTCGGCTATGTCCGTGTAGGGCTCCGCGTAGATCCTCCAGCTCCTTCGGGGAATCTCCGTCACGTTCGACTTATCGAGGAACACCACCGCACCGTCCCCGACCAGGTCCTTGTACGCGTCGAGCTGGAGTTGGTGCATGAACAGGGCTATGTCGGCCCTCACGACCTTGATGAAGTCGGCCTCCTCCTCCCTGTCCGCCACCACCAGGTCCACTCTCGAGTCGCCACCGCGCGTCTCGGCGGCGTACGTCTCGCTGCCGAGCACGTGCAGATCGGTGTGCTCGGCTATGGCCTTGCCCAGGACGTGACCCAGGAGCAGTATCCCCTGCCCGCCCCGCCCCGCGATCAGTATCTCCAGCCTCACTCTCCACCACCCGCGCAGATCAAGAAGGCTGTTTCTCGAGGGCTTTAGAGAGATAGTCAAGGTACACCTCGATGTAACCCGGCTCGTCTTTGTCCACGAACTCCCCTATGACGAAGCCCTTCTCCCAGTTGTAGTCGCTCTCCTCTACGGATGGCTT
Source organism: uncultured Sulfolobales archaeon (assembly GCA_938083005.1). GTDB lineage: Archaea > Thermoproteota > Thermoprotei_A > Sulfolobales > NBVN01 > DRZP01. The sequence goes on along the minus strand of CALKCU010000067.1, from coordinate 5,475 downwards.
AGCCTTGACCACTATCCTCTTCCTGAGCTCAAGGTAGAGATCGACGGGGCTCCTGAAGTCTATGTGCCTACCGAAGATTTCCGGACACGTCGACAGGACCTCGACGAAGGCCAGCCCTCTCTTGGCCAGTGCCTTGTAAAAGAGCTGCTCGAGGAGCTGGGGGTGGGTCGTCGAGCCCCTCGCCACGTAGTTCGCTCCCAGGGCTGCGGCGAGCCTCACCATGTTGATCTCCCTCTCTGGGTTTCCGTAGGGGGTAGTGGTGGTGTAGAGCCCTCTGGGGGTCGTCGGCGCTAGCTGACCGCCGGTCATGCCGTAGATCATGTTGTTCGCCATCACGACGAGGAGATCGGCGTTGCGCCTCAGAGCGTGGAGGATGTGGTTCCCACCTATGGCGGCTATGTCGCCGTCCCCGCCGACCACGATCATCTTCATCTTGGGCTTCACTATCTTCACGCCGAGAGCGAACGGAATGGCTCTTCCGTGGATCACGTGAGCCGAGTCGAAGAGAGGGTAGAGGGTCATCCTGGCAGAGCAGCCTATCCCGCCGACGAACGCGACGTTCTCCCGCCTGAGACGCCCCTCCCTTATCCTCCTGTCTATGGCCCTCAGAAGGGTGCCCAGGACCACCCCGAGCCCGCATCCCGGGCACCACATCGTCGGTAGCCTGTCGGTCCTCAGGTATGGATCCAGGGGGTGTCCTACAGCCACTCCTTGACCACCCCGGCTATCTCCTGGGGCGGGGGTACATCTAGGTCTATCAGGGGCACGCTGATGACCTCCTTGTCTCTCAATACCCCCCTCAGCTCCCTGAAGTAGAGGCCTACGTTGTTCTCGACCACGAACACCTTCCCGACCCCCCTCAACAGCTCTCTTACGCCCTTCTCGTAGAGGGGGAAGAGCGTCCTGAGCTTGACCAGACACGCGCGGTAGCCCTCCTCCCTCAGCAGCTTGGCTGCTACCCGTGCCGATAGAGCTGTGGGTCCGTAGGAGACGAGGGCGAACTCGCAGTCGTCGAGGTACGCTGCCGAGTAGTCGAAGAGCCTCTCGGCGCTCTCAACTACCTTCCTGTAGAGCCTCCACATGAGCCTCCTCTGGGCGTCCGTCCTGGGGGCGTAGTAGCCTTTCTCGTCGTGGGTCAGAGACTCCACCAGGACGTTGTAGCCCTCGCCGAAGCACGCCATTGGGGGCGCGATCCCGTCGAGGGGGTCGTAGGGTCTGTAGGACTCGGGCGGCACCGAGGGCTTCGCGCGGTCCACTACCTCGACCTCGCCCCGCTCGCGGATGGCCACCTTGCCGTACGTGTGGGCTACGACCGCGTCCGAGAGAAGTATCGCGGGCGTCCTCAGCTCCTCCGATACGTTGAAGGCTCTTATGGTCAGGTCGTAGGCCTCCTGAGGCGTGGACGGAGCGAGAACGGGTATAACGAGACCTCCGTGGAACCCGTAGGTCGCTTGGAGCACGTCGTACTGGCCCGACCTCGTGGGGACGCCGGTAGACGGACCGGTCCTCATGACGTAGACTACGACTAGCGGGGTCTCGGTTATCACCGCTAGGCTCAGGGCCTCCAGCATCAAGGAGAAGCCGGGCCCGCTCGTTGCCGTCATGGACTTCGCGCACGTCCAGGAGGCCCCTATCGCGGCGTTTATGGACGCTATCTCGTCTTCGAACTGAACCACGTGCCCCCCTCGCTTCGGCAGCTCCCTGGCGAGGTACTCGAATATATCGGAGGACGGAGTTATAGGGTAGCCGGCGTAGAACTTCAGCCCGGCCGTCATCGAGGCCTCGGCTACCGCTATGTTCCCCGTTACGTACTCGTACCTCACCTCGCGCCCACCTCAACGAAAATCGCGAAGTCCGGGCAGCTGTACTCGCACAGCCTACACCCGATGCACTTCTCCGGATGCGCTGGGACGGCGTATCTGTAGCCCCTCCTGTTGCGAACGCTCCCTATCTCCAGGACCTTCGTGGGGCATACCGTCACGCACATGCCGCACTCCTTGCACCTCTCGGTCAAAACGCTGATCACGTACTTCTCTCCCCCTCTTATCAGAGGAACCGGAGAGGTGCTCAGTCGTTCGCACCGGGCAATAGCTTGAGCGCGACTATTAAAAGCTGGCGCAATTAACGTTATAGAACCTATAGAACCTTATAGAACCTAGTTCCAGGACAGCTGCGGAGGCCCCCCACTCCTAGGCTCTCGGTCGATGTGCCGTGGTTAGTCCTCTATGCTCACTCTCACTACGTCGCGATCCACCAGGATGGTGGCGCGGCCCGCGGCGTACTCCACCTCCACCCTGCGAAGCTCCCCGCCGAGTCCGATTGATGACAGCACTGCCACGATTATCGCAAAGGCTCTCGCCACGGACTCGTCGGATTCACATCCACCACCGGGAGCATCTATTACTTCGCCCGTGGACCTCTGCACCACGAGTATCCTGCCGGGGAACCCTAGGATCGGCTCTATCTGCCTCCTACTTACGCTAATGTTCTCCATAGGGTTTCACCTTTGCAGCACTCGGTCAGCGATTGCTTTTAAGAGAGGACTCACATCCCCCTAGTCCGCGGCGCAGGCTGTTGCTATTAAGCCCGGGGAGCTCTACAGCGATGGTGTGAGAGGGTGTGCTGGGGCGTGTTGGGGAAGCTCGTCAGGGTAGACGGGATAGAGGGGGAGGTCGAGGTCGGGGGTGCCACGATAAGGGCTCTCGTGGCGCTCGAGGACGCCAAGCCGGGGGACGTGGTCCTCGTGCACGCTGGCGTAGTGATAGAGAAGCTAGACAGGGAAAGCGTCCTAGCGAACCTGGCAGTCTACTACGACCTGGTCAAGTACCACTACGTCTTCAACGGTGCGAGCGAGGAGGAGGCGGGGAGGAGGGCTCTAGAGGACCTAGCGAGGTTCGCTGAAGACCTCGGGATTTCCTCAGACGAGGTCCTCAGGGCCGCCCGCGAGAGCGGGGGTGGGGAGGGTCCGGGAGTCGGAGGGCCCAGACCGGAGGGAGTGCCGGAGGCAGCTTTCTCGATGGACTACATGGTCCAGCTCGCCGAGACCGACTACCTCCAGGTGATGCACTACACCAACTACGTGAGGGTCTGCGAGAGGGCTTTCATGTCGATGCTGGCTAGCGCTGGCATCAGCTACAGCAGGCTCATACACGAATACGGGCTCTTCGTCCCGACGGTAGAGGTGAGCGCCAAGATAAGGGCCCCATCGAGGCTGGACAACAGGCTAAGGGTCTACGTCTGGCTAGAGGAGGTGGGGAGGAAGCACATCAAGTACAGGTGCGTAGTCTACAACGCTACCTCGGGGCGCGTCGCGGCCGACATATCCCACGTAGCCGTCTGCACGGACACGGCCCTCACGTCGAGCCACGAGATACCGGAAGACGTGAGGGAGGTCATGAAGAGCATGGTTCCGACGAGCGGTAACGGCTAGGCCCCTCCACAGTTCTCGGCCCGGAGCTAGCGCCAGCCACCGCTACGCGATGAGCTGCCTAGCTAAGGCGGACAGAGCCGGCGGAGGGCTTTTAAGCGCCCCAGGCTAGAATTACGTGGTGATGAATCCGCCGAAGATGATCGATGAAGCGAGGACTCGAGCACTGATCCTTCAGAGAAGAGCGCGCCTATCACCGGTCAGCGGAGGGTCTCTCGTCATCGCTGCGACGATGCCGCGGTAAGACTCTCGAGCTTAAAGCTTAGAGCGTTTAAGAACAAAGCTTATAAGAGAGTTCCCCCGCTCTCTAGGAAAGGGCTAGAAGTGCTGGCTCTTGTCGTGAGCGCCGCGGTCGGCGGACTGGTCCTAGCGTACGCGGCACACCTAGCGGCCTCGGTAGTTGGGTACCCTCCGGGTGCCGGCAGGGCGGTCGAGATCCACGAGTTCATCAGAGAGGGGGCCAGGGCCTACCTGAGGAGGCAGTACGGGGTGATAGCGGCGATAGCCCTGGCCCTGGCGGTAGCCATCTTCGCTCTCAACCTGGTCCTCGGTAGGCAGGCGCCCTGGAGACCTCCAGCGATCTTCCTGCTCGGAGCGGCCTCCTCCGTGGTCGCGGGCTACTTCGGTATGAGCGTGGCCACCCGGGCGAACGTGAGGACGGTCAACGCGGCCGCCAAGCGCGGCCTGAGGGAGGCGTTCTCGGTGGCTTTCAGGGGAGGCCTCGTGATGGGTCTGACGGTCGCGGGCCTGGGAACGTTCGCCGTAGCCCTGCTCTCGCTCGCGCTCGGGCTGGCCGAGGACGTCGTAAGGGACCTAGCATACTACGCGTTCGGGGCCTCGACGGTCGCCCTGTTCGCCAGGGTCGGTGGGGGGATATACACGAAGGCTGCTGACATAGGCGCCGACCTGGTGGGCAAGGTGGAGGTGGGGATACCCGAGGACGACCCGAGGAACCCCGGCGTCATAGCTGACAACGTCGGGGACAACGTCGGGGACGTAGCCGGCATGGGGGCCGACCTCTTCGAGTCGTACGTCGAGGCCATAATCTCTACGATGATCATAGCCCTCGCGCTGGGAGCCTTCTGGAGAGACCTCGCTCTGCTGCCCCTCGCTGTCTCCGCGGTTGGGCTGGTGGCGTCGGCCGCCTCCGTAGCCACGGTCCTCCTCAGCAGGGTCAGGGACCCGGCGCGAACCCTGACCCTCGCAAGCCTAGTCTCGGCAGTGGTGATAGCCGCCGCGAGCTACTTCGCCTCCACAGCCCTCCTGGGCGGGGAGCTCGGGATCAGAGCGTGGGTCGCCGTCGTGGCTGGCCTAGCCGCGGGCGCTGTGGTCGGGCTTACCAGCGACTACTTCACGAGAAAGGGCCTCCCGCCAACGGTCAAGGTGGCCGAGATGTCCCGGATGGGCCCGGCCCTCACGATACTTTCGGGGATGTCCTACGGGTTCCTGAGCGTCGCGATCCCGGCCTTCGGGATAGCCGTGGCAGCCCTAGTCGCCTACCACCTGCTCGCGTCGGTCGGAGGCTTCTGGTACGGCATCTATGGCGTGTCTCTGTCCGCCGTCGGGATGCTCTCGCTGACTGGCTTCATAGTCGGAGCCGACGCCTACGGGCCCATAACCGACAACGCAGCCGGCATAGCTGAGCAGGCGGGGCTCGGCGAGGACGTAAGGTCCGTGGCCGACCTCCTGGACTCGGCCGGCAACACCATGAAGTCCGTTTCCAAGGGCTACGCTATAGGCTCCGCCGCTCTGACCGCGCTAGCTCTGCTAGCGGCGTACGTGAGCGTGCTGCCCAGGGTCGACATGTCCCAGCTCGGCTTGCTCAACGCCTCGGTCGTGGCTGGCCTCTTCGTCGGGATGGCCATCCCGGCCCTCTTCACGGCGATAGTGATAAGGGCCGTAAGCGACGCAGCGTTCGAGCTCATAGAGGAGATAAGGAGGCAGCTGAGGGAGAGGCCCGGGATACTCGAGTTCAGGGAGAAGCCCGACTACGGGAGGGCCGTCGACGTGGTGACAAAGTACGCGATCAAGAGGCTAGTGGTGCCGGG
>CALKCU010000066.1 GCA_938083005.1 uncultured Sulfolobales archaeon | reverse complement strand
GCGAAGAGGTCCCTGATATACGAGCTGGAGCCCGCCTGCGTTCGTGGTGAGAGAGCGTAGCCCTCCCCGCTCACGCGAGCATGACCCTGGAGCCCAGCCCACGTGAGCTCAGGGAACAGACTAACCCCCGGGTCCCCAGCTCGGGGCGAGTGCGGGAGTAAGCCTGAATCTCCGTAATCCACGACACGATGGAAACTAGCGAGCGGCAGCAAGCGGGTCCGCACGCTCCGCGCGTACCGCAGGTGCTACTGGTATTGGTGGAGGAAACGCTTAACGCCTCAGGAGCCTGATAGCCTGGGCCTCCCCGAGGGACCTGTACCAGTTCCTGCTGGACGTGTCTATCTCTAGGAACGCTCCAGTGGTGTTGTAGTAGGGAGGGCCCGTCCGGCTGAATATCGTGAGCACCCTGCCCCCGTGGTTGAACTTGTAGCCCCTAGCGCAAGGCTCGTGACCCCGTATCACGAGCCTCACGTCGAAAGTCCTAGTGACCCAGTCGGTGACCGGGCGCCCGAACAGCATCCCGGCCCCGCGGGGGGACTCCTGGGCCTCCTCGCTAGACTCTATGGGGTCGTTCCACAGCACCTCTATCACCACATCCGGTACGGCCTCCCCTGAGGAGCCGAGCAGGTACTCCCTGATGCTCTGGGCCTTGTAGAGGGTCGACGTGGGCAGGCCCCCATGGAGAGCCAGGAAGCGGTCCCTGAAGTACACCGCCAGGTGGAGCCTCTTGAACACCTCGTTTATGAAGAGCTCGTACATCTTCAGCCCCTCGCTTATCAGATAGCGCGCTACGAGCTCCTCTGGGAAGTCGTGGGGCGATGGCACGACCACGTCTACACCCTCGTGGTTGCCCTTGAGCAGGAAGACGGAGTCCGGGTAGTCGCTCTTGAGCTCGAGCAGGGTCGTTAAAACCTCCAGCTGGTTGTCCCCCCGGTCTATGTAGTCCCCGAGGAAGACCATTCTGAGGCGGTCGTCCCTCAAGTCCTCCTCGCGGTACCTGCCTAGTACTGCTCTAAGGTCCTCGAGGCTCCCGTGCACGTCTCCCACGAACACGTACCTCGCGTCGTCCTTGAATACCACGACCTCCCCGTACTTGGTCATAGATCCGGAGAGAACCCTCCCGTAGTCTTCGAGCCTCGACTTCAGCGACCCGGGGGAGGAGATAACGTTGAGGGCCTTATCGACGTACTTACCTAGATCCATGCTCAAACAGCCTCCTCCTTATTATCTCGTTGACCAGCTTAGGGTCTGCCCTCTTCCCGGTCTTCTTCATGACCTGACCCACGAGGAAGTTTACGGCCCTCGGGTCTTTGAGAGCGTCCTCAACAGCCTTCGGGTTCTCCCTGAAGACCTCTTCCACCACCCTCTCCAGCTCCTCCGCTTCCCTGATCGCGGTCATCCCCCTGAAGACCAGCTCTTCGGGGTCCGTGTCCTCGAGTACCGCTAGCCTCACGTACTCCTTGAGGAGCTTGACGCTTATCAGCCCGCTATCGAGATACCGAACAAGCTTGCACAGTCTGTCGGTGCTCAGCCTGGAGACCCCGGTGGCTATGTCCATCCCAGCCTCGTCCACCCACCTGAGGAGCTCGTTGACCAGTAGGGACGCAATGAGCTTGGGGCTCCCGCACGCTCTAGAGGAAGCCTCGAAGTGGTCGCAGAGCCTCTTGTGCAGGACCAGCACGGAGGCCATGTAGTCTCCGATTTCATACTCCTTCGCAATCCTCCTAGCCCTGGAGTCCGGCAGCTCTGGGAGAGACCTCGCGATGCGCTCGATGAGGTCCCTGCCTACGGGTATTGGGGGCAAGTCCGGGTCCGGGAAGTACCTGTACTCCCCCTCGAGCTCCTTAGCCCTCGACGCTACGGTTATCCCCTTCTCCTTTACCCAGTGCCTGGTTTCCCTCTCTACGGTGCCACCGGACTTGATTATGCTGAGCTGGCGCGAGATCTCGTAGCTGAGGGCCTTCTCCAGCTCCTTCGGCGACCCTATGTTCTTTATCTCCACCCTGGCCCCCCCAGCTATCGAGACGTTCGCGTCCGCTCTCAGCGCCCCCTCCAGGGACGTGTCCGTCACCTCGAGGTGCTCCAGTACGGAGCCCAGCTTCTCTAGGAATACCCTGGCCTCCCGGGGCGACCTGAGATCGGGCTCCGTTACTATCTCCAGCAGGGCTATCCCGGCCCTGTTGTAGTCTACCAGCGCGTACCTGCTCCCGAGGATCGACCTCTCCGGGTAAACTATCCTACCGGTGTCCTCTTCTATGTTGATCCTCCTTATCCTTACGGTTCTCCTAGAGCCGTCCACCTCTACCGTCAAGCTACCGCCCACCGCCAGGGGGGTGAGGCCGTACCTATCGTACTGGGATACCTGGTAGTTCTTAGGCATGTCCGGGTAGAAGTAGTGCTTTCTCACGAAGGACAGCTTATCCGAGATCTCGCAGTTGAGCGCCAGCGCTACTGCCACCGCCTTCTCCAGGGCCCTCCTGTTGAAGACCGGCAGGCTCCCCGGTAGACCTAGGCAGACAGGGCACACGTTCGCGTTGGGAGGTCTATCCCTATAGTCGCTCGGGCAGCCGCAGAAGAGCTTCGATCTTAGCGAGGTTATCTGCGCGTGGACCTCTAGGCCTATCGCGATGGTGATGCTACTCACTCCTCGACACCTCTATGATCCTAGCCAGGTTCAGTATCGGACCCTCCGAGAGCGGGGGACCGAAGACTTGTACCCCGACGGGTAGACCGTTTGCGAGGCCCCCGGGGACGCTAAGAGCCGGGAGGCCGGCCAGGTTTATCGGGGTCGTGTTCACGTCCAGGCTGAAGAGCCTGATGGGGTCCGTTATCACCTCCCCGATCCTCGGTGGTAGCGTTGGAGAGGTCGGTGAGACGGCCAGGTCGTACTCTCTGAAGAGCCTCACGAACTCCTCGTAGAGGAGTCTCCTCACCTTGGCAGCCTTGAGGTAGTAGCCCTCGTAGAGGCCCTCACTCAAGATGTATGCTCCCAGGAGTATCCTCCTCTTGACCTCGTATCCAAAGCCCGCCGTCCTAACCCTCCCGTAGGCGTCCGTCCAGTGTACGGCCTCGACCTCGGGCTGAATTCCGTACCTCAGGCCGTCGTATCTCGCCAGGTTCGAGCTCGCCTCGGCCATGGCGATGATGTAGTACGCCGACAGGGAGTAGCGCAGCAGAGGCATGCTCCTGTACTCCACGCGCAGGCCGCGACTCTCGAGCTTCTTTAGCACTTTGCTAAACACTCCCGCAACCTCTTTATCTAGGCCCTCGCCGATCATCTCCTCGATTACGACAACCCTGTAACTCTTTAAGGGCTCGTCGACCACGTACTTCTCGAAGCCGCCAACCTCTACTCTCAGGCTTGTGGAGTCCCGGGGGTCATGTCCCGAGATCACGTCGAGCACTATGGCCGCATCCTCGACGCATCTGGCTATGGGCCCTATCTGGTCCAGGCTACTGCCGTAGGCTACGAGGCCGTACCTGCTGACTAGCCCGTACGTAGGCTTTAGCCCAACGGTCCCCGTGTAGGAGGCCGGGAGCCTTATCGATCCACCGGTATCAGAGCCCAGGGCTACCGTCGCCTCGCACGCCGCCACGGCGGCCGCGCTGCCCCCGGAGGACCCCCCCGGTACTCTCTCGTAGTCCCACGGGTTGCGGGTCGGGTAGAACGCGCTATTCTCTGTAGTGGACCCCATAGCGAACTCGTCCATGTTGGTCTTGCCTACGATTATGCCTCCCGACTCCTTGATCTTCGACACGACGGTGGCGTCGTAGGGCGGGACGTAGCTCTCCAGCATCCTAGAGCCGCAGGTGGTTCTGATCCCCCTGGTGCTTATGTTGTCCTTCAGGGCCACGAGCGCTCCCCCCAGGGGTCCTAGTTTCCCAGACTTGAGCAGGGCCTCCGCTTCCCCTAGGACCTCCTCCTTCGGCCTCAGGGTTATGTAGGCCCTGATCTGAGGCTCGTGCCTCTCGATAACCCTATAGACCTCCTCGATGTACTCAAAGAGGAAGTCCGGGTCCTCCGCTACCCTCTCTCTCAAGACCCTGATTGGTGTGGAGGCCAGCCGAGTACACTGCGGTGGGAGCATGCTCTCACAAAGTCTTGGGGGACTTGAGGTACCCGTCCTCCAGTCTCTCCCCGCAGAGGTTTAGGCCCCCGACTCCCACGGGCTCGGACTCCTCGTCGTCCCTCAGATTGACCTCCCCGAAGAACGTGGTGTAGAGGGGCTCCACTCCCTCGGCTATCTCGAGCCTCGCGATTTCGTTGAACATCTCGACTATCCTCTTCAGATCCCGCGATAGGACCTCCTCTTTCTGCGGGTCCACCTCCACGAGGGTGAGGGCGCTCAAGCGCTTGACCACTCTCCCCCAATCCACTCCGCTCATCCGTGTGTAGTAATCGCGACCGGTATTAAACAAGGCGGGTTCCTGGCAGACTTCCCGTCGGGCATCGGGAGCTCTCCTGGTCGCGATGCTCATGGATGCCAAGGGCTCCCGTAGCGTCCAAGTGGTCAGGCCAGCCGCGAGCTTTTAGGAGCGTTAAGAGAAACGGTCCCCAGTAGTAGTCATACACTTATTAGTTCCCCCCGCTTCACGTACCGGGGAGGGCGCATGTGGATGTTCGACGTAGACCAGATGTTCGAGGTGTCCCTTTCACCCGACGACATAGAGTCCATTGCCGAGGCTTTGAGGGAGATGAAGAACCCCGTCACTCTCCACGTGTTCGTGGAGAGTGATAGGAGGAAGTGCAGGTACTGCGACAACACGGTCAAGCTCGTCGAGGCGCTGGCCTCGGCCAGTGCCCGCGTGTCCAACCCTCCTCTGCTTAACTACGTGATCGCCGAGAGGGGGGTTAACGACGACCTATTTGAGAAGTTCGGGGTTTCGAGAATCCCCTCCATACTCATGGTGGAGGGCTACGTGAGGTACACCGGGATGCCGGCTGGCGAGGAGATCAGAGGCCTCATCGAGACTATAATCAGGCTGAGCACCGGGGACTCGGGGCTCTCCGAGCGCTCCGTAAAGAGGATAGAGGAGCTCAAGCACCCCGTATACCTCGAGGTGATCGTAACACCGACATGCCCGTACTGTCCCTACGTGGCCTTAATCGCCAACATGATAGCCTACGAAGCCTACAGAGCCGGCAACAGGGCGGTAGTGTCGGACATAGTCGAGGCGTACGAGAACCCGGACATAGCCGAGGCGTACAACGTCATGAGCGTTCCGGCGGTGGCTATAAACAAGCGGTTGGCATTCGTGGGAGTGCCCTACGAGGAGCAGCTCGTGGACCTAGTCTACGAGGAGTCCATAAGGTCCTGGGTGAGGGAGCAGAGGAAGAGGCTCCTGGAGAGAATGCTCAAGGAGGAGAAGTGAGTCTTCCCCCGAGCACCGTTAGTCTCTGGACATTCGCCGACGTTTGATTCGTGACCCCCGTTTTAGCCCGTGCTAATGTCACGAGCGGTCGCGAGCTCTGCCCCGACCTCCCTCCCTTCGAAGGCGGGCCCAGGGCTGCGGCTTTAAGATGCTGAGCCGCGTCCGACTCCTACGGAATAGTAGCCTCCCGAATTGCCGCAGGGTCCTACCCCGCGGCCTCCCACCCCGACGCCTGAGCGGCTTGGAGGGCTGTCGAGGTCCCTCGTGTCACCCCGGTCGAGCAGGGCGTCCGGGAGCCCGTAGGCGTCGTCGATCGGCAGGTCCGCGCAGTCGTCCTGTCGGTAAGCGCGAGGAGGAAAGCGCTTCAAGCCGGTCCCTCACGACGTCGAGGCTCCGCACGCTCAGCCATCCCCCGGGGCCTTTACCTCGACCGCGTATGTGACTACGAACGGGGGCTTACCGGTCGACCGTAACCCCTGCGCGGTCGGGGTCCACGTAAGAGCATCAACGTAGGTGGGCTCGAAAGTACTCTATCGCTCATCTCGTAGCAGCAGTCAGAAGCGAGTCGCTCGGCAGCGGAGGACCAGCCCAGAGAGACTCTCCGGACGTACTTCTTGGAAGAGCCTGGTTTCGAGCGAGGTTCATGGACGTCCCCCAGAAAGTTGTCCCAGGAATCGGTCGACCTTCGAGGGCCTCTCGATCAGGCTCTTCAGTACTCGCAGGTTGTGCAGCCTCCCTCCTCTCCCTCCCTGAGAGTGTACGCCGATACCCTGAACCTCTCGGGTCTCGCCTCGGCCCTCTCTTCTCTCAACGGCTCCTTCTTCTCGCTTGCGGCCTTCTCCGATATCTTGACTCCGAAGTATATGACCTGCTTCGACTTAGACTTGTCTCTATATATCGTGATGCCCTTGCAACCCAGCTTCCAGGCGAGTATGAACGTCTCCAGGACGTCGGCCGGCGTGGCCTCGTAGACCATGTTCACGGTCTTGCTGACGCCCGCGTCGACCCACTGCTGCCACGCCGCCTGGTGGTAGACGTGGTAGCTCGGCGAGACGTCGTGGGCTGTCCTGAAGAGCTCCCTAAGCCTCCTCGGGAAGTACGGGTTGTGGGCTATCGACCCGGTCTCGGCGACGAGCTTCACGACCTCCTGGCTGTCGAGCTCGTACCGCCTTAGCTCCTCGAGGAAGAGCCTGTTTACCTCGATGAACGTGCCCACGGTCACGACCCTGGTGAAAGCCAGGGCGAATATCGGCTCTATGGAGCTCGACGTCCCGGCTATTATCGATAGAGTACCGGTCGGCGCTATGGAGAGCTGGGTCGCGTTCCGAAGGCCGTGGGTTAGCATCTCGTTCTCGACTAGGCTCCAGTCGATCGGAGGCCTGCTGCGCGCTATCTCCTTCGCGCGCTCGGACACGTCGCCGAGGTTCAGGCCCGCCTCGGCGAACAGCTCTCCCAGGCTCTTGGCGGTCTGCCACAGGGGTTTGTAGAGCCTCGGGTTCCACGCGGGGAAGGGGCCCCTCTCCTTTGCGAGTTCTAAGCTAGCCATGTAGGCGTGGTAGGCTATGAACTCGGCCAGGTGGTACGCTACGTATATCGCATCGGGGGAGTCGTACCTTATCCCCAGCTTTATCAGCATGTGCGCCCAGCCCATGACTCCTAGCCCTACCTTCCTGGTCCTCTCGACCGCCGCCGCTAGCTGCTTTAACGGGTACCTCGCCACGGATATGACGTTGTCTAGGAACCTGACAGCCGTGCGAACGTCCTCGGCGAGAGACCTCCAGTCTATCGTCGGCTTGCCTCCCGGGTCCTCGATCACGTACCTCTCCAGGTTTATGCTCCCGAGGTTGCAGGACTCCCACTCTAACAGGGGCTGCTCTCCGCACGGGTTAGTCGAGTTTATCTTCCCGAGGTACCAAGTCGCGTGGCGTCTGTTCATGGTA
>CALKCU010000065.1 GCA_938083005.1 uncultured Sulfolobales archaeon | reverse complement strand
ATACAGGGCGGGTAGTCTTCCTAAAGTGAGCCCGCGATCCCCCGGCTAGCGGTCCGAGGGGTCTCCAGTCACTGATATAACCGGGCGGGATGGTATTGCTCGGGGCGCTGGGAATGTCCAGCAGTCAAGGCTTTCACCGATCGAGCGCCGCGCTCTACGAGGGCATCCCGAGCGCGCAGGCCGCGGGCTTCGGTGAAAGCAGTGTTAATCGCTCTAGGGAACGCGGCCGAAGGACGGAGGCTCGGCGGGGCCCGGGCATTAAGCTCCTCGCTTACCTAGAGATGGTGCGACCTCATAACGTGGTGGCAGCCGTTCTCTGCGTTGTCCTAGGGATCCTCGCGAGTTCCAAGGCTGTGGAGCGGGCGCTCGATCTCGCGGACACCGCGGTGGCAAGCGCCGTCGTGGCCCTAGTCTCAGCGGGCGGGTACGTGATCAACGACTACTTCGACTACGGTGTGGACTTAGTCAATAAGCCCCATAGACCGATACCCTCCGGGAGAGTAGGCCTCAGGGAGGCTCTCTACTCCTCCCTGGTTCTAGGCGTTGTCGGCGTCGCTCTCTCAGCCTGGTTTGGTCCTCTATCGCTCGCGTATGTGCTCATGAACGCTCTCCTGGTGTACGGCTACTCGGCTAAGATAAAAGAGTGGGGGATAGTGGGGAACGTGGTCGTGAGCCTCGAGGGGTGTGCTGCGATACTCTACGGGTCTCTGGTTGTGTATGTCAGGACCGGGGAGCTCGGCGCCCTGAGCGCAGCCGCGACGCCCACGGCTATAGCCTTCGCCTTGCTACTGGGAAGAGAGATCGTCAAAACCATCGAGGATTACTACGCGGACTCCGTGCGCGGCGTGAGGTCGCTCCCCAGAACGATAGGCCTGAGGAGGTCGGCCGTGGTCGCCTCAGCCATCCTCATGACCGTCCCCGCCCTGTCTATACTCCCCCTGTTCTCGGGGATCTACAACGTCCTAGCGTACGCGCCCCTAGCAGTTGTCACGGTGGCCGTAGTGGTGGCCTCGGCGCTGAGAATCGCGAGGAGCTCTAACGTGGTCCTGGCGGCCATCAGAGTGAGATCCGCGCTTAAGGTGGCTATGGTGACCGGGATATTCGCTCTCCTGCTGTCTCTGCTCCTCTGAGGCTTCTGATTCGCGCTCACGGAGCGCCGAGGAGCGGGCTTTTTCTTACTATCGTGTTTCAAGGAGAGGTTCGTATCCCGACCTACCCTAGCCCTGAACGACGGGATGGCCTCCGCGGCGACCTCAAGCAATGAGAGCTGAGCCTCGAGCTACTCAAGGGACTACCCCTTCACTCTAGACGGGCTCCAGAGGGGGTCTCGCTTAGCCGAGCTCGGCACCACCGCAGACCCGCGGGGCTAAGCTCCCGCTAGGTGGAGGTTCCCGGACGCCAAGTATCCAGAAGGCGAACGGAGTCCCAATGGAAGGACTAGCGACGACTCCTCCGGAGACCCCCACACTAATAGGATAGCTCTCCACACACTTTCCGGTGGCCGCTCTGAGCACTAAGAAGAAGGTAGTCGAGCTGGACTTGCTCGAGGAGTACGTCTACGCCGGTGAGAAGAGGTACAGGTTCAAGGTGAGGGGTACCAACATAGTGGTGAACGTCAGAGCCGACAGCGTCGAGGAGGGTGTAGAGAGGGCAATAGAGGTGCTAAGGAAAATAGGCTACCTCTCCGAATAATCCCTCTTACGGTTTTTAGTCTAAGCCCCCCTACTGGTTGGGTGCGGGGGTGTCTGGCGGGGAGGCTCCCGTGTTTATAAAGAACCGCAGTGAGCTTATCAAGACCGAGCTCCACGCCGACGCCCTGGACGTGTTGGAAGCGGGGCTCAGGGCGGCCGACCCGGCGTCTTCCGTGCGGAGAGCGATCTCGAGAAGGGGGAGCGAGGTGTGCGTCCTGAGCGAGTGCTTCGACGCTGCGCGCGGTGTTCACGTCGTCGGGTTCGGCAAGGCGGGGCTGGGCATGTCCCTAGGATGCGAGGACGCACTCGGGGACCTGATAGCGGGGGGAGTGGTCATAGTCCCCTCCCCAGCTCCCCAGAGGAGGCTACGGAGGATCGAGGTGGTCGAGGGCGAGCACCCGATACCGGGTGAGAAGACGCTGAAGGCGAGCCGCAGGCTAGTCGAGTACCTCGAGGAGAACCTAAGGGAGGGGGACGCGGTCATAGTTCTCATATCGGGCGGGGGATCGGCTCTCTTCGAGATACCCCGCTCCCCCCTAACCCTGGAGGACGTGGCTATCACCACGGACGCTCTCATGAAGGCCGGGGCCGACATAGTGGAGCTCAACACGGTCCGCAAGCACCTGAGCCTGGTCAAGGGGGGAGGCCTACTCAGGCTCCTCGAGAGAGCCGGCAGGGTCTTCTCCCTCATAATCTCGGACGTTGTCGGGGACCCGGTGGAGTTCATCGCCTCGGGACCCACGGAGGCGGACACGACCACGTACCGCGACGCGTACGAGGTGCTCCAGAGGAGGGGAGTGTGGGGAGCTCTCCCCGATAGGGTCAGGAGGTTGGTGCTAGACGGTCTGTCGGATAGGGTGCCCGAGACCTTGAAGCCCGGCGATCCCCTGCTTAACAGGGTCAGGAACATAATCGTCGCCAGCAACATGATATCCCTCGGAGAGATGAAGAGAAAAGCGGAGGAGTTGGGCTATAGAGCCACTATACTGACCTCGATGATGGTCGGTGAAGCTAAGGAGGTCGGCAGGTTCCTGGGCGGGGTAGCGCGACACATCGCGAGGTACAAGGCGCCCGACGAGAAGGTGATGGTGCTCCTGGGCGGGGAGACCACGGTAACGGTCAGAGGACGCGGTCGCGGAGGCAGGAACCAGGAGCTATGCGTGGGCTTCTCGCTGAGCTCCAGGGGTCTGAGCAACGCGGTACTCGCGTCGATAGGCTCCGACGGGATTGACGGGAACAGCCCGGCCGCTGGTGGGGTATGCGACGGCTTGCTAGTAGACGAGGCACTAAGAGCGGGCCTAGACCCGCATAGATACCTCGATGATAACGACACCTACGGTCTGCTGAGCAGGCTGAGTAGAGCCATAGTCACAGGCCCCACCGGGACTAACGTGAACGACCTCACCGTCCTGGCAGTGAAGTAGGGGAGGCTCCGTTGAGCTTCGTCGACGTAGCTCTGCTGGCGGCCCTCTCTCCATTGATGCTCCTCCTGTCTCTGCACTCCGTATACCTGCTGGTGAGCGGTGGTTCCGGGGGAGCGCCTACCTCGGGGTCCCCCGCGGACAGGACTCTGAGCATCGTCGTGCCGATAAAGAGCGAGCCCATCGACCTGGTCTGTGAATGTGTGAAACACTTGGTCAGGGGTTTGGAGAGCCTCAGGGGTAGGGTGGATGTATACATAGTGTCGGACGACGGGGAGGAGTACGTCGAAGCCCTGAAGAGTAGGTTGAGCGCCCTGAGCTCGCCCGTGCCCGTCGAGGTCATGAGGCGAGACGGTCGGGGAGGGCGTGTGGGGGCACTGAACTTCGCCCTCGGCACCGTCGTGAGGAGCGACGTCCTCCTAATCCTGGACGTGGATGCGAGACCTTGTGAGGGCTTCTTCGAGGAGCTCCTGAAGTGCGTGGAGGGGCGCGCTGCGTGCGTAGGTCGTTGGGTAGGCTACTGGACTAGGGACACTAGGATAGCCAGGGCCCTAGCGTTCTCTACCGAGATAGTCGCGATGGCCCTTTACGGAGGCAGGCAGGCGCTCGGCCTACTGGTCTTCCCCCTCGGCTCCGGGACGGCGTTCGACGCGAGATCCCTGAGGGCTGTTGGAGGCTGGGAGGACGGGACTATTCAGGACGATGTTATCATAGGGATGAAGCTCTGGGGGTCCGGTCACAGGGTCGGCTACTCGAGCGGAGCCGCTCTGAGGGTACTGGTCCCATCCTCCTATAGGGCCTTCAGGATACAGCAGCTGAAGTGGGCCTACGGATCCGTGGAGAGCTTGAGGTATAGCTTCAGGTACCTCGACAGGAAGACGGGCTTCCTCAGGTCGGCCGAGGCTAGGCTGTACACTCTCCAATACCTCCCCGGGCTCTCGGCCCTAGCAGCCTCAATAGTCATACCCTCCCTGGCCTTAGTGACCGGGGAGGAGCTGAGCTGCCACTCGATGCTAGTCATCGGCGCGTTCTCGTTTCTCTACGTCGTAACCGTGCTCCGAACGCTCAAGGCCTCGGGAGTCAGGGTTCTCGAAGGTCTTAGACTGCTCGGGGCTACCTCAGCCATAGGTCTCGCTGTGGCGCCCGTAGTAATTAAGGGGCTGATCCTGGGCGCTTTGGGTAGGCGCCCGAGGGTACCGGTAACCCCTAAGGGCCCGGAGGACCGGGAGAGGTACCGCGAGTACGTAGAGGAGTACGCGGTCGCGGCTCTCTCCGCGATCCTAGGAGTAGCAGCGCTGTCCAGGGGGTACTACA
>CALKCU010000064.1 GCA_938083005.1 uncultured Sulfolobales archaeon | reverse complement strand
GCGGTCCCGTCAGCGGGGAGTCCCTGGCAGCGGAGCTCGGGGTGACGAGGGCGTACGTGCACAAGGTCGTCGACAGGCTTAGGAGGTGGGGCATCCCGGTAGTAGCCGTAGCGGGTTCGGGTTACTACGTACCCCTCGAAGACGACCTGTCCAGGGCCGGGGAGCTGCTGGCGGCCGCGGGCGCTAAGGCGTCGGTGGTATACTTCGAGAAGTGCGCTAGGTCCTCCCAGGACCTAGCTAGGGATCTCGCAACTTCTGGAGCCGGCAGCTGGACGACGATCGTGTGCGGAGAGATGGCCTCGGGGAGGGGGAGGCTGGGGCGCCCGTGGCACGCTCCGAGGGGAGGCCTCTGGTTCACCACGATAGTGAGACCTGACTTCGTGGGTCACCTCCACCTCCTCAGTCTAGCGGCCGGAGTCTCGGTCGCCGAGACCTTGAGGGTTTTGCTGGGTCTCGACGCACGCGTCAAGTGGCCCAACGACGTCCTGGTCGGCGGAAGGAAGGTCTGCGGCATACTGGTCGAGGGCGAGGCCGAGGCTGATAGAGTGAAGCTCCTGTACCTGGGAGTGGGCGTGGACGCCAACAACGATATCCCAGCGGAGATCAGGAGCGCGGCCGCGTCGCTGCGAGAGCTGGTGGGCACCTCGGTGCCCAGGGCGACTCTTCTGGCCGTGGTACTCTCCCGCCTCGGGACGTACTACAAGCACATCTCTTCCGGGAGACCCGAGAGAGTCGTCGAGTCTTGGACTAGGCTCTCCGCGACTATAGGTAGGATGGTGCGGGTAGTGTCCGTGGACGGCCGGGAACTCGTTGGGCGCGCCGTGGCTATCGACAAGCTGGGCAGGCTGGTGGTGGAGGCCTCCGGGACGAGACGCTACATCGAGGCCGGGGACGTTTTCCACCTAGAGCAGTGAGCTCGGCGCGACCTAATCCGGTCTAGACCCGACCACCCTCCACCTCTCAACTACTCTCCCCTCTGGCAGGAAGACCGTCTCCCCGAGCTCGGCCCTCAGGCCACGCTTCTTAAGTACCGCGAACATGAGGGACGTAGAGATGTGGGGAGGCACTCTGCCCTCCCTCACTAGCTCCTCCGCGCTCCTCGCTATCGCCGGCTTACTCATAACGTACTCGAACTCCTCCCCGGAAATCCTCCTGACCTCCGCCTCCTCTACGTATCCCACGCTCTTGAGCCACTCGGCTATCCTGGAAAGAGCCTCGACGGGGTCTTCGACGGACTCCAGGCCGAGGATAGCTTCCAGCCTCTCGTAGAGTATCTCGCCAGTCCTCCAGACCAGATCCCAGGTCCTCTCCGCACCCATCAACTCGTTGGCCGCTCTGTACACGGAGTACACCAGGTGGTCCAAGAACTCCTCGCTCACAACCCGGGAGCCCTTTGGGAGTAGTCCGCTCAGTGCGGTACCCCGAGGATCTGCCCCGGACGCCTAATAGGTTTCCCGCTGCCGGCTCCGCGCGTGGGCCGCGAGCCGTGACTGCCCAGCTCTGCTCAAAGCTTTTTAAGCCTTCGGCAATGTCAAGACCAGAACCCGCGGGGTCGGGAATGCCGATCGAAGTCAAGGACCCGGAGGAGTTCGTGAGGATAACCGAGAGAGCCAAGGAGTGTAGGGTAGTGAGGAAGCCCGAGGAGAACGTAGCCAAGGTCAAGGCGAGAACGAAGAGGTACCTCTACACGATCAAGGTCCCCCTGGACCAGCTCGACGAGTTCTTGAGGAGGCTCAAGTGTCAGAGCGTTAAGGACGTGACTAAGGAGAAGAGGGGGGCCTAGCCCGGAGCTTTCCAGCGCGATTGCTTAATACCCTCCGAACCAGGGCGTGCGTGTGAGGGAGGCCAGGTTCTACGAGCGCCTGGACGAGGGCAGGGTCAGGTGTCTGGTATGCGAGAGAAGGTGCCTGGTAGTGCCCGGGAGGAGGGGAGCGTGCGGTAGCTACCTCAACGACGGCGGTAGGCTTATCCATTTGGGCTACGGGAAGCTGAGCGCTCTCGAGAGCAGACCCATAGAGGTGAAGCCGCTCTTCCACTACTGGCCCAACAGCACGGCGCTCACGTACTCCACGTGGGGTTGCAACTTCTACTGCCCGTGGTGTCAGAACTACCACCTGAGCTTCGCGCATCCGCGGGTAGAGGACCCCTACGTCAGCCCCGAGAGGCTCGTGGAGATAGCCGTGAGGAGGGGCGACGAGGGTCTCTCGGCCAGCTTCAACGAGCCCACCGTCAACCTGGATTACGTGATCGACGCGACCGAGCTCGCGGTGAAGAGCGGGCTGTACTCGATGGTCGTGACGAACATGTACCTCACCGAGGGGGCTCTGAAGGCTCTCGTGGGAGCGGGGGTCGACGGGTTCTCCGCGGATATTAAGGGGTGCCCGTCCATGAGGAGGGCTCTGGTCGGGATAGACCACGAGAGGATCTTCCGGAACGCGAGGCTAGCCCTGGACCTGGGTGCTTACGTCGAGATGGTGTACCTCGTTGTGACGAACACTAACGACTACGAGGAGTGCTACGAGTGGATAGTAGGCAAGCACCTCAGCTACCTGGGATCGTCGACGCCGCTGCACGTAAACAGGTACCACCCCGCGCACAGGTGGTCGGAGCCCTCTACCCCGCTGAAGAAGCTGCTGGAGATAAGGGACGCCGCCGCGAGGGCCGGAGTAGAGTATGTCTACGTGGGGAACGTCGGCGACCCCGAATACGAGGCGACTAGATGCCCGGAGTGCGGCAAGGTCCTCATCCGGAGGTCCTGGTACAGAGTAACGTATTTCGGTCTAGACCAAAGCGGAGGCAGGTACAGGTGCCCTAGGTGCGGTCACGAGGTGCCGATCAGGGGCAGGTACGTCCCCTGGAAGCTCCTCTAGCTCTCCGCGCGGTGCCCGGGCGAGGGTCCCTCGGTTCGCGGAGCGATCCCGCCGCACGCGGGGCAGTCTCTCCTCCTCTCCACCTTGATCTTCGTGAACTCCAAGCTGTTTAGGTCAACCGTCATCAGCGTTCCAGCTAGGACCGGGCGTTCTCCGAGCATGAGCCTGAGAGCCTCGGAGACCTCGATGAGGCCTAGGATAGCGGGAGTGAACCCTATGACCGGGCAGATAAACGCGCCAGTGATAGGGCAGGCGACCTCTCCCCCTCTGCTCTCAGCAGCGCTGGGGATCAAGCACCTAAGGCAGGGCGTTTGACCGGGGATCACTGTGGTCACCTGACCGTAGGTCCCCCAGACGCCGGCGTGGACGAGAGGCTTCGAGTGCCTCACGGCTACGTCGTTTAGCCTGAGCCTGGAAGGCCAGTTGTCGAGGCAGTCGATGACCACGTCCGCCTGCTCCGCCAGCTCCTCGAAGGAGCTGTCCGCAACGTCCACGCTATAGCCGGTCACGGATATGGAGCTGTTGAGCCTCCTGAGCCTCTCCGCGGCCGCTTCGGCTTTGGGCCTTCCTATGTCTCCCTCGTCGTACACTATCTGCCTGTTGAGGTCCGGCAGGTCCACGTACCCCTTGTCTACGACGATTATCCTCCCAACTCCCGCCGCCGCCAGGTACAGGAGGACCGGGCTCCCGAGGCCTCCGGCTCCCACTACTAGAGCCGTCGACTTCGATAGCTTCTCCTGACCACCGATTCCTATCAGCGGTAGTTGCCTGGAGTACCTAAGGATAAACCCTCTCTCCACCCACGTACACCTCGACGACCCTCACCCTTCTGACATCCTCCGCCTCCAGCTCGAGGGGGTCCTGGGCTAGTATCACAAAGTCGGCGTCGTAGCCGGGCTCGAGCCTCCCGATCTCGCTCTCTAGGCCGAGAGCATGGGCGGAGCCCGAGGTGTAGTAGTGGAGGGCGTCGACCATCGACAGCTTCTGATCCGCGGTATACTTGGCTAGCTCGATCCCCTCGCTCTCGCCCCTAGTGAGAGCGGCGTATAGGTTCTCCCACGGGTCGATGGGCTCTACCGGGCTATCGGTCGATAGCGATATCTGGATGAACTCGCTGAGATCCTTGAACCTGTAGACCCACCCGGCTCTCCTCGCTCCGACCCTCTTGAGAACCCACCAGTCACTCAGGACGAAGTGGGGCTGGACAACTCCCGCGACACCTAGCTCTCCCAGCTTGACCAGCTGGTCGTCCCTGACCACCGAGAGGTGCTCGACCCTAGCCCTCCCTCTGAAGCCCCTCAGCCCCTCTATGACCTCGTCCAGGGCCGCGTCTCCTATCGCGTGGACGGCAACTTGGTAGCCCAGCCTCTCCGCCCGCGAGGCTATACCGGCCACATCCTCCCTACCTAGGAGCTTCAGGCCGCGGGTCTCCGGTGCGTCCTCGTAGGGCTCAGTGAGGTAGGCAGTCCTGGCCCCCAGGGAGCCGTCGGCGAAGAGCTTTACGCCCACGATCCCGACCCTCTTGCCGAAGAACATCGGCGCCCTCAGGTCTAGCTCGGAGAACCTCCTGAACGCGTCGAGATTCAGGTACACCATCACCTTGGCGGGGAGCCTCCCGCTCAGTGAGAGCTCTGCGAGGGAGCTCGCGACTCTGATCGAGGCGCCGGCCAGCCCGAGGGTCGTCACGCCGTACCGAACTGCGTGGCTAACCGCGTCCAGAAGGTACCTCCTCAGGGTTTCCTCGTCCACTCTGTGCCAGAACTGCCTCATGACGGCCTCGACCCCCTCCTCGACCACGAGCCCCGTGAACTCACCCGCCTCGTTCCTGACCAGCCTCTCCTTAGCTAGCTCCTCGACTCCCAGCTCCTCCGCAGCGGCGGTGTTCAGGAGAGCCATGTGTCCGCAGACCCTGATGAGTATGACCGGTCTGTCCCCGACGGCCTCGTCTACGTCCCAGCGGGTCGGGAACCTGCCCTCTCTGAACCTCTCCTGGTCCCAGCCTCGCCCGAACACCCACCCGGGTCTCCCCGCGGACCACTCCCTCACCGCGGTCTTCAGCTCCTCGATGGAGCCGACCCCCCTTAGATCGACCGAGTTCAGAGCAAGCCCTAGGGAGTCTACGTGAGTGTGAGAGTCCACCAGACCCGGGATTACTGTCCAGTCGGGCAGCTCTAGAACGTCGCCGCCCAGCCTCCTGGCTTTATCGACAGCCTCTCCCCCGCTCCCGGAGTAGACCACCTTCCCGCGGTGTACAACCAGCCCCTGGACCACTCTCAGAGGTCTGAAGCTGGTGTAGACCTTCCTTGATATCAGGGCGAAGGTCGCGCTCATGGCTCGCAGTCACGGCCCGGTTAGCCCGGCTATCATCTTGGTGACTACGTCGAGAGCCTTGTCGAGACCAGCCTCCCGGGGGTCGGTAAACTCTATTAGCACTGACGTGGGCGAGGTCGAGATCCTGACCTTGTCTAGAAAGTCCTTGGGGATCGAGCTCACGACCCTGGCTATGCTCACGTTGTACCTAACGCACGCCCTGATTTCGTGCGCGCCCGGGCTCACTTCGTAGATGAGGAACGCCGGGCTCCTCTGGCGGCATGCGCGCGCGAGGATCTCCGAGGCGAAGGGCTTGAGGTAGTCGATGTTCTGGGCTACGAACTCGTCGCCATGCTCGGAGGACAGCAGCGCCACTCTGTAGGGGCCTATAGTCATGAACTTGTCGCTCCTGACAAACTCCTCCACCAGCCTGAGGGACCTCTCGTACTCATTATAGAGAAGTAGCAGCTCCTTCGGGAGCTTCAGGTTCCCCGTTAGGACGGAGTTGTAGGCGTAGTTGTAAAGCATAGCCCTAACGCCCTTGTCGCTGGATTTGAGCCTGTAAACGCCGTAGAGCACTCTCCCTATCTTGCTCAGCTTTTCCAGACCTCCGTTGTTCACGGCTATGATGTCGTCCAGAAGCTGTTTGGGAACCTCCACGTCGGCGCTGATCGTGGTCAGGTACTCCTTCACGACCTCCGTCGTAGACCCCACGGCGCTAAGCTTCATAAGGATCTCGCCGTTCCCGTTGTTGTCGTACCTGAAGACGTAGCCCATCCTCCTAGCCTTGCTGTATATCATGGCTATGGAGTTCATGATTGAGACCCCGCTCTTCGGCTGTATCCCAACGGCGTAGGATCCAACGATCCTCAGACTGCTTAGCTCCTCTCTAACCGGCAGGTCTACGTACACTCTGTAACCCTTCCTGCTCAGAGCTGCGGCGAGGGTAGCGGCGCCGAATACGTCGTCGAGGGTTGGCCCGACGTATATCGTTGTCGTTCTAGAGCTTCCCGATAGGTTCTGCACCCTACCACCTGTCTTGATCACGCGTCAGTCTCTCCTCTACCCGGGGGTATATAAGCATTGACTCCCGAGGCCGAGGGGCTCCGG
This sequence comes from uncultured Sulfolobales archaeon, assembly GCA_938083005.1. Taxonomy (GTDB): domain Archaea; phylum Thermoproteota; class Thermoprotei_A; order Sulfolobales; family NBVN01; genus DRZP01. The sequence continues at coordinate 17,691 of CALKCU010000064.1, read as the reverse complement.
GGGCTCTTATTTCTACACGGAAGGACCACTAGAGCGGTGGCACTCGTGGAGAGGGGTTCGAGGCTCGCGCCCAGGCTGAGGCTCCCGGCTAGAGTAGCGCCTGGAGAGCTCTTCGATGTAATCGTGGTAGGCGGAGGCCCGGCCGGGCTCTCGGCGGCGCTCTACGCTGCTAGGTTCGCTCTCAAGGTGTTAGTAATCTCGGAGGAAGTCGGCGGGACCCTGAACAATGCTGGAGTAATAGACGACTACATCGGAATACAGGACGTGCCCGGTCCCGAGCTAGCGAAGAGGTTCGAGTCCCACATAGCTAAGTACGGGGTCCCGGTGCTCGTCGATAGAGTGGTGAGGGTCGAGAGGGTCGGCGAGCACTTCGAGATCTCCTCGCGGGGGTCGGGCACCTTCAGGGCTCAGTCGGTCATAATAGCAGTCGGCAGCCTGAGGAGGAAGCTCGGAGTCCCCGGTGAGGACAGGCTGATGGGGCGGGGAGTGAGCTACTGCGCTCCGTGCGACGCTCCCATGTTCAAGGGCAAGGAGGTAGCGGTCGTAGGGGGCGGGAACGCCGCCCTCCAGGGGGCCTTACTCGTCGCTTCCTACGCATCGAAGGTCTACCTCGTCCACAGGAGGGACAGCTTCAGGGCCTTCCCGGTGTACGTCGACCTGGTCAGGAAGAACCCGAAAATAGAACTACTCCTGAACTCCGTGGTCGCCGAGATAGGCGGGACCGACAGGGTCGAGTGGATCAGGGTCAGGAACGTCCTCACGAACGAGGAGAGGGAGGTCGGGGTCTCGGGGGTAGTCATCGAGGTAGGGGCAGAGCCTCCGGTCGAGTTCCTGAAGAGCGTTGGGCTGGAGCTGGACGAGCACGGCTACGTTCTCGCGCGGCCCGGACAGAAGACGAACGTAGAGGGGGTGTTCGCCGCCGGAGACTGCACAGGCGGTCCCTATAAGAAGAAGTTCGACCAGGTGGTGACGGCCGTCGCTGAGGGGGCGGTGGCGGCGTACTCTGCGTACGAGTACTTAATGAGCAAGCGGGGAGCGGAGGCCCAGGTAGCTCGGTGAGCTCGGTCGCTGCTCCCGCAGTAAAGCTATTAAGCATGGACCTGAGAGGTATCCGGGCGACAGCATGACGGCAGTCGGGGAGTTGATATACCGGGCCCTCGAGGAGGGGAGGAACAAGCTGCTCGAGCACGAGGCCTACGAGTTCCTCGGGGTTTACGGGCTCCCGATCCCTAAGTTTGCCTTAGCCACCAACGAGGACGAGGCTGTCAGCGCGGCGGAGAAGATAGGGTACCCGGTGGTCCTTAAGATAGTGAGCCCAGACATCGTCCACAAGTCTGACGTTGGTGGCGTCAAAGTCGACCTCTCTTCGGAAGAGGAGGTCCGCAAGTGGTTCAGTACGATAATGCTGAACGTCAGGTCTAGGGCCCCGACGGCGAGGGTCGCCGGCATACTCATCCAAGAGATGGTCCCCCAGGACCTGGAGGTGATCGTGGGGTCTACCAGGGATCCCGTCTTCGGTCCCGTGGTCATGTTCGGGCTGGGCGGGATCTTCGTCGAGGTCCTCAGGGACGTGAGCTTCAGGGTAGCACCGCTCACAGAGGCCGACGTGGAGGACATGATTAGGGAGATAAGGGCGTACAGGGTCCTCGAGGGTTATAGAGGCTCCCCGCCTCGAGACCTCGAATCCCTGAAGAAGGTGATCTTCGGGCTAGAGTCGATGCTTAGCGAGCTGGAGGATGTAGAGGCCGTGGACCTGAACCCGGTCATATTGTACCCGCGGGGAAGGGGTGCTTTAATAGTTGATGCTAGAGTCGTTTTAGGTGAGAAGCCGTGAGCTCACTAAAGGACCTGTTCAACCCCAGGGGCGTAGCAGTCGCCGGAGCTTCCAGGGACCCAACTAAGATCGGCCACCTGATCCTGAAGAACATGGTGGAGTACGGTTACAGAGGAAGAGTGTACCCGATAAACCCCGCGACTGACGAGATACTCGGGCTGAAGTGCTACCCCGCCGTCTCGACGATCTCAGACGGAGTGGACGTGGTCGTAGTGTCGGTTCCGAGCGCCAAGGTCCTCGAAGTCATAGACGACGCTGGCAAGGCTGGTGTCAAGCATGCGGTTGTCATAGCCTCCGGATTCAAGGAAGTGGGGAACGTGGAGCTGGAGAACGAGCTAGTGAGGAGGGCCAGAAGGCACGGGATGAGGGTTCTGGGGCCTAACATCTTCGGCTACGTCTACACTCCGGTGAGGCTCAACGCCACGTTCGGACCCAGGGACGTTATACCCGGAAACGTGGCGTTTATCACTCAGAGCGGGGCCCTGGGCATAGCTCTGATGGGTTCGACTATACTCGAGGGCATAGGGATTTCGGCACTCGTGAGCGTCGGCAACAAGGCCGACATCGACGACGCCGACCTGCTGGAGTTCTTCGACGAGGACCCGAACACCTCGGTGGTCCTGATATACATGGAGGGGGTGAACGACGGTAGGAGGTTCGTCAGCGTCGCGTCCAAGATCTCCATGAGGAAGCCCGTCATAGTCATAAAGTCCGGCAGGACCGAGGCCGGAGCCAAGGCTGCCGCAAGCCACACGGGAAGCCTGGCGGGCAACGTCGCGCTCTACGAGACTGCGTTTAGGCAGAGCGGGGTCCTGTCGGTCAAGAGCGTAGAGGAGGCCTTCGACTTCGTGAAGACCCTATCCTGGAACCCCCTCCCCTCCGGCGAGAGAGTGGTGGTCATAACGAACGGGGGCGGCGCGGGGGTCCAGACTAGCGACACGCTGGCAGACGACGGCGTGTATCTCGAGAAGCCTCCGGAAGACTTCGCGGGGGAGCTCAGGAAAATGGTGCCGCCGTTCGCGTCCTTGGCTAACCCGGTCGACCTTACGGGCATGGCCTCCGAGGACTGGTACTACAGGTCCGTCAAGCTGGCCCTCGAGAACCGTGAGATAGACGCGGTCCTGGTACTCTACTGCCACACCGCGCTCACGAGTCCCATGGGGGTAGCTAGAGCGATCCACAGAGCGGTCACCGACGCCGGAGTCCGCAAGCCGATATCGGTCGCGATCATAGGAGGTCTGGAAGCCTACGAGGCGATCAGGTACCTCACCAACCTGAAAGTGCCAACATATCCGACCCCCGAGAGAGCCGCGCACGCACTGGCGGCGCAGATCAGGTACAGGAGGTACAGGGAGCACCTACTGAAGAGGGGGTTATCGGGAGGCTAGCGATTTTCGGTCCGCCCCACCGAGTAGAGCTCCCTGTTCATCAGCGGCACGAGGGCCATCAACGTGGCGTAGTACGTCAGGTCCTCCCTGGTCACTAGGGAGCGCGTGAGTAGCTTTATTAGACCCCCCTTGCTCCCCACGTCGCTCGTGCCGAAGAATCTGTCGACCACCTCCTCGAGCTCCCCAGCCTCGCCGAGAACCAGGGCCCTGGCGAAGGGCTCCGGCACCATGAAGGAGGGCGAGAGCCCTAAAGACTCAGAACCGTCTGCCGTCACGATGCAGACCACCTGCACGTCGAAGACCCTGCCCTCAAGGAGGTAGAGCCCGGCTTCGATCCCGACGCCGACGTCGCAGCCCGGCACCCCTCTGAGAGCCTCGAGGGCCCTGCGCCTGGAGCCTTCGACGATCACGCTAATACCTATCGGCTGAGGGGGGATACGCGTGGAGGCTCCCACGGGAACGATGTCGAGCTCTCCGAAGACCTTCTTGAACGCCCTCTCCACTCCCGCGATCTTGCTGGGGTTGAGAGTGCCCACGCAGACCCTCAAGCGGGACCCCGAGCATCTATCCACGCGCATTCTAAAGAATCGCGGCCGGACTCTCAGTCCCGCTAGGATCCTACTTTTCCGGGCGGTCCTTAAATACTGGCGCGTCTCCACGGATCTTGAGTGAGGGGAGTGAGACGGGTCGGCTGGCTGATCTTGGTAATTCTCGCGCTGAGTCTGCCTCCACCGACCCACGCTGACCAGGTCCGCGAAGTCCGGGAGTTGACGATAGTCGCCGTGACTTCTCTACCCAACGGCACCTACGCTGGGGTCTCGGCTAGGCTGAGAGTGCTGGTCGTCTGCCCCGGGAGCGGCGGGGTGTACGTCGAGACCCTGCCGCTGAGCCAGATAGACCTCCAGGCTTCCACTAGGATAGCGGCTATCGTGGCGAGCAGAGTCGCCGGCGTCAGGTTCTCGTCCTGCGACTTCTTAGCGTCGATCAGAGCCGACTCCCCGATTGTCGGTGGCCCCAGCGCCAGCGCCGCTACCGCGGTGGCGTTCGCTGCGGCGCTGCTGGGACTGCCCCTGCGCGGCGACGCCGTGCTGACGGGCATGGTGCTCCCGGACGGTAGCGTAGGTCCCGTCGGAGGCCTGAGAGCGAAACTGGAGGCCGCCGCTCGGTCGGGTGCGAGGCTCTTCCTCGTCCCCTACGGTCAGACTGTGTATACCGAGACTGTGGTGGTTCCACAGACCGTGGGACCCGTGACCATATACACCACCAGGACCGTGACCGTGGACTTGGTCGACTATGGGAGGAGACTGGGAGTCGAGGTAGTCCCGATCGCGACTGTTCACGAGGCCCTGCAGATACTCACCGGGGGAGCCTACAGAACGCCGGGGCCCGCGGGCGGAGATACAGCGGTGGTATACGAGAATCCGGCCGTCGAGAGGCGGGTGAGAGTGTGGTCCGAGGCCCTCCGAAGTAGGACCCTGGAGGAGATGGGCTCGGGAGACTCCATAAAGGCGGAGGTCCTGAGCTCCTTACCCCCCTCACTCAGAGCATCTGCCGAGGCCGCGGTTGACGAGCTGGAGAGGGAGGTCGCCTCTCTACTCTCCCGCGCCGACAGCCTTTACCAGCGCGGTTACCTCTACTCAGCTGCCTCGACCTACTTCCGGGCGCTGACCTACTCCCTGTGGAGGCTCTACCTGCTCGAGGGTCTGCGGGGTCCGGGAGTGCTAGACTCGGCAAGAAGCAACATAACGGAGAGGGTCGACCGCGTTATGCGTATCGCCTGGCAATCCCCGACCAGAGCCGGCGCGCTATGTCTACAGGACCTGGACGTACGCGTGGCCGTCCTGAGCAGGGCCTACGAGGCCCTGATGCACCTAAACGCGTCCCTGTCGGAGTCCCGCGTGGATAGACTGGCGTACTACCTCGCACTGGCCGACTCTAGGGCGACGACAGCGGAGCTCTGGAGTCTCCTCCTGGAGTCAGGGTACACCGAAGGGGGGGATTGCTGTCTCCTGGATACCGGGTATGTGGAAGACTCGGCCCTCGTCGTGGAGAACCTGGTGCGCAACATATACGCCTACGTGGTCTCGTTCGAGGGGCGGGTCAGCATACCGGTCGTCACCTTCGAGAGCATGGTCTCGATGATGAACCTCATGGCGAGAGCCCGGGAGCCCATAGACAGGCTCTCGCTAGGCGTAGAGGCCCTGGCCTACGGGTACGCCACGCTGGTCTCCATGTTCTCCCGGGACGTCAACAACACCGTGACTGCCCTGAACAGAACAGTAAGCGCGGAGCTCGCCTCCGAGCCTCTCAGGAGATGCCTGCCAATCAGCCTAGTGCTCTACCTGGAGCTGGCGGGTACGCAGGAGGCTGCGCTCTCCAAGGTGTACATCCTCGCGAGGGTCTCGGCTCTAGCATCGTTCTACGCGGACTCCCTGAGAGAAGCCGGTCCGACCACCTCAGCACTGGTGGGCGCCGCTACTCCTGTTTGTGGGGAAGGGACGAGCGGGGTCAGGACGGTTACCTTAACTGAGGCGCTGAGCGCGCCGGCGGTGGCGGCAGCATACGTGGGGATCGGGGTCCTGCTGGGAGCATCCCTGGCACTAATAGTTGTAGTGCTTTCGAAGAGGCTTCACTGTAGTACGCGCACGCTCGCGGGTCCGCTCGCCCCGTCGAGTCCAGGATCGTAGAGGGTAGGCGATCAGTTACGGTCGTCTAGCGACCCCGAGAGCTACGGCGGTCGCGAGCACTAAATTCGGATCGCATACGCGTTGAGCACTACTGGGAGCCCCCAGTGGTCAAAGAAAGAGTACCGGGAGTCTCGTCCACCTCGGCCTCCGCCCCGACGGCGGTGACCAGCGCTACGATCACGTGCCGGGCGAGGGCCAGCCCCGGCCCGCCGAGGCTTAGCCGAGCGCTAATGCGGATTAGCGTGCGGGCTCGCGCAACATTATAAATATTAGCCTCAATATGTTCACACCGTGGGATATATGTGGAAGTAAGGCAGGAGGTGAGAAGCCTCCAGAAGCTGGGCGGGTCCTTGGCTCTCTACCTGCCGAAGGACTGGTGCGACGAGAACGGGCTAGAGAAGGGGTCCAAGGTTGTCGTCAGGTACGCGGGGAGAGCTCTCGTCGTGGAGGCCGGCGAGAGCGAGAGGAGGGAGGCCACCGTAGACCTGGATGCCATACTCGAGGGGGACCTGAAGTACATACTCATATCACTCTACGTCCTGGGGTTCGATAGGATAAGACTGCTAGCTAAGAAGCGGATAAGCTTGCCTACGAGGAGGTTCGTTCTCTCACTGCTGAGCTACACCCCGGGCTACGAGATAGTCGAAGAGGGGGAGAACTTCGTAGACGTAGCGATAATCCGTGAGGTGAGCGACCCGGTGGAGGCCTTGCTTAGAGAGCTTAACAGCGTCTCGACGGTATTCAGGTACTCTATAGAAGCTCTCGAGAGGGTTCCCGATATCCCGAGCGAGTACGTCGACGCCGTCGAGGAGCTGGACTCCGAGGTCGACAGAGCGTGGTTCGAGGTGGAGAGGGCCCTTTACAAGGCCGCCGACAGGCCCCACTCCAGGCTCTATGGAGTGAGAATCCTCGTCCCCCTGCTGCTTGTGTCGAGGTACTTGGAGAGGCTCACGGATCACCTAGTCCAGCTGATTCGTGAGGTCTACGAGGCCAGGCTCCAGCAGCCCGACTTAGCGCTCCAGGTCAGAGACCTCTCGGCGGCCTACCACGAGGTCGCTGAGGTGTTCAAGAGCGTCGTGAGTTCTCGCGAGAGCGTGCGAGGCTTCGATCCCGTAGTAAAGCTGGTCAACTTCATCGAGAGCAAGAAGTCCTTCAGGCGCAGCATAGTCCCCAGGCTTCGCAGGGAGGGCGGAATCCTGGCGGCGTACCATGTCATGAGGATCTACGACTATATAACCGATATAGCGGAGGTAACGACAAACGTCATAATCGACAACTTCTACCGATAAGCCCGAGAGGCCCCGCGCGGAAGCGTTTCGAGGAGGCGCGCCAGCTAGCCCTCTTCGCGGTCCTCCACCATCGTTATAGTAGAACATACGAGACAGTACTGAATATATACAAAAATATTCAACCTTAATAACCTCACGCGATCCAAATACTCGGTGGCAGGCCATATGAGGATGGGCGCGACGCGCGTGATCGTGGCGGCGGCGCTGGTAGCGATAGCGCTAGGAGCTCTCGGAATGCTATTGCTCCAGGAGCGCGGTGCGGTGCCGGCGACGACGACCGGAACACCGACCTCCGAGACCGCCGCTCGTCAGGTCTACATAGTGGGGGGCGGAGCGACCTTCATCAACCCGCAGATGCAGAAGTGGATCAGAGACTACATGGAGGAGACGGGCGGAAGGGCGGCGGTGAACTACCAGTCCATAGGTAGCGGAGCCGGGGAGGCCAAGTGGCTCGAGGGGACGCTGGACTTCGGCGCCAGCGACGTAGCTATCTCTAGGGCCGGCTACCAGAAGCTTCTGGAGAGCGGGAGGAGGTTCATCCAGGTGCCAGTGATAGCAGGTAGCATTGCGATAACCTACAACCTCCCGGAGTTCGCCCAGGCCGGGTGCGTACTGAGGCTCACCGGCGGGATGGTGGCTGACATATACCTGGGGAACATCATTAAGTGGTCCGATCCCAGGATCGCGGAGCTCCAGGAGGAGAGGTGTAGGAGCCTGCTCCCGGACAGGGAGATATTCGGGGTCCACAGAAGCGACGGCAGCGGGACCACGGCCCTCTTCACGATGTACCTGACCCTGGTCTCGGAGGAGTGGAAGGAGAGGGTGGGCTACGGGTACACCGTCACCTGGCCGAGGGACGCTCTCGGGCTGGGCGAGGGGGGTAGGGGGAACGAGGGAGTCTCGGCCAAGGTGCAGAGCACTCCCTACTCCATAGGCTACGTCGAGACGGCCTACGCCGTGCAGCTGAAGCTCCCGGTAGCCGCACTGAGGAACAGGGACGGGTACTTCGTGTTCCCCAACGAGACGACGGTGGCCGAGGCCCTGAAGAGAGCGGCGCTCGAGCTGCCGGGACCCCAGGAGTTCTGGGGCGAGCTGCCTCTCAGGCACTACCTGAACAGGGAGGGCAAGCTCTCGTATCCGATCGTGGGGACTCCCGTGGTGTTCATGTACCTGGACGTTCCCGCGGACACCGCTAGGGCCCTCTACGACTTCTTCAGGTGGGTCTTAACGAAGGGGCAGGAGCGCGAGCACATCGTCGAGGGCTTCATACCGCTGCCGAAGGAGCTCAGGGCGAGGGCCCTCCAGTACCTCGAGCTGCTGGTGGCGCCGCGGTAGGTCGGGGGAGGGGAAGTGGGCTCCAAGCGCTCCACGGACTTTTTCTGTCTAGCCTCGGCGTTTAACGTAGTCCTCATGCTGTCCGTAGCCCTCGTAGTCTCGGTCCTGGTTCTAAGGAGTCTACCGATCATACACCGCGACGGGGTCTACCCCCTGGTCACCAGCGTCTGGAATCCCACCAGGGAGGAGTACGGCTTCCTCTTCGCCCTTGGGGGAACCCTGGTAACGGCCTCCCTGGCTCTCCTCATCTCGCTCGCTCTCTCGGTGGGATCCGCGGTTGCTTACGCGGAGTTTATCCCCCAGAAGCTGAGACCCGCGGTGAAGAACTTCATGGACCTCGCAGCTTCCATACCGAGCGTCGTCTACGGGCTGTGGGGCCTGAGGGTCCTCTCCCCCTTCTTGAGGAGCTACCTGATGGAGCCTCTATCGGCGCTGGGCCTCTCGGGAGTCCTCGGGGTTCCGTCGCCCGCGGGGACGTCGTTTCTCTCGGCCTCCGTTCTCCTGGCCATAATGGTCACCCCCTTCGCCTCGTCAATAATACGGGAGAGGCTCCTGGCGGTGCCGATGCACGTCCGCGAGGCCCTGTACTCGCTGGGTCTCACGAAGCCCGAGGTGATCCTCTTGGAGCTCAGGTACATCAGGAGGTCCGTGCTGACGGCCATGGCGATAGCGTTCAGCCGCGCGGTGGGGGAGACCGCGGCGGTAGCCATGGTGGTCGGCAACACGATCAACCCGAACTTCTTCAGAGTGTTCAGCCCCGGGTACACCATCTCCAGCCTCATAGCGGACCAGTACCCAAACGCCGAGGCGTACTACTACATGGTCCCCGCTCTGTTCTACGCGGCACTCGCCATGTTCGCCGTGGGTTTCGCGGTGAACGTCCTGCTGCTGAGGTACGGTGAGAGGAGATGAGGCTCGTCGACGCGAGGGCTCTCAAGTCGCTCGCGCTGACCGCTGCGGTGGTCCTAGCGTTCGCTCTGTCCGTCCTGCCGGTGGCGCACCTGATGGCTACCGTGGTCTACAGGGGCGCGGCCGCCATCGCGAGGAACTTCCCCTCGATACTCTTCGACATCCCGGCTGCTCCGGGATCTCGCGAGCTCGGTGGAATAGGACCCCATATCCTCGGCACGGCGCTCCTGACCTCGATAGCGTTCGCCGTCGGAGTCCCCATATCGCTGCTGGCGGCAGTTTTCACGGCCGAGGCTATCCGAAGCTGGGAGAGGATCGTCGGGAGGTGGACCAGGCTGCTGGTCCACATGATGGTGGAGTTCCCGACTATCGTGATAGGAATCGCGGTCTACGGGGCGATGTCCTCCGTAGCACCCCTCGTTAGGGCTCTCGTGCCGGGGTTCAGGCCTTTCAGCCTCCTCTCGGGCGTGGTGGCGCTGGTCCTGGTCTCGGCTCCCTACATGTACCTGCAGGTCGAGGACGGGCTGAAGTCCGTCCCGCAGCACGTGAGGGAGGCTATATACTCCCTGGGCGCTAGCAGGCTCCTGACCTCCCTCGTCCTCCTGAGGTACCTGAAGTCGACCGTCTACGCTGCGCTGTCCGTGGGGCTAGCTAGGATGGTGAGCGAGACGGCGGCCCTCTTCTTTACCGCCTTCGGGTCCGACGTGTATCCCCCGCTCGACGCTAACCTCCTCTTCAGACCCATAGGTAGCCTTACCCTGGCCGTGTACACGCTCGGGCTCTCCGGCTACGAGAACTGGATCGAGCTGAGCTGGGCGGCCTCGCTCGTCCTCCTCTTGCTCTGCCTGACCCTCTTCGGGTTCAGCAGGCTCCTCCTTCGGGGTGAGAGGCTTGGGTATCGCAGTCCACGTTGAGGATCTGTGGGTCAGCATAGGCGGCAGGGACATACTCAAGGGCGTCAACCTCAAGGTGCCACGGAACGTGGTGTTCGCCGTGATGGGCCCCTCGGGGAGCGGGAAGTCGACCCTTCTGAGGAGCATCAACAGGATCTTGGACCTATACGAGGGCGTGAGCGTGAGGGGGAATGTCGTGGTCGAGGGGGTAGACGTCTACGACTCGAGGACCGACCCGTCCATGGTCAGGCGGCTGGTGGGCATGGTGTTCCAGATACCGAACCCCATACCCAACCTAAGCATATACGACAACGTAGCTCTGGGACCCAAGATCAACAAGCTCGTCAAATCCAGAAGGGAGCTCGACGAGCTGGTCAGGTGGGCCCTCGAGAAGGCATACCTGTGGGAAGAGGTCAAGGACAGGCTCGAGCAGCCGGCGTCCAAGCTCTCGGGCGGCCAGCAGCAGAGGCTGTGCATCGCGAGGGCCCTAGCCATGAGGCCCAGGGTCCTGATGCTAGACGAACCTACGTCCAACCTCGACACGGTTGCCACGTCCGAGATAGAGGGGCTCATAGTGGAGCTGAAGCGCGACGTCACCGTGCTGCTGGTGACGCACAACCCGTTCCAGGCGTCCAGAGTGGCGGACTACGTAGCATTTATGTACGACGGGCAGATCGTAGAGGTGGGTCCCACGGGGCAGGTATTCACTAGGCCCGCACATAAGCTCACGGAGAAGTACATTACCGGGAGGTTCGGGTGAGATCGTGAGACCTATAGACGTGGCCGTCGAGGAAATCAAGAAGGAGCTGAGCGGGCTCTCCGACCTGGTCTCGGACGTCCTAGTAAACCTCGTTAACAAGAACTGGAGCCCCGAATACTACGCGCGGAGGGCGGCCGAAGCTAGGGAGCTGAAGGAGAGGGTGAGGAGGATGGTGATCGAAGCTATAGCCCGCTTCCAGCCCGCAGCGTCCGACCTCAATAGCCTCGTGCTGTTCTACGAGGCATCGTACGGCCTGTTCAGGTTCTCCAGGTACGCGCTAGACCTGGTGAGAGCCGTCTCCACCATCGCAGCGCCGAGTTGCGACCTGAGGCACTCGTGGAGGGCGTCCCAGTCGGCCCTCACGCTCGTCAACCTATCCATCAGGTTGCTCTCGACCTACCAAGGTTCCCAGTACATAGCTGAGTCCGCGGCCGCTCTAAGCTACGCTGAGGGCCTCGAGAGGGACGTCGACGAGACCCTCTCGAGCGTCCTGAGGGAGGCGTCTGAGCGGGCGGACCTATGCCTGATGCTCGACCTCCTCTCGGTGGTGTTCCTCGAGAGGATAGCAGACCACAGCATCTACATGATACGCAGACTCGCGGAGCTCAAGTAGCCAGCCTAAGCTCCTCAGAAGACTTCCGACCTACTCGTACTCCCTCCAGACGTACCCGCACTTGGTACACTTGTAGATCCTCGTGGGGGGCTCGTCCGCTCTCCGCGTCTGGAGTACCTCGTAGTACGCCTCCTCGTTGCCACACTTCGGACACTTGACCCCCCGCGCGACGGGCAGCCCGATCCGACCGGCGCTCTCGTCGACTATCACCGTCCTCTCTCTCCTCCTGCTCATCACCTGGGAGTGTCTGTAGCTCGACTCGGCCCTCTCCGCGTGCCCGCACTTCGGGCAGACGAAGACTGCTCCACCGCTCTCCCTCTTCGGGAGCATCAGCGACCCGCACTTCGGGCAAAACCTCACTCCCTCTACCACCCCACCAGTGAGGCAAGCTCGCTAGATAAGCGCTCCAGGAGCTCCTTGAAGCTCGCTACCGTCTCCTTCAATCGTCCAGGCAGCTCGGGCGCGGACTCCGGTCTGTCTACTTCTACAGCGGTTGCCGAGAATTGCCTCAGCACTCTGTCCAGCTCCTCCTCGCTGCTCACCACGAACACCTTCTCCGGGCCCTTCGCGCCCCGCAGTATCAGGACCAAAGCTAAGCCCAGAGACCCCGACCTCTTGATTAGAGCTATCCTAGCCTCCCTCTTTCCCCCGGGAACGCCGGCCCGGCGGCGATCGCGGGAACGCTCCTCCATCGCCTCCCTCCGGCGAGCAGCCCGGTCGCTAGCTCTCCGAAGAGATCCCTAGAGCTTCCCTAAGCCTCTTCGCAAGCTCGTCGCTCAAGTCTACGAGCCCCCTGATCACCTCCTTCAACGCCTCGACGGCCGGCTTGCTGCCGTCGGTCACTATTCTTAAAACGAAGGCCTCCTCCAGCGGGTGCTCTATGCTGTACGCAGCTAACCTCACGTTGGGGTGCTTGAGTGCGGACTTGGCGAGGAGGTTGCCAAGGGTGTGGGTCTCCCCAAAGACCTTGACTATGAGCTCCCTCTCGTCAGCCCTCCTGATCTCCAGCCTCACCCCTCTCGACACCTAGACTCGAGGTATGTACTTTAATTAATAAGCTGCCCCACTCCGCGTTCAGCTTGAGCTTGTGATCCTCCTCCACGAGTCCCGCCCGCTTCAGGTCCTCGAGCACGCTCTCGGTATCGTAGCCGAGCACTGACAGAGCGACTAGGAGGGCCTTCAGGCTGTGAGTGGCTCTGGGGTAGTCTCTGGCCACTCCCTCCATCTTCTCGGATATCTTGCGAGCCAGTTCAACTATGAGATCCGGGGGTGCGTTCGATGTCAGAACACCCTCGCGTAGCTCAGCCGCGTAGCCCTGAGCTCTCAGCAGCTGTACCAGGATCCGGGGAGCTGTCGGCCTGCCCGTGAGGAGGGGTAGCGCCTCTAGGCGGAGCTCGCTCGATCTTCCGGACCTAAACTCCCTGATCTCCCTCCACTTCCTGTAGGCCTCCATCAGTGCCCTCTTAGCCCGCGCGACCTCGCTCGGAGGTCCGACGATAGCTGCCTCGAGAATGCCGTCCCGTACTCTGTACGTTATCTGAGGCGAGCGGGCCCCCTTGAAGCTGGAGATGAACTCAGCGAGCTCCCCGCAGGCCACGGGATCTCCGCATCTAAGCCTCACTCTCGACTCCGCGATCACTACCGCTCACCCGCGATGCCATCGGAGAGGGCTTCTCGCCCGAGCACCGAGGCTAGTCGAGCGCTTTCCGCGCCCGAGGCTAGCTCGGGACCGGTTCGGGCGGCGCGTCCGTGGGGTATGGCGCAGCCCGCGGGGGTCGGTGGCTGCTCGAGCGGAGCGCCGCTCTCCGCGCTCAACTCCTCCTACCACTAAGGAGATCTCGTCCAGGAATAAACGAGACGTCGTCTGCGCATCCTCGCAGCCATGGCTCGACGGAAAAAGCCCACCGTGGAGTGCGACCGGGGACGGGGGGTCCTCACGCTATAGGCTTCGTCAGGTTGACGCTCTCCGCCAGTATGTAGGGGGCCCTCGTCGGGATCCTGACTTCCCACCAGGTCACGTCGTAGACCTCCTTGCCCATAGCCCTGATAGATTTGAGCAGAGTCTCGAACCTGTCGGCTATTCTCACCCTATCTACGTAGCCCTCTATGCTCCCGTCCCTTATCGCGAGGACCAGGTCTCGCGCTACCGTGGAGAACTGCCCCTCCACGTAGTTCTGAAGCCTGGTGTACCAGTTATTCATTATGGCGTAGCCCCTCCTGACCTCGGACACCATGTCCTCGAACGTACTGCCACCCGGCTCGACTACCAGGTTCCATGGCCTCGGGTTAGTCCAGCCCGCGTTGCCCGTGCTCGACGTCTTAAACATCCTAGCAGTAGCGGTGTTGTGAAGGAGCGAGGCCAGCCTCCCCGCGCTGATTACGGGCTTATTGTAGGTCTCCACTCCCTCATCGTCAAAGGGCGCGAGGCCGGGCAGCAGAACGTCCCTGGGCGCGTCTACCAGAGTGAAACTCTCAGACGCCACGAGGTCTCCGACTCTCTTCTTGAGCAGGAAGGACATCCCAAGGAGAATCGCCATGCCCGAGGCCATGGAGGCCACGTAGTTCATCAGATTCCCTACTACGAGAGGTGACAGGATAACGTCATACCTGCCGGGCGTGAAGCCGACCTTGGTCTTGGCGAGCTCCAGGAGACCGGCTGACCTGGACCCAACTTCTTCTACGGCCCTGACATCGAGCTGTGTGGAACCCCAGGCCCAGTGGCTGCTGAGCTCGCCCCTCAGGGACCTCAGGTGGGCCGTGACCCCGGTCTTGCGGTAGGCCTTGTCGAAGCCCCTACTCGTAGTTACCGCGACCTCTACCTCCTCCAGCTCAAGCGTCCCGGCAACTCTCTCGGCCCCCGAGCTCAGGGCCGAGCTTACCATGGCCTCCGCTAGAGGCCTCGGGTCAGAGAGGTGATCGACTATTCTCCTGTCGTATCCCCCCTCGAGAGGAGCAGGCTCCTTAGGCTCCGGGGGCTCTGCGTAGAGCTCGGACTCCTCGACTTTGGTTATATAGTCCTCGATCCTTCTCACGGCGTCCAACGCCTCCTCGGGCGACCCGACCTCAAACTCCAGTACCGTGACTCTCCTCTGCTTGCCCAGGAGTAAGTGTACGCTGACGTCTCTCCACATCTGCAGAACCCCGGGCTGGCTGTTCCATATTTTGAGCATCGCGGCGTTTCTGTCGACCACCTTGACTACGACGCTGTCGAACCTCTCCTTCAGCCCCCCGAGCACTTTCTCAGCTACGTCTCGAGCGCTCATACCGCGACACCCAGCCTGATCTTCGAGAGCCTAACGTCCGGGCCCCCATACCATACCGGGACTCCCTGCGAAGGCTCCCCCTTCCCGCAGGTCCCGGGGTAGAACCTGAGCTGCTTCCCGACCCCGACTATCCTGCTGTAGAAGTCCTTGGTCGTTAGCTCCAGGACCGGGTTTCGCACGGGTCTGGAGAGCTCCCCGTCGACTATGAGGTAGGACTCTAGGCCTACGTACCTCTGGTTCCACCTGATGTCGTCTATGTTCCACTCCATGTAGGACCTCATGTACACGCCCAGCTTTATGCCCTCCAGGAGCTCCTCGAAGCTCATGTCTCCGGGCTTCAGGTAAGTGTTGCTCATCCTGGGGATGGGCTCGCGCGAGTAGTCCATAGCTCTCGCAGCGCCATTGCTAGCAGTGCCGAAGAGCTTGGCCGTGTGTCTGTTGTGCAGAGGCTCGTATAGCAGACCCTCCCTGTAGAGGTGCCTGACCCTAGCGGGGACCCCCTCGTCGTCGTACAGGTAGAACCCGCTACTCCCGGGGATCGTAGGGTCCTCGATGACCGTCGCGTGCTCATTGCCTACCCTGAACCTCCCTATCATCTCCGGCTTAACGTAGGACTCCCCGGCCTGAGCGGCCTCTCTCCCAAGTATTCTGTCGGCCTCCATAGGGTGTCCGGCGGACTCGTGGACAACGAGACCGACTATCTCGGAGCCCACCACGACCTCTACCTCCTCCCTCGGGGCTTCGACACCGCTCACTAGGACCTTCTCGAGATTCTGGGCCTCCTGTACGAGCTCATCCACTACTCTCCACTCCTTCAGCCTCTCGACCCCTCCGGACGCGCCGAAGTCTACGTACCTCTGGATGGTCCCCCTCTCGGGGAGGTGCTCGACGAAGTTCGCCCACACGGATATCCTGGGGACCACCGACCTCACGTAAGCTCCATCGCTGCTAATCACGAGCTTCCTCTGGGTGTGGGTTCTCATACCGAAGACGAAGGTGGCTAGCTTGGTTTCTCTCAGCGCTCCGCCGACGGCCTTGTAGGCCTCCTTGCCCAGCTCGACCCTCTCCTCCACTCCGAAGCTCTCGAAGCTCACCTTGGGTACGACCTCGTAGCTGGCCCTCCCCACCCCAGACTCGTCGAACTCCACGGGTCTCTTCATGAGGGGAGCGATCGCCCTCGCCCTGCTGACGGCTTCTCTTACCACGGCGCTTACGGACTCCCTGTCGAGCCTGTCGGTCGCAGCGAAGCCCAGCGCTCCGCTCACTAGGACCCTGATGCCGATCCCTCTGACTACGGAGGTGCTCAGAGCCAGCACCCTGCCGTTCCTCATCAGCACGAAGTCCGAGAGGTCCTCCTGGAACCTCGCCTCAGCGTAGGTAGCGCCCTGAGACACGGCGAGGTCTACGGCCCCTACAAGCAGCTCTTCGTCCACCAACCGGTCTGACCACCCGAGCCGAGTTAGGCCTGAAGCAAAAAAAGCGGGGGTAGAGTCGGAGAGCGCTCTGGTCCGGGAAAGACCCTATATCCAGCCCCTTAGCTTCATTGCTTTGTATATTCTCTCGACGGCCACGACGAACGCCGCGTCCCTCATCGTTACGGCCCCCTTCTCTCCCCTGAGGGACTCGTACTTGGATATGAGCCTCTTGATATTGTTCTCCATAATGGACTCGATCCTCCTAAGGGTCTCCTCCTCACTCCACCAGTACCACTGCAGGTTCTCCACCCACTCGAGGTACGACATTATGACGCCCCCGGCGTTCGCGGCTATGTCTGGGACTATCACTGTCCCCCTCTCGTAGAGCACCTTCTCGGCTCCCGGAGTAGTCGGACCGTTCGCTCCCTCCGAGATCACCTTGGCCTTGACCTTGTCGACGTTGTCCTCCCTAATGACGTTCTCTATAGCGGACGGCATCAGAACGTCGCAGTCTACGTACAGGGACGCGTCGGGGTCCGGTATCTTCTCCCCTCCGGGGTAGTTCACCACCTTCCCGGTGCTCTCCTTGACCTTCATAGCGAGCTCGACGTCTATGCCTTTCGGATCGTACACCGTGCCGGAGGTGTCGCTCACGGCTACGACCCTGGCTCCAAACTTCGCCGAGAAGTAGGCCGCGTACTGCCCGACGTTTCCGAATCCGTGGACTGCTACTCTGAGGCCCTCGAACCCCCCGAGGTACTTCTCCGCCGCGACCTTGCCGGCCACCGCTGTTCCGAAGCCCGTGGAGTAGAGTCTGACAGGGTTGCCCCAGAGGTCCGGAGGCTTGGCCGTGAAGACTCCCGGGACGTTGTAGCCCCTCAGCTTGCTGTACTCGTCGACCATCCACGCCATCATCTGCGGGTTCGTGCCTACGTCCGGAGCGGGTATGTCTACCAGGTCCCCTATCAGCGGGGCGATGGCCCTAGCGTAGCCTCTCGAGAGCCTCTCCAGCTCTCCGAGCGAGAGCTCCTTCGGGTTGACCTTGACCGCTCCCTTGCCGCCGCCGTAGGGTAGCCCGTTGAGGGAGTTCTTGAGGGTCATCCCCAGGGCCAGCGCCATGTCTGTCTCCAGGTCCACCTCGGGGTGAAACCTTATCCCGCCCTTGTACGGCCCCAGGGCGCTGTTGTGCTGGACTCTGTACCCCTCGAAGACCACGAGCTTTCCGCTATCCATCCTGACCGGTATGCTTACCATCAGGACCCTCTCGGGTCTGCTCAGTATCTGGTAGACCTCCTCCGGGAAGCC
>CALKCU010000063.1 GCA_938083005.1 uncultured Sulfolobales archaeon | reverse complement strand
GGTCGATTGGGTGCGCACCGGTCCGGGCGAGGACGTCCGGGTGACCGTGTATAAGTTGACGAAGGCCGAGAGCTACCTCAGCGAGCAGTACAGAACGGCGGGCGTAAGGCCCGTCGTGGCGAGGTACGTGGTGGTGATCGGTGAGTAGAGCGGGGGAGCGGCCGCCCGAGATCGCCGCTGTGAGCGAGCGGGAGAGCCCCGAGCCGAGGAGCATTTTCCCGCCCTCGCAACCCGCCGTCCCGCTACGGAGCGGAGCCGACCATGGTTCGTTTGCTCGATTACTCGCTAGGGGGCTCAGCGGGCGGCCCGCCCCGGCTGGGCGCGCTTCCTAGGTGAGCGGGGGAGCGTTCGACTGGTCCCACGAGCTCCGTCCCCCCGGGTTAGTGACCGGTACTCCTCGGTGGAGGAGCACCCGCCCTGGTCCGGCCCCGAGTTATCAGTGCCCGGTTCGGGCTTCGGCTACCCGCCCTCCTAGGCAGTTGGGGGCTCGGCTCGCGCAGGTTTTAGCCGGCTCGGTTCGGCCCGTCTAGGAAGCCAGCGTCATCGCCTCCCGGCTGAGCGGAGGACGCGCTGAGCGCGTCCATCCCCTGTCCACTCTCCGGGAAGGCAGAGCCCGGCGATTCCTCCTCGCCTAACCTAACCCGAATAGCGCGGACCCCGCTCCGGTCGCCTTGGGGGTACCGCCGGCTACAGACTCCTCAGGACCCCCCTCGCGGCCAGTATCCCGGTTATCGCGGCTCCGTTGATCCCCCTCGAGAGGCCGGCGCCGTCGCCGGCCACGAACAGCCCCTCGACCGTCGTCTGCATCCACTCGTCGACGATAGCGCGGACGCTGTAGAACTTTATCTCGGGCGCGTAAACTAGATTCTGGGGCGACGCTAGTCCCGGGAGCATGTCGTCGAGCCTCTCCACGGCCTCGACGACGTCCGTGACGACCCTGTAGGGGAGGGCCATCCCTACGTCGCCGGGGGTCACGTCCCTCAGCGTGGGCTCCACGGAGCTCCTCTCGATCCTCGACCACGTGCTCCTCCTCCCGGATAGCAGGTCGCCGAGCCTCTGTATTAGCGGCTTCCCCCCACCGAGCTTGGTGGCGGTCATGGCTATCTGCCTGCCGTACTCGACGGTGTCCTCCAGCGGGTCGGTGAGCTGCACCGTGACCAGCAGGGCTAGGTTCGTGTTCCTCGACTTCAGCCCCCTATAAGAAACGCCGTTGACAGCGACGTAGCCGTTGTATCTCTCGGCTATTACGAACCCCCTCGGATTGACGCAGAACGTTCTGACCTTATCGTCGTACGTCTTCGTATACATTATCACTTTGGGATCGTCGATGACTGAGACGAGGGGGTCCATGACGTAATCAGGGATCTCCAGCCTCACACCAACGTCCAGAGGCCCCGGTACCGTGCGGACCCCCAGTTTCTTGGAGATCTCCGAAAACCACGCGGCTCCCGACCTGCCCGGGGCCAGAATGACCCTTCTAGCCTCTATGGTCCCCCGGTCGGTCGCGAGCCCGAACCCCTCCCCAGCGCTCTCGACGCTCATTACCAGGGTCTCAGTAGCGATCTTCACTCCCTCGGCGGTCAGGTAGTCGACGAGCCTCCTAGTGAACTCTAAGCTCTCCTCGGTCCCCAACCTCCTCTGGGCTGGCGCTATCAGCTTCGCTCCAGCCTTGGCCGCTCTCCTCTCCCACTCCTTGACTAGCTCCTGGTTCGGTAGCCTCAGGGACTCCTCGGGGACTCCGAACTTCGCCAAGACGTTGTCCAGATACCTTATCATCTCCTCGGCCTTGCTGTAGCTCTTGAGGATGGACACTAGGTCTCCACCGATCTGGGGGTGGAGGTTTATGGCCCCACTGCTGAACAGCCCGGCGCCCCCCACTCCCTGGAGTACGTTGCAGGGCTTACAGCCGGCGCACGATATCCCGAGCTCCCTGGAGGCGTGGACCGAGAGCAGGGGGCAGTATCTCCTCCCCACGTCTCTACCCGCGTCGACGAGGATGAGGTTCTTCACTCCGTGCGCGACTAGCTCGTACGCAGCGAAGAGTCCCGCCGGTCCAGCGCCGACTATTGCGACGTCGAACCTCCTCACTCCTCCTCACCCAGGTAGACAGCGTCCTCGACCTCCTCTCCGGTGCCGAGCATCAGAACGGGAACCTTAAGCACAGACTCTACCTGCTCTACCCAGTCCTTCACTCTCCTGGGGAGCTTCGAGGGATCTCTCAGCCCCCTGACCTCGGGGAAGAGAGCGTCGACCTTCGTTATGGCTGCTGCGGTAGCCGAGTTGAGGACCACGGCCCTTCTGGCCAGCTCGAAGTCGAACGGCGCCACTCTCCGCGGTCTACCCGTGACGGTTCCGTATTCCGCCCAGCCCAGCCTAGCCGCCTCCTCGAAGCTCATCTCCCCCCTGAGGGGCCCCGCTCCGACCCTAGTCACGTAGGACTTGAACACTACGATCACGTCGCCGACCCTTTTGGGCCCCACTCCCACCTCGGAGAGGAAGGCCGAGGCCGTAGTGTCTCTGCTAGTGACGTATGGGTAGGTCCCGTGGTAGAGGCTGAGGAAGGTCCCCTGCGTGCCCTCTATAAGCACCTCGTGCCCCTCGTCTAGATACTCATTGGCTATTCCCGAGAGGTCGCAGAGATAGCTCTTCAGCTCGGGGACGTCTCTAGCCAACCTAAGGACTCTCCTGACCCTATCGACCATGGCCTCTCCGACCCCCTGCAGTGTAGAGCCGACGGTCTTGGCCAGGTAGTCGGAGGACCTCTCGCGCAGCGCGTGCTCCTCCTCGATTACGCCAGCCCTCTCGTCTACGCAGAGCCTCCCAGCGCACCCGGTCTCCTCGATCTCTTTATAGAGGACATCGACCTTTACGAGGCCGCCCGCTGCTATCCCGAGCTCGACGCTCGGGTTCACGAAGGCTGACGGAACCGACCTGAGCCTCCACGTCCTGCCCCCGTAGACGACCGTGTGCCCAGCGTTTATGGCCCCGCATCTAATAGCCAATCTAATATTCCTCCTGAGGGCCAGGTAGGCCACTACCCTACCCTTTCCCTCGTCTCCGAAGAACCCGCCGACCACCACTGTTGCCGGCAGTATCCCACCTAGCTCATCGGGTTGGGCAATATAAGCAATGGTGCTCGGGAGCCCGGGGGAGAGGTGGCGCGCGTTCCCCGGACACCATCACTCAGGTCTACGCCCTCCTGCGCCTTCTCAGGGATACTCCGATGAGAACCCTCTCGCTCTCGAAGATCCTCACCACGGCCAGGAGGACCGCTGCCACGACCACAGACGCCGCTCCCGCGGCCAGAAGCGCGACGGCCCTATCTCCGCTGAGCCGCGACACCACTATCGCGAGAGGCAGTCCGTAGACCGTCGCTCCGAGGAGCGCGGACTCCGCGCTCAGCGGGACGCCGACGAACTGGGCCGCCATGAGACCGATGTAGAGCACCGCCCCCACGGGTCCCGCTACCGCTCCCGCGATCCTGGTGTCCCCCGAGAGGACCCCCACGAGGAGCCCCAGAGCACCCGAGAACAGCAGCATCAGCCCGAGGGACGCTACGAGCAGCACTACGCCCTCGCTCCCCAGATGCTCCACCACGCTCTGCGGAGACCAGACCGCGGGGGCCGCGTCCGCCGCTCGACCTGTCCGGGTAACGGGAGCGCCCATAATGTACGAGAGACCGAAGAAGTATACCGCGGTCGTCAGGGCTGAGACCGCTACGGCTCCCGCTATCTTCGCTACGGCTATGGTAGCTCTGCTAACCGGGAGCGTGAGGAGCATCTCGAACGCCTTCTCCTCCTTCTCCCCCGCTACAGCCTGCGCGCTGTACATGAGCGTCATCATCGCCAGTATCCCGGTGAATAGGGTGAGCATCATCGTGGAGCCGAGCAGAGAGGAGACGGATCCCATGTCGAGGATTCTGCCCTCGATAGCGGCCTTGACTCTGAGTGCTACGACCTTACCTATCTCGGTCACGTTCACTCCCTTCTCCGCAGCGATGAGTCCCCTCGCCACCTCGCCCAGGGCTCTGGCCACGTACTCGACTATCGCGGTTCTCGCTCCCTGGAACACCGAGATCCTGTCCACGACTACGTAACCGTACACGTAGACCGTCGCGTTGGGACCCAGCAGGGAGGCCCCGAAGCCTCCGGGGACCACCACTACTACCGGAAACCTCCGAAGACCCTCCTCCACGCTGCCGGCGATCAGCAGCTTACCCCCGAGAGTCGCGTTGGCGACGGCTAGGACCCTAGTAGTTAAGGGATCCCGGTCCTCGACGACCACGCCCACCGAGGCCTCGAGCGCCTCGCGCGCTACCCGCTCGGTCGCCGCGCCCACGGCTCCGCCGAGGATCGCGAAGTAGATGGCCATGAATATCAGCATGGCAACAAACGCGGGGCTCTTGAGAACAGCCATTACCTCCTTCTTTACGAGCCTACCGAGAGCCACCCCTCACACCCTTCACGACGCTCACGAAGACCTCCTCGAGGTTCCTCGCCGAGTAGTCGGCTTTGAGCTTCTCCGGAGGACCCTCCGCGACGAGCTTTCCTCTGTAGAGTATCCCGACTCTATCGCACAGGTGCTCGACCTCCAGCATGTTGTGGCTGCTGATCAGCACGGCGACCCCAGCCCTCCTGGAGAACTCGGCGATGAGGTTCCGGACTCTGATGCTGTGCTCAACGTCCAGCCCGGCCGTGGGCTCGTCGAGTATCATCAGCTTGGCCCTCGAGGCCAGGACCGTGGAGAGGGCCAGCAGCCTCTTCATGCCCTTGCTGTACCCTCTGACCGGCCTCCTGACGTCGGCTCCGAGGTCGGCTATCCTAACGGCCTCCTCCACAGCCTCCTCCAGCTCCCGCCCCCTCAGCCTGATCCCGAGGACGAACTTTACGAAGTCGAGGCCGGTGAGGTCCCTGTAGGCCCCCGCCTCCTCGGGGAGGTAGGACAAGAGCCTGCGCACCTTCATAGCGTCGCGCACGACGTCGTACCCGAAGACCTTCACCGAGCCCTCGGTGGGTTTGAGGAGGGTCGCCACTATCCTCAAGGTCGTGGTCTTGCCGCTCCCGTTGGGGCCCACGAGCCCGTAGATCTCGCCACTATCCACCCTGAACGTGAGGCCGTCCACGCCCCTGACGCCGCCGGGGTATACCTTTACAAGCTCCCTCACATCAACGGCCGCGACGTTCGCCATGATTAGTCCGTCCAGAGAGAGGCCTCACAGTAATAAGCTCGCCATCGAGCGCCTCGATAGCCGCGAGATCTCGTAGCTACCGATGAGGGCCCAGCGCCGAGGAGCTCGGCTCCGCGGAGGAATCGATGCGGAGCGTACAGCTTATTACCCGCACGGAGGGATCAGTCGAGGTGACTTGGATTACGTCGGTCGGGGGTTCTCCCCCTGAGTCGAAGAGGGTCAAGCCGCGCGAAGACGTAGTGAGGATCTCGACGGGAGTGAAGGAGCTGGACGAGGCCCTCGAGGGGGGCATACCGAGGGGTTCCTGGGTCGCCGTCACCGGCGAGCCCGGGACGGGGAAGTCGATCCTCTGCATGCACTTCGCCTGGGCCGGTCTGGAAGCGGGGGACCCGGTCGTCTACGTGACCACGGAGGCGGAGTTCAGGGACGTTGTCAGGCAGGCCAGGCAGCTCGGCATGGACTTCGAGAGCCGCTCTATCTACGACGTGTCGAGCACCTGGGAACCCCAAAAGCCTCCCGAGATTGTAGTGATAGACATATTCGGGCTCCTCAAGGTGGCTAGGCAGCTCAGCGAGGAGCAGGAGCACGAGGGGGGTAGGAGGTACGCGGCCCTCGACGTCCAGACTCTGGTGGCCGCGGTTAGGGATGCCTACAGGATCCTCGGGGTACTGAGGGAGGGGGGAAGAGGGGTAGCGAGGCACGTTAGGCTAGTCGTAGACTCGGTGAGCGCTTTCTGGGCCGACAAGCCAGCCATGGCCAGGAAGTACAGCTACGACCTCAAGGTGTCGCTGCACAGGGAGAACGTGACTGCTTACCTAGTGTCCCAGTACGCTATGACCACTAGGAGCACGTTCGGGTTCGGGCTGGAGCACATAGCAGACGGGGTCTTCCACCTGTGGATGGAGGACGTCGAGAGGACTAGGGAGGTGGTGAGGTACATGATAGTGAAGAAGATGAGAATGACCGATCATTACAGGAAGGCTTTCAGGCTTCACATAGAGCCGGGGCGCGGTATAAGGCTAGTCCCCGAATGAAACACCCCGGGGGTGCTCCCAATGCGTGGGACGTTGAGCGGCCTGAAGCTCCTGGTTCACGCTTACTGCCCCTCGAGCTACGAGGTCGTGAGGCACCTGGTCGACAGGGGGCTTCACGGAGCTCTCGAGATAGTCCCGCTGAACCCGGGGAACCCGACCTTACTGCGGACCGTGGTCCCCTCGGTACCCTCACTAGCGCTGGGCGGAAGGGTGGTAGCGGTGGACCCCCTCGAGCCGGAATTCGTCGAGGCTCTGCTGCTGAGCAGGAGTCTGAGGGAGTACGTGCCGGCAGCGGAGCACGAGGTTGTTGAGAGGTTCGTTAGGTCGGCCAAGTCGAGCGGCTACATAATGCTCCACGTGCTCCTCGGGGGTATGAGGCTCGCCGACGTATTGTCGACGGATTTCGTTGAGATGGCCGCGAGGACGTACTTCTCCGGGCTCGACGGGGATTACGTGAAGAGGGCGATCACGTCCAGAGCCGAGGACGTGGAGAGGGAGCTCGCCGAGTCCTCGGTCAAGTCCGTGGCGTATAGCTTCCTGAGGGACGTCGTGGCGTCCTTGGGAGGTGGAGTCAGAGGCTTGGTCAACCGCGAGGTGCTGAGGCTCTGGTCCACGGCCAAGCTCTCCCAGGGCGTAGCGTACACTCCGGTGGACGAATCCACCGTAGAGAGCGGAGTGAAGAGGGTACTGGAGTACCTCGAGGAGCACTACGATAATATTCTCGCCTCAGTTGAGAAGTTCCTGTCGAGACTCGAGTCCGACGCTGAGGTTTACGAGCTTTTGGTAAAAGGGAACAGGCCGGCACGGTTGGTCGAGCACGGTGGAGAACAGAGGTAGAATCCAGGAGCCTGAGACTAAAAGAGTATAGCAATGGGAGGTTCGCGATCCCCTCTCGTCGAGCTGCGTTAGCCTCTCCCGGAGGCCATGGTTAGCCTTACAGCTTCTCCGAGGGGTCCCTCAGCTGGCGGCGGGGGGATGAACACGCAGTAAGCCCTGAGAGGCTCGGTGCCGGTATTCCTGGTCTCGTGCTTCGTCCCTGCTCTGGCGAGCACAACGTGACCCTCCCTCACCTCGGTCTCCACAGTCTTCTCTCCGTCGACTAGTATCGAAACCCCCCTACCGGACAATATGTATATTATTTCGTCTGATGGGTGTTGGTGGAGTCCCGTCGTGCTGCCGGGCTCTATCGTCACCAGGAGGACGGTGGCCTTGTCGTAGTTCCCGAGCCTCGGATCGAGCACCACCCTCAGACTCCTCTCGTAGGGCCCGGAGACTTTGTACTCGGGTAGCGCACGCGTGTCCACTATCATGATCGCACCCCGGAGGACTCCCCCCAGCTCTTCCGGGAGCTAAAATATCTTGCGACCGCCGAGCGCGCGAGGTCCCCTCAGGAGAGCGGGTCCCGCCGCTATCAGGAGCCCCAGGACTGAGTAGGCAAGGGTCCTGAGCGCCGGGTCGGCACCCCTCACCGTGAGCACTAAAGCTAGGGAGACTGCGAGAGCGATGGACAGCGCGCCCAGTCTAGCGACCGAGCCGAGGCTCCTGAGAGCCTCAGCGGACCTCCTCATAAAGGGCACCGACACGAGCACGCCTATCCCGAGCCCCAGAAGGGAGGCGGAAGTGCTGACCTCGTGACCGGACGCCAGGTTCTGGGAGGACAGCGCTACGTTGACCAGGGCTAGCGATAGCGCCGCTCCCTCGATGCCCATGTGCTTGAATAGGGAAACTGAAGCCGAGGCTACGGCGATCCCGATGGCGGTCCCGCCGACTACGTCGAGCGCGCTATGGACTCCGAGGGCCACTCTGGAGGTCGCTACGGACAACACCACCACCGCGGACAGCACCGAGACGCACAGCCTCCTCGCAGTTGCTGAGACCCCGGACCAGAAAGTGGCTGAGATTTGAGCGTGGCCGCTCGGGAAGCCGGGGCCCGTGGCCGGCGCTCTCCAGAGCTCCGGCGGTGGCCGCGGGATGTTGAGGAGGTGCTTCAGGAAGATGTTCAGAGAGCCGGAGGAGAGGAGGGCGGCTAGCACCATCACTCCCGTCTCGTAGTCGAAGAGGTACATGAGTGCGAGAGCGAGCCCCACGTAGGCTAGCTCCTCGCCGAGAGCCGAAAGAAGCACCCACAGCTCCGCAGCGTCCAGCAAAGCGGCAGCGGCGAGCACCATCGCGAGGAGCGCTGCGGCAGAGCAGCAGACCAGCTCCCAGTACCGAGTACTGCCGCGCGTAGCCCTCAAGGCTCTAGAGCACCGTACCGTAGTAGCGGCCGCACCATTTATCCTAAAGGTAAAGTGGTTACTACCTTAAATGCGGACGGGGCGAAGTGTTCCGATAGGATCGAGAGTGTGGCTAGCATCGTCGTCGCTCTACCTGGCCTTTCTCTCGTTCACCGACTTGTGGCTCTTCCTCTACCTAGCCGTAGAGCTGGGCGCGGACCCCCTCACGCTCGGCGTAGCCAGCTCCGCCTGGAGCTTAGTCTTTATCGTCTCCAACCTCCTCTCGGGGAGGATTGTCGAGGCGGGTCTCAATAGACCGGCCGCTCTCGCCTCCTCGATCCTCCTATGCCTAGCCGTCCTCACGGTCTGGGGGTCCACGAGTGTGGCGTATGCCGTGGTAGCCTACTCGGTCCTGCACGCCGCGTCGGTGGCCTTGGGGCAGACGGCCACCAGCGTTACGATACTCGAGTACGTCAGCTACGAGGACTGGTCGAGGTGCAACTACCTCTCCAGCTACGCGACCCTAGCGGTGAGGGGGCTGCTACTCGCGGCAGCCTACTACGGTTTCCTGACAGCGCAGCGGGTCCCGGTCCTCGCGGTCGCCGTGTCGATAGCGTACGCAGCCTCTCTCCCCCCGGTGCTCATCCCCGTCGAGAGAACCCTCTTCAGAGTAGCGAGGCAGCTGGAGAGGATATACGGTTACGTGAAGTTCACGTCTCTGCTCCCGAGGATGCTGGAGGCGGATCTGAGCTCCTCGAGCGCTCTGGAGCTGAGGTGGGAGACCTGGAGGGACGTCCCCAGCTACAGACCCCTGCTGGCCGCGCTAGTCCTGGTAGCCAGCTCCGATGCTCTCTTTATCCTAGTCCCGAGCCTGCTCTCGGGCTACGTTGGCAAGAGGGACACTGTACTGGTCTACGCCCTCTCCTCCCTCGCGTCGGCCCTGGCCCTAGCGCTCGTCTCGAGAGTGTCCGCCGGTAGGCTAACCGCGTTGGCCTCGGGCCTGTCCAGAGCCGCGCTAATCCCCGCCGCTCTACACCTAGGCGGTGTGGGGCAGGCGGTAGCGTTCCTCCTGGCCGCGTCGGTGCTGTTCAACGTCTTCAACACGTCTAACTACAACGCCTACGTGAGGTCCTCGGCGGGCCAGGGGACGTTTCTCTACAGAGTAATGCTAGAGCTGGGGAGCGCCGCGGGGTCCGCGATCGGCGGTTTCCTGGCCTCCCGCTACGGTGTTCCACACGTCGTCGCGTTCTCGGTGATCGGCCACGTCGTCGCGTCGCTGCTGGCGCCGTAGAGCCCTCCGGGTCGCACCCCTACTCCTTGAGCAGCACTATCCTCAGGTACTGGTAGTCCTCCAGCTGGTCGATGCCGGTGAGCCGGGAGAGCTCCGCTGAGACCTCCGTTAGGACGACCTCGCCCCTCTCCATCAGCCTCTTCGCTAGGTCTTCCGGGAGAGCTCCGAGATCGTAAACTCCCCTGGACACGCACGTGGAGACCGCTGCGTACACGTGCCTGTAGGTCGAAAACTCCGGCACCTCTACGCGACAGAGGAGCACCTCAGCCCTCAGGGACCGCCACCTCGGACCCCCTAGCCTTCTGCTCCACAGCCCCCAGCAGGAGGAGCAGCCCGTAGATTATCGCCTCCGGCCTGACGGGGCAGCCCGGCACGTAGACTACTCTGTCCACCTCGATGCCACTCTCCCTCAGGATTTCCTCCAGCTTCTTGAAGCCTCCGATCGTTGAGTAGGTGTCCCACCATATGCCCCCGCCGACCGCGCAGGACCCCAGGGCCAGTATCAGCCTGGGCCTGGGCATAGCCCTGACGGCCCTCACTACCTTGGGCAGAGACTCCCTGGTGACGGGACCGGTGAACAGTATGACGTCGGCGTGCCTGGGGGAGGCTACCAGCTTCGCTCCGAATCTCTCCACATCGAAGTAGGGCGTCAGAGCGTCGAGGACCTCGATGTCGCACGCGTTGCAGGACCCGCTGTTGAGGTGGAAGACCCAGATGCTCCTCCTGATGGCCCTCAGCGCCCTAGCTACGTTCACTCTGCTCATTCTCCCGCACCCAGCCTGAGCGCCACCGCCTTGGCGAACCTCTCCCTCCTGTGCTCCGGGCATATAGCAGCGTACTCCTCGGTTATGGGCGAAGCCTTGACCACGGCTCTCAGCTCGGCCTCGGTCCACGTGGGTGCCCCGCAGACCGAGCAGCGGGTCAGCCTGTGGACCAGCCTCGTCCTCAGGTCCTCGATCGACGTCGCTGAGAGCTCGAACTCCTTGGTCACCTCGATAGCGCCCGCTGGACACACCTCGGCGCACATTCCGCAGAAGATGCACCTGCCCACGAAGTACTCGAGCGCGACCATCTTCCCAGAGGGCTTGAGAGTGAGAGCGTTCGGCGGGCAGATCCTCACGCAAGCCCCGCACCCCCAGCACCTCGACGGGTCTACGCGTATGGAGCCTCTAAACTCCGGCGTCAGGAGGGGCGGCTGGTAGGGGTATCTCCTGGTGACCCTCCCGACCCTAGCGGCTATCTCGAGTATCTTCGCGACCGACAAGCTAGGCACCCCACCTCAATCTGAGGGCACTTCTCCTCCCGGTCTTCAGGTCCACCACTAGGACCCTGTCGGTGCACGAGAAGCAGGGGTCTATGCTGGCTATAGTGAGCGGAGAGTCGGCAAGCGGGGCTCCTCTGAGCATGGCTCTTAGGGCCGGTATGTTCTGGTACGTCGGCGCTCTGACCCTCCATCTATACGGTCTCCCCACTCCGGTGATCACGAAGTGCACGTCCTCGCCCCTCGGTGCCTCGACAGACGAGACGGCTCTCTTCCCTGGGGATATCTCGTACTCTTCGACCGCGATGCTACCGCTCGGGAGCATGTCGATGAGCTGCTTGATTATCTCTATGCTCTCGAATACCTCGTCGACCCTGACGAGGAGCCTCGCCAGGTTGTCGCCCTCCGTGTAGAGCGGTACTTTGAAGGAGACTCTGCGGTAGGCTAGGTAGGGGTAGTCCTTCCTGACGTCCCTGTAGAGACCTGAGGCCCTCGCGACTGGGCCCACGACGCTGAGGGCCCTCGCCTCGCTCCTCGTCAGGACGCCCGTGCCCGAGGCTCTCGCCCTGATCTGCGGCACGGACAGCATAGCCTCGACCAGCTTCCTGAACTC
>CALKCU010000062.1 GCA_938083005.1 uncultured Sulfolobales archaeon | reverse complement strand
CCCGAGGCCGCGGAGGCCCTCGAGGCGAGCAGGAGGTTCGTCGAGGAGCTCGCGAGGAGGGGCTTCGGGAGCCTCGGCGAGGAGGAGAGGAGGAGGCTCCTGGGGGAGGTCGAGAGGGCGTTCCACGGCAGGTTCTCGGAGGCCCTCAGGGGCTACCTGAGGCTCGACAGGATCCCGGAGGGCTCGAGGAGGGACGTCGGGGTGGTGCTCTCGGACGTCAGGAGGGGGGTCTACGGCGGGGGGTTCCTCCCGTACAGCAGGATCTTCGCCGTAAGGGAGGACGACCTGCTCGAGGGCGTAGCCGAGACCAGGGGGTTCGGGAGGGAGAGGGCGCTCGATCTCCTGAGGCGCCTGAGGGAGAGCGGGCTGGCCGTGGTGACCCACCGCCTCGGCTACGTCCACTACTTCTTCCCGGCCCCCAGCGTGTCCGACGAGGTCGTGAGGCTCCTCTCGGGGACCGCGCCGGCTGCCGAGCTCCTCCGAGCTCTCGGACCCGCTGCTAGACCCACGCGGGAGGTACTCGAGAGCATAGTCGCCTCCGCTCTCGAGGACCTGGGGTTCGCGGTCCTCGCGAACGTGAGGAAGGAGTCGAGGAGCGGGGTCCCGGTGGAGGTCGACGTCTGGGCCGAGAAGAGGGTGTTCGGGACCAGGTTCTCGGTCTACGTCTCCTGCAAGAACTGGAACAGAGCCGTCGGGAGGCCCGTGGTGGACGAGGAGTACGGGAGGGTCGGCAACCTGAGGGAGGTCCCCCACCTGAAGATCCTGGTGGCCAGGGAGCTGACGGGGGACGCGAGGAGGGCCGCCGAGTCGAACGGGTTCATGGTCATAGAGCTGGGGGAGAGGGCCGACGCCGGCAACGCGGTAGAGGTCTACGAGGCGATCCGCTCCTACCTCGACACGCTGTTCGCGTCGATAGCCCCCCCGAGGCTCAGGGAGGTGGCGGAGGCCGCCTCCAGGGTGGCCGAGGCCGCGGAGAGCTTGAGGAAGTCCGTGGAGGAGCTCCTGTCACTCCTGAGGAGGGGCTAGCCCTCCCCACGCTCCTCCGAGGCCTCCCGAAGCCTCTCCAGGAACCTGTCCATGAACTTCGTCGCGCGCTTCTCGTAGTGCGAGAGGGCCTCGGCAGCCTCCTCGGACGGCAGCTCGTCCGAGTACTTCACCAGCGCCTCCAGGACTTCCGGGTCGGCCACGACGACCACGTCCTCGACCGGGACCCTCCAGACCCCTCTAGCCTCGGCCCCGACCAGAGCCTCCAGGACCTCCCTGTCCGGCGCTCCCTCGGTCTTCATGAGGACGTAGTAGTGGCTGTCCACGTAGTGCGCTATGACCTGCCCGACTACCCTCGAGCCCCTGGTCAGGATCCAGTGCCCGACCTCCGAGCCGTCCGGGAGGACCGCGTGGGGGCCCTCCGAGACCGTGTACCCCAGGTCGGCGAGGAACCTGAGGAGCCTGTTGAGGTCCTTCACTCCGAGCCTCTCCACTCACTCCACCACCGGGTACTCGTTGAGGACCCTCCTCGGGGTCAGGGGGAGGGCCTCCACGAGCGTTCCCACTCTCAGCGCTCCGGCCAGCCTGGGGTGGGTGTAGCAAGCCTCCCCGACTCTGAACGCCAGCCCGGCGAGCGCGAGCCTCCAGAGCTCGCCCGAGCACTCCGCCTCGGCCCACCTGACGACCCCGCCCTCTACCTCCTCGAAGACCCTCCTAGTGGCCAGGGCCCTCCTGTTGAGCCTCCTCGGGTACTGGTGGACGTCCTTGTAGATCGCCGGGCAGAAGTGGACGGAGACCCCGATCCCGCCCTCCTCGACCCACCTCAGGATACCGAGGGCCACCTCCCTTGAGCCGAGCGCGGACCTCCCGTCTCCCGACGCTCTGAAGCCCCTTAGCGCGAGAGAGTGAGCGTTCGACTCGCTGAACTCCATCTCGTTCAGGTTCACGTACCTGACCCCGAGCTCCGCCAGCCTCGAGATAAGCCCCCTGAGCTCCTCGACCTCGCCGGGCACGGCCGGGTTCTCGACCACGACGTCGACCGGGAAGCCGAGGGCTAGCTTCACGGCCTCGAGGGACCTCGCGCCGATCACGTGGACCCTCAGCTCGTCGAGGCCCGCGTCGACCAGGATCTCCAGGGCCCTCTCGTCGAGGCGCGTCCCCGAGGTGTAGAGGTGGGCGTGGAACCCCTCGCCGAAGACCTCCTTCAGGAGCCTGAGGATCTCGACGACCCTGTCGAGAGCGAGCAGGGGCTCTCCCCCAGTTATCCCGATCCCCTCGGACATCGAGTCGGCGACCTCTCTAAGCACGTCCCCCGGCTCCCCCACCTCGACATCGTTCACGTAGACCACGTCCCTCCCCCTCCTCTGGGGGGATACGGGGCAGTAGTAGCAGCCCTCGGGGCAGAGACCGGTGGCGAAGAGGACGGACTTCGCTCCCGCCATGCAGAGCCTGCAGCCGACCGGGAGCTCGCCGACCCAGTACCCGAGGTCTTCGCTCCCCCTGATCCCGCGGGCACCTCCGGGAGCCATTGCGCTTGAGAGCTTATTACCTCTGGGAGCTACGCGCTTAGCGGCCCCGCTGCCACACGTCGTCTCCGAGAGCCCGGGCCGGGTTATGAAGATGGGGGGCGATCGGTCTGGCGGGGCACAGCCTCGGCAACCCTCTTGACGGCGGACACCGCTTTGTCGAGGCACTCCACCCCCTCTACCCCGAAGACGAAGTTCTCGTCGCCGAGAGCGAACTCGTAGTAGTAGCCCCCGTTCGAGCAGGAGACCGAGACGAACGTGTAGAACCCCTCGCAGACCTCCAGGACCACCAGGTGGTAGCTACCGTAGGGCTCGACCCTGGCTCTCCCGAACCCCCCGGACTCCAGTAGCCTGAGGAGCCTCTCGGCCTCCGCCCTGTGGTCGCAGCTCACGCCACTCCCGCTGGCTACGGCTCTCGAACACTTAAGCTAAGGCCCGGAGGGTGCTGTGGTGGGAGTCCTGGTGGCCCCGGCTGTGGCGGTCCACGCGGGTGCGGGGAGGTGGCAGCTGGACCCCGAGACCGAGGAGCGGCTTCGGAAGCTCATCCGCGACGCTCTGGAGGCCGGCATGGAGGCCTCGAGGAGCGGGTCGGCCCTCGACATGGTGGTCGAGGCCGTCAAGGTCATGGAGGACTCGGGGCTCGTCAACGCGGGCCTCGGGAGCACGGTCGACCTCTCGGGCTCCGTTAGCATGGACGCGGGAGTCATGTATAGCGGAACCGGTAGAGCGGGGGCCGTAGCCTACGTCAGGTACCCCAGGAACCCGGTCCTCCTGGCCAGGTACGTCCTGGAGAGCACGGACCACGTCCTGCTGGTCGGGGAGGCCGCCGACAGGCTAGCCGAGAGGCTCGGCCTCTCTCGCCACCCAGGCCCCGCCGAGAGAGTCAGGAGGGCGTACGAGGAGGCTATGAGGAGAGCGAGGGCCGGCGAGGTCCCGCAAAGGTTCTACGCGAGGTCGCTGGAGCTCTGGCTGAGGCTGTTCGGCCCCGGAGACACCGTCGGGGCAGTCGCGGTGGACTCCGGGGGGGAGCTAGCTGCCGCGACCAGCACGGGCGGGGTCTTCCTCAAGATGCCCGGCAGAGTCGGGGACTCACCGATCGTGGGGGCTGGGTTCTACGCCAGCAAGTGCGCAGCGGCATCGGCGACCGGGATAGGGGAGTTCATAGCTATCTTCGGGCTGAGCAGGAGGATCGTCGAGGCGGCCTGCGCGAGCGGTGACCCGGTAGCGTCGGCCCGGCGATTGGTGGAGGAGTTCACAAGGCTCTTCGGCTCGGGCACCGCGGGAGTGTTAGTGATCGACGGAGAGGGCAGGGCCCACGGGGAATACAACACTCAGGCCATGCCGTGGGGCTACTCCGCAGGCGGAGTCGTCAGGGTGCTCGGGATATAGGCACCGGAGGACTGATGAGAGCTCCTCGCTACAGCCCCGCTGCTCTAGTCCCGGACGTCAGCCCCCTACAGCTCCTCGACTATTACCGGGACCTCGAATGCTATCCTCCTGCCTCCCCTGATTATCACTATGTCCACGTAGCCCCTCTCGACGCTGTCCTCGATAGCCTCCCTGAGGTCCCTGACCCTCCTGACCTCCCTGGACCCCGCTCCGACTATGATGTCCCCCTCCCTGATTCCCGCTCTGTAGGCCGGCGTCCCGGGGATTACCTTGACTACGTAGACTCCCTCGCCTATCGGTAGTCCCACGGCTCTAGCCATCTGCTTGCTGATGTTAGCTACGTAGACCCCTATCCAGGCCCTGATAGGCCTACCGTATCTCCCGAGGATCTCGAGGAACCTCTTGACGGTGTTTATCGGTATCGCGAACCCTATCCCCTGCGCGTAGGGGATTATGGCCGTGGCGACCCCCACGGCCTCGCCGCGCATGTTGACCAGAGGCCCCCCGCTGTTCCCGGGGTTTATCGCCGCGTCGGTCTGTATGAGGTCCTCGAGTATGACCTCTCCGCCAGCTATCGTCCTGCCCAGGGCGCTGACCACTCCGAGGGTGACTGAGGGACCTGGGAGGCCCAGCGGGGAGCCCACGGCCAGGACCACGTCCCCCACCCTCACCGAGTCCGAGTCGCCCAGCCTCAGGGGCCTCGCTCCTCTCGAGACCTCAACCAGGGCCAGGTCCTTAGTCGGATCGGTAGCCAGGACCTCGACCTCTTCCCGCGATCCGTCCGAGTATATGACCACTATCCTCGCGGCGTTCCTGACCACGTGAGCGTTCGTTATGGCGTAGCCGGGGGAGAAGACGAAGCCCGAGCCGTAGCC
>CALKCU010000061.1 GCA_938083005.1 uncultured Sulfolobales archaeon | reverse complement strand
TGGTGCTGCCGAGCCAGGTGCCTCCGAACGACGGAGGTATAGCACTGGGGCAGGTGTACTCTCTGGTGTACATGGACCGGGCTGAGCGCTAAGCATGCGAAGAGAGCTCCTCCCAGCAGTACCTGACGGTACCCGTAGCACTGAAGCTACAGTTGGCTCTATTTCTCACAGAACCATGCTATAGGGGGTAGAGGAGATGATCGTCTCGAGTAGCGAAGAGGACCTTCGGAAGCTGCTGGAGAAGATAGTGATCCCCGGGGAGGCTGTGGTAGTGGGCGTTGGGAGCGAGCTGAGGTGCGACGACGGCTTCGGAGTATACCTGGCCAGGTCCCTGGGAAACCTCCTGGCTAGATACTCGAGGAGGGAGTGCCTGGTGGTCGTCGATGCTGGCACGGCGCTGGAATCCTACGTAGACGTACTGAACTCGAGGAGGATCTCCATAGTGTTGGACGCCGTCGAGGCTCCGGTCTCCCCCTCGGATGTAGTCCTCCTCCACAGAAACGAGATACCGGTGTACCGCGGGATCCTGTCCACGCATGCTATAGGCATCGACGCTCTTTTGAACCTCGTAAAGTCGGAGGTCTACGTGATCGGCACTAGGCCTACGTGTTTGGACGTGAGGCTCGGAGTCTCAGAATCCGTAGCGCGAGCCGTCCAGAAGGTGCTGAGGGCTTTTGTCGGTGTCCTGGTGGGCTACGAGTGCCTTGAGGCCCCTCTGCTGGATCGGGTTCGGAGAGCATAAGAAGTACGCTTAGCAGCATCGAGAAAAGTTTAAATGCTTAGCGGTACTTCAGCTGCGGTGCGGCATGGAAGCGAAGATCATAAGGTACTCCCCTTGGGTGATGCACTTCAACGCGGGGGCGTGCAACGGCTGCGACATCGAGGTACTCGCCGCGCTCACCCCTCTCTTCGACCCCGAGCGCCTGGGGGTTAAGCTAGCGCCGAACCCCAGGCACGCGGACATCATAATTGTGACCGGAGCCCTGAACAAGAAGGCCGCTGAGAGGCTTAGGAGGCTGTACGATCAGACCCCCTCTCCCAAGTTCGTCATAGCTTGCGGAGCGTGCGCCATCTCGGGAGGGGTCTTCGCAGATTCCTACCCGGTAATAGCGAGGGCCGACAAGGTCGTCCCGGTAGACGTCCATGTCCCGGGGTGCCCGCCGAGACCCGAGGCGGTGCTCTACGGAATCAAGAGGCTTCTGGACAAGCTGGGTGGTTAGATTGAGCCTCACTCTATGTGGGCGCGCCTTTAAGGAGGTCGCTCCCAGGAGATACGTGGCTACCGTGGAGGCCTCCGAGCTGAGGAGGGCGATAGAGGCCGTAGTGGAGGAGGAGGCTTACATATCCTCGATATCGGCCATCGACATGCCCAAGGAGGGGAAGATAGAACTAAACTACGTCTTCTGGAGCGTCAAACACAGGGCCGCTATAGTAGTCAAGGTAGCGGTCGATAGATCGGACCCCGTCGTCCCGAGCATATCGGATATCATTCCTGGAGCCGTCAAGGGCGAGATGGAGGCCCACGATCTGATGGGAGTGGTATTCGAGGGCAATAGAAGCCTCAGGAGGGGGTTCCTGGCGTCCGAGGACGTAGTGGTTAGGGGGGTCTACCCCCTCAAGAAGGACTCGGGCGTGTGAGCCGTGGCCCTCGTGGAGATCCCGATCGGTCCTCAGCACCCGGCACTCCACGAGCCCGTAATGCTGAAGGTGAGGGCTGACGGAGAGGACGTGATCGGAGTCGAGGTCAACACCGGCTACAACCACAGGGGCGTCGAGAAGCTCCTCGAGAAAAACAGCTGGGTCAGGGGCATGTACATCGCCGGTAGGGTCTGCGGCATATGCAACGCTGTGCACACGCAGACCTACGTGCAGGGCGTCGAGAATCTCATGGGTGTGGAGCCTCCGCCTAGGGCCAACTACATAAGGACGATAGTCATGGAGCTCGAGAGGATACACTCCCACATGCTCATATCGGCAGTCATGGCCGAGGTGATAGGCTTCACCACTCTCTTCATGCTGATAATGCGGGACAGGGAGAAAGCGATGTACCTGAAGGAGCTGGTGACCGGGAACAGAGTGCACGCGGACATCCACGTCTTCGGGGGCGTCAAGAGGGACCTAGACGAGGTCAGGAGAAGCAGGGTACTTGATGAGCTAAGGAGGGTGGAAGAGAGGCTCAAGTACTACAGGAGGGTCTTCGAGACGGACTACACTATAGTGAGGAGACTCTCCGAGGTCGGCAGAATAAAGAAGTCGGATGCCCTAAAGCTGTCCGTGGTAGGCCCGACCCTCCGGGGCTCCGGCGTGAGGTCTGACGTTAGATTCGAGGACCCCTACGCGGCCTACCCGGAGATACCGTTCAGCGTGATATACCGCGACGAGGGTGACTCGTGGGCCCGCATGATGGTGCGCCTCGACGAGGCCCTAGAGTCCGTCAACATGATCCGCTACGCCCTCGAGAGGCTACCGCAGGGGCCAGCCGTACCCAAGGCGATTCCTAGGACTGCTCGTCCCGGGGAGGTCTTTTCAAGGGTCGAGGCTCCCAGAGGGGAGCTCTTCTACCACATAGTGAGCGCGGGAGGTACTAACCCCTACAGAGTCAAGATAAGGACGCCATCGTTCCTCAACGTCCTCAACACGGAGTCGACGTACTTGGGGCACAGGCTAGCCGACGTTCCCGTGATACTCGCGTCGTACGATCCCTGCATCTCCTGCATGGAGCGCGTGCTCGTCGTAGACGAGAGGAGCGGCAGAAGAGTCTACATGAGCCTTAAGGAACTCGCTCAGGTGGGCTTTGGGTGAGGCTGAGCCTGCTCGGAGAGGTCCTGAAGAACATAACCAGGAGAGCCTCCACAATCAAGTATCCGGTGGCCCGGGAGCTGACGGTGGCCCCCGGGTCCAGGGGGAGGCACTACGCTGACTTGACGAAGTGCACCGGCTGCTCCCTCTGCGCGATAGACTGTCCGGCGAACGCTATAGCCATGGAGAAGCTCCCCCAGCCGCTCAAGCACAACCCGAGAGGAGTGTTCCCGGTGGTGGACTACGGGAAGTGCGTCTTCTGCTATCAGTGCGTCTTCGTGTGTCCAGTGAAGGCGTACGTCACCACGGAGGTCTTCGAGATGGCAGACTACAGCACGGACGTCTCGCGGGATTCGAGCTTGTCCACGCTACAGTCGGGTGAGTCGCCGTGAGCCCGGTCGAGCTCCTGATAACCTACGTCGTGCTCCCGGTGATGTCCGTTTCGTACGTCCTCTACCTTCTAGTGGTTTATAGGGGACCGACGATATCCGATAGGGTGCTCGCGGCTGACGTGTTCTTCTACTCCATAGCTATACTGTTCGGCGCCGTAGGCCTACTCGTCAAGTCTCCCGTAATGACAGCCTGCGTCGTAGTGCTGATCCTCTGGGCCTACGCTCTCGACATCTATGTGGCGAAGTACTTGGAGAGGGGTGAGCTGGGTGATTGAGGAGGTA
>CALKCU010000060.1 GCA_938083005.1 uncultured Sulfolobales archaeon | reverse complement strand
TTCATTCTCATCTGATACGTAGTCTCGGACGTAGCCCAATTCATTCCCGTCTGATACATAAGCATATATAGCGATAGTCCATCCCCGCGCCACTAGCCCAACTCTCAATTCATTCTTGTCTGATACCTAACCAACCAGCTCATATTAACCTCCCCCTATATACTTTCAATTCATTCCCGTCTGATACTAAGGCGGGGAGGACGTCATACATCAGGCCGGACATGGTTATCTTTCAATTCATTCCCATTTGATACTCCGCGGTTTGCGTGCGCCTCAAGCGCGCGACCTATTGAGGCGGTCGGCTAGACCGCCCCAGCCTCCTAGGGCGCATCGCTAGCCCTTCGAGCAGCAGGATCGCCGACGCCAGAGCCGAGACCGCGAGGACCAGAGCTCTGTCCGCAGTCAACCCTCTCAAGAGCACTACCGCGATCTCGCCGACCGCTATCCCCCCGAAGAAGGAGGAGTAGACGAGGAGCCTGGGCACAACCCTCCTGCCGACGACCACGAAGCCCTCCGGGGCCACGACCCTGGCTACCACGTAGCCGTCCGCGTCCTCGGAGACGAGACCCAGGTCCTTGAGCCTCCTCAGGTTGTAGTGGACGGTGCTGGCCGGGACTCCCAGGTCTCTAGCTATGTCCCTGACCCCCTGGGGCTTCCCGGACCGCAGGAGGTGCAGGTACACCCTCAGAGCGGTATCCGACAGCTCCTCCACGCGCAGCCCGGTCTGGGTAGAGCGGTCGCTAATATCGCCGCGCTCGTTCAGGGGGTTGAACAGGGGCTTCAGGGCTTTGAGTGATATACTGGTCTCGCCAGCTAGGGTTTGGTGGGAACGTGCGGCGGAGCGAGCTCGCGGCCCTGATGGTCTTAGCGCTAGCGCTCGGGACGGCGATACCGCTGGCTCTGCACACGGCAACGCTCCCGGGTCCGAGCGAGGCCGGAGCGCCCCTGAAGCCGGTCGAGGTGAGGCTGGAGGGCGTGAGGACCTTCGGCAGCTACGAGGAGCTCTCCTCGTTCCTCAGGAGGGCTCTAGCCAGGCTCGGGAGCGAGCGCTACCTCTACCCGGGCCTGCCCGCCCTACCGAGGGGGGCCGAAGCCTTTGGGTTCTCGGCGACCAACGTCCAGGTAGCCGGCATCGACGAGCTGGACCCCGTGAAGACCGACGGCAAGATCATAGCCGTCGCCACCGGGAGCGGGAGGGTCTACCTGGTGGACCCGGCCGCTAGGGAGGTGGCTAGCACCATAGACGTCGGTGGGTGGACCAGGGGCCTGTTCCTGAGGGGCGGCCTGCTGGTGGTGGTATACGAGCTCGCGGCCTACGGGATCCCCGCTCTCCCGATCCTCCCCGTCCCGCAGACGGCGACGACCGTCGTCGCCGTGTACGACGTGAGCGACCCCAGGGCCCCCAGGGGAGCGGGCAGGCTCGAGCTCGACGGCTACGTGCTGTCGGGCAGGCTCTCCGGCAGCGTGGTTTACCTGGTGGTGAACAGGCCCGTGGCGAGCGAGGCGGACGTGCCCCGGGTGAACGGCAGACCCCTGCCGGTCGAGAGCATATACGCGCTCAGCGACTCGCCCAGCTCCTACACGACGGTGGTCGCGCTGGACCTCGACGGGCTCAGGTACAGCGTCCAGACGTTCCTGACCGGGGACGGGGACAGGCTCTACATGACCAGCGAGAGGCTCTACATAGCCTCTTACACGGGCTACCTCAGGATCCTCGCCTCGGCCTACCTGAGGGTCTGCGAGGCCCTCATGGAGGAGCCGGGCGCGCCCAGGGGGCTCGAGGAGGCCGTGAGGGCGGGGGACGTCCCCAGGTGCTCGCAGCTCGTGAACGCCTACCTGAGAGAGCTCGCCAGGTCCCTGCTGAGCAGGGGAGTCCCGCCGGAGGGGGTCTCGAGGGAGCTCGAGAGGCTGAGGGAGAGGGTCGCCGGCAGGCTGGGAGGCCCGGCCGGGAGGATCGAGGAGGACAGGACCGAGGTCTACGTGTTCGGAGTGAGGGGGCTGGAGCTGGAGTTCAGAGGGTCAGTGGAGGTCGGCGGCAGGCTGCTGGACCAGTTCGCGATCGAGGAGCTCGGCGGCTACCTGGTCCTGGCGACGACCTCGAGCTACTACTCCCTCGAGTTCGACGTGCGGCTCTCGCTCCAGGTTAGGCCGCCCGCGCCCGAGGGGGAGGAGGCGATAGTCGTCGTAGTGTGCTCGGGGAGCGCGTGCACGACCACCGCCGTGCCTGCCGAGGCCCCCAGGCCGGCCGGGGGAGAGCTCGTCTACGCCGTCGTGCAGGCCCTCCCAGCGGGCGAGAGCTCCAACAGCGTCTTCACGGTGGACCTGGGCAGCCTCGAGGTCGCCGGAGCGCTGAGGGACCTAGCTAGGGGCGAGAGGGTCTACTCGGCCAGGCTCCTGAAGGACGTGCTCTACCTCGTAACGTTCAGGCAGGTCGACCCCCTGTTCGCCATCGACCTGAGCGACCCGAGGGACCCGAGGGTCCTGGGCTTCCTGAAGGTCCCCGGGTTCAGCGAGTACCTGCACCCCCTGAGCGGGGACCTACTCATGGGGGTCGGAGCCGAGGACGGGAGCCTGAAGGTGTCCCTCTTCGACGTCTCAGACCCCAGGTCTCCCGAGGAGGTGTCCAAGCTTCTCGCGGAGGGGGTCTACAGCCCCGTGGTGGCCTCCGACGACTACCACGCGTTCACCCTACACGCCGGCTACGGGTACGCGTTCGTACCGGTGACCACGCGGTACGGCGGTGGCGGGGTCCTCGTGGTGGGGTACGAGGGCGGGCTGACGGTAGTCGGGCTGCTGAAGCACGCGGGGGCCTTCAGGACTGTCTACATAGGCGGCGAGGTCTACACAATCTCGGAGGACATGGTCAAGGTTTTCGAGCTCGGGACCCTGCGGGAGGTGGCCCGGATACCCCTAGCCGGGGGCTGAGGAGCTCCACCAGCCCCGGGGCCGCGAGGAGGATCGGGCTGAGAACGAAGAGGACGGCTTTTCGGGGGAAACGCCTAGACCGGGAGCGCGGGCGGCCCAGCGCTGCTCGGCGCCGGGTCGGAGAGGTGGCTATGTAGCGTGGAGAGGAGGACTAGAGGTTTTGGCCAGCCTCTCTCTTTCAATTCATTCCTATCTGATGCAGGACCTTAGCCTCCTGGGCTGGGTTGCTGCGACCGCGCTGCCTGTCTTTCAATTCATTCCTGCCTGATACACACAGTACTATCTCACGTAATACACATGCTGTATTATGTGGGTCCAGTAGTCTCCGGTCGAGACACGTATGGCAGTAAAGCTTTTTTGATATTAAAGCAGCAAGCGTTGTGAGGTAGAACACCACGGCAAAGAAGCGGCTGATGGTATATCTACCGAAGGACCTGGACAGGAGGCTCAGGAGCAGGGCTTTCGAGCTCTACGGTCTGAAGAGGGGGTCTGTGAGCAGG
>CALKCU010000059.1 GCA_938083005.1 uncultured Sulfolobales archaeon | reverse complement strand
CTACATGGCTCTCCTCATACTTCTGGTTCTGCTGAAGCCGCAGGGAGTGATATACCACTCTTACTTGAAGATGAAGCGCTCGATCCTCTTCAGGATTAGCGGAGCGCGCGGAGGGTGAGGGGGCGTGAAGAGCGTCCTGGTCTGCGACGGAGTCACCAAGAGGTTCGGCGGGCTCGTGGCTCTCGACAGAGTGTCCGTCGAGATCCACGAGGGAGAGATTCTGGGTCTGATAGGTCCCAACGGGTCCGGGAAGACCACTCTCATAAACGTGATCAGCGGGGTGCTCCTTCCGGACGAGGGCAGAGTGATCTTCGAGGGCAGGGACATCACCAAGCTCAAGCCGCACGAGAGAGTAGCTCTGGGGATATCCAGGACGTTCCAGGGGATAAGAGTCTTCCCCTACCTCCCGGTCTACTACAACGTAGAGCTGCCGGCCCGGTCCGTGTTCAAGGACGCTAGGCTCGCGAGGGCCAGGACCACCTGGGCGCTGACCGTCACGAGACTCCTAGGAGAGGCTGGGGAGCTGCCTGTAAACCTGACCCCCTACAAGCTAAAGATGGTCGAGCTCGCGAGGGCCCTCGTGACGAACCCGCGGCTTGTGCTCATGGACGAGCCGTTCGCAGGGCTCTCGCCGGAGGAGATAGGCGAGGTCAGCGAGATCGTGAGGAAGCTGAACGAGAGCGGGATAGCGTTCATCGTAGTGGAGCACAAGCTGAGGTACCTGATGAAGCTCGCTGAGAGGGTGGTGGTGCTCAACGAGGGCAAGAAGATCTTCGAGGGAGCTCCCGACGAGGTAGTGAAGAGCG
The DNA here is from genome assembly GCA_938083005.1 of uncultured Sulfolobales archaeon. Classification (GTDB taxonomy): domain Archaea; phylum Thermoproteota; class Thermoprotei_A; order Sulfolobales; family NBVN01; genus DRZP01. Next base: position 7,225 of record CALKCU010000059.1, on the reverse strand, counting down.
AGGAAGTAGCGAGAGTCTACCTCGGGGTGGTGTGAATGAGAGTGCTCGAGGTCTCGGACCTCGTAGCGGGCTACGGCAAGGTAGCCGTAATAAACGGAATCAGCTTCGCGGTGGACCCGGGACAGATCGTCGGTGTGGTAGGACCCAACGGCGCGGGGAAGACCACTCTCGTTAGGGCTGTGATGGGCTACCTGAGGCCCTGGAGAGGCAAGGTTATCTACCTAGGGAACGACGTCACGCACCACCCCGCTTACGTAAGAGCCAGGCTTGGGATAGGTTACGTGCCGGAGAGAGGGGGAGTGCTGAGGTCTCTGACCGTTCGCGAGAACATAGACTTGGCCATAAGTATGTCGAGACGCGGAAGGGATAGAATCAAGGAAGTAACCAAGGTCTTCAGGATCGTCGAGGAGAGGCGCGACCAGCTGGCCAGGACGCTGAGCGGTGGAGAGCAGAGGATGTTGGCCATAGCCATGGCTCTACTGATGGCGGATAAGCTCATAGTGATGGACGAGCCCTCGGCCGGGCTGGCGCCGATCATGAGGAGGAAGCTGGTGGAGGTGGTGAAGTGGATAAGCAAAGAGCTCGGGGTCTCCCTGCTTATAACGGAGCAGGACCCCACGGTAGTTCTTGAGACGGCCGACACCGTTCACGTCATGGAGATGGGGACTATAGTCAAAAGCGGGAGAGCGCGCGACATAATCAAGCCGGAGGCTCTTAGAGAGCACTACTTGGGCATGTAGGCTGGTCTGCCTCTATCACCGCTCAGCGCGGACCGGGTCCCGCGGTACGCGCCCGGCAGGTTCGGGCCGACCCGGCGAGGAGAAGCTCTAGCGTTCCGGGTTCGAGACCGAGAGGAGTCTTACGCCGGCACTAGAGAGGATAACAAACGCAAACGCCAGCCTATTTAATCTCGAGCTAGGTCATATACGAAGGATCGATCTAGGATGCCAGGGAGGTTCGCGTACATAAGATCCACGGGGATATACGTCCCCCCGACAATAATGACCCCCGAGGACTTCGAGAACAAGACCGGGATAAAGGTGGACCCTCTGTTCATAGAGAGGACCGGGATAAAGGTAAAGAGGATAGCACCGGCGGGGGAAACCCCAGCGACCATGGCGGCCAAGGCAGCCCGGATGGCCCTCGAGAGGGCTGGACTCGGCATCGGAGACATAGACATGATAATAGTCGGCACGGACACCCCGGAGGCGATATCTCCACCGACAGCTCCCAAGGTCTCTCACCTCCTCGGCGGTAGTCCGCACGAGATACCCGCCTTCGACGTGAACGCCTCGTGTGCCAACCCCGTCTACATGCTCGAGCTGGCCTCGTCCATCATAGCCGGGAACCCGAAGTACGAGAACATCCTAGTGATAGGCACGTACGGCATGACTAGGTTCCTCAGGTGGAAGTTCATGTGGGAGTGGATATTCTCCGACGGTGCCGGCGCCGTCGTTCTCTCCGCCGCGGACAGGCCCGGGTACCTGGCGGGGAAGCTGCGCGCCGACGGGTCCTTCTGGGACTACTGGGGGATATTCCTGGGCGCGTGGAAGCCCGTATCCGAGCAGGTGGTGGACGAGAGCCTGCCCTACCTAGACCTGAGGAGAGCGTATCCGCCGGTCAACGACCAGTACTGGCCCGTGCTGGTGAGGGACGTGCTGAACCAGGCAGGCGTGGGCCTAGACGAGGTGACCCAGATAATATTTACCCAGGTCAGGCTCAAGACCATACTCGACGTGATGAAAGGTCTGGGGCTTCCGGAGGCGAAGACCCACTGGGTGATGGACAAGTACGGGTACACGGGCTCCGCTTGCATCTACATGGCTCTCCACGATGCTTTAGAGCAAGGCAAGGTCGAAAAGGGCAAGGTGGTCATACTCGTGGCCTCGGGGGTCGGCTACCAGCAGGGAGCGGTAGCCTTTAGGTGGGTAGGCTAGCAGCGAAGCTAGTCCAGGTTCAGAGTGTTAACAGAGGTTAAACGATTCGTCTATAACACTCTCATCGATACACACCTAGGGACCTTGGTATGATCGAGGACCTAGCGCTCAGGATACGCAGCGAGCCCAAGAAAGAGACCCCCCTCTTGACTCCCGGCTCGTCAGGACCTCTATCCGGAGTAAGGGTAGTGTCCTCCGGAATCCTCATCGCTCAGCCGTTCGCCGCTCAGATGGCCGCGCTGTGGGGAGCCGAGGTGATCCACGTGGAGAGACCGGGCGGGGACACCTACAGGTACTCCCCACCCTTCATCGAGAGGGGCGGACGTAGGGTAAACACTTGGTGGGCTCAGGACAGAAGAAACATGCTCTCGATAGTCGTAGACCTCAAAAAGGAGGAGGGGAAGGAGATCTTCCTGAGGCTCCTCAGACACGCCGACATATGGATGGAGAGCTCGATGCCGGGGACCTACGAGAAGCTCGGCATAACCGATGAGCTCGTACGGAAGGTGAACCCCGGCATAGTCATAGTCCACGTCTCGGGCTTCGGACGCTTCGGGGACCCCAGCTACCTAGGCCTGCCGGCCTACGACGCTATAGCGGCTGCCTACAGCGGCTGGATGAGCGTGAACGGCTTCCCCGACTCCCCGCCCTACAAGCCCTACCCCTACACGGGAGACTATCTGACGGCGATGCACGCGCTAGCCGCGGCTCTCGCGGGCTACATACACGCTAAGAAGACCGGTGAGGGAGTCACTATAGACGTAGCGCAGTTCGAGTGCATAGCCAACGTCTTCGGCGGCCTCTGGATCCAGGCAGCGGAGCTCGGGGACGTCCCGACCAGGCACGGCAACAGGGACATATACTTCCAGCCCTACGACATCTTCGAGACGAAGGACGGCCAGTACGTGTTCGTAGGGGCCCTGGGCTACGTCGTCTTCAAGAGGCTCTGCGACGCGATCGGGCTGGACTTCGAGGAGTGGAAGGACGTCCACTACGCTCCCGGCATGCACGCGGACAAGGGCAGGAGGTTCGACGCGATCCTCAGGTCCTGGGTGAAGCAGAGGACGGCCGAGGAGGTTCTGGAGCACATGAAGAGGTACGATGTCCCGTGCTTCAAAGTGTACAGCCTCAGGGACGCTCTCGAGGACCCCCACTACGGGGCCAGGAACGACTTCATAGAGTGGGTCGACGAGTCCCTGGGCGATAGGGTGAGGGGTTGGGGGATAGTTCCCAAGTTCCTGATGAGGAGCGAGCCGAGGGTGTGGAGAGGTTCTCCCAGGCTTGGGCAGGATGCCGCGCTGATCCTGTCGAGGCTTCTCGAGTACCCGGAGGACGACATAAAGAGATTAGTGGCCGAGGGAGTGGTCTGCTGCGGTGAGTAGGATGCCCGTGCTGGACGTCGGAGGGGTCAGAATATACTACGAAACGCACGGGAGCGGAGAGCCCGTGGTGTTCCTGAACGGGATATTCATGAACACCGCGAGCTGGGCCTACCAGAGCAGCCATCTGGCCAAGCTGGGCTACAGGGTGGTGTTGCACGACATGAGGGGGCAGTGGAACTCCGATAAGCCGGACGACCCGGAGCTGTACAGCCTCGAGATCCACGCGGAGGACCTGAGGACGCTCTTAGACCACCTCGGCATAAGGAAGGCCCACCTCGTGGGAACCTCGTACGGCGGTGAGGTGGCCATGCTGTTCGCGGTCAAGTACCCAGAGTACGTTAACGATTTGACAGTGATAGCTTCGGTGAGCGAGATCCACGAGGAGCTCAGGCTCACAGCGCTGCGGTGGATCGAGGGAGCGATGTCGATGGACGTGAGAAAGTTCGTTCTTTCCTGGATCAGCGACGTCTACTCGGAGCAGTTCTTAAGTCGCTACGGGAGCGGCCTGGTCGAGATGCTGGTCGAGAGATTCTCGAGAGGGTTCAGCCTGACCTCCGCGGTCCACCTGGGCAGAGCCTTCCTGAGGCTGCTAGACTCCCCGCTGACGCCTTTGCTGAAGAGCATACGCGCTCCAACGCTGGTCGTCTCAGCCGAGAGTGATCGAGTGAAGCCGCCCAAGTACTCGAAGATAATAGCTAGGGAGATCCCCCGCTCGACCCATGTCGAGATAAGGGAGGCCGGTCACGCGGTCGTAATAGAGAAACCCGACGTAGTCAACTACCTGCTCACCGGCTTCATCTGCAGTCACCCGATCGCTGGGGAAGGCGGCCCGTAGAGCGGAGGCCGCGCTGGTCCGCTTAAACCGTCACTCAACCTCGGGGCAAGCCAGCGGCAATGGGGGACAGCTCTCACCGGGCTTCCTGGAGGGTTTTTGCGGTCGGACTGCTCGCCTTGCGGCAAGCGTCAAAGGAAACGCTAATTAGCACGTTCAGCGAACTTCACGTGGGACCGAGAGTATTGATGTACGTCGGGATATTCGACATAGTTCAGTACGATTGTCCCGTCGTCTGGCTCACCGAGCGCGTTAAGGACTCCAACCTGCTAGTGGTGGGCGCCAACGTAGCTGAGATCCGGAGGGGCTACGAGAAGATATACGTCGTGGTTTTGGGTGACGAGAGCACGATAAACAGAGTGCTGGAGAGTATCGACTCGGTCGACAAGGTGAAGAAGTACGAGATCCTGAGGAAGAAAAGGGGCTATGCTAAGGTGAGTATGCTGATAAACAAGACGAGGACCATGGAGGCTGCGGTTGACTACGACGCTACGCCCATGACCGTCTGGGTGGCTCTCGATGGGTTCGAGCGATGGACTCTGGGTTTTCACACGAGCAAGCACGTGAAAGAGTTCATGAGAAAAGTCTCCGAGCGCGACTACATCGAGAGATACGAGGTCGTAGAGCTCCCCGAGCACGCGCTCGCGCTGAACTATGCGTGCATACTCTCACTGGTGAGCAGGGGTCTAGACAGGTTGACCAGGAAGCAGGTCGAGCTCCTCTCCACAGCCATGAGACTGGGATACTACGAGTGGCCCAGGAGGGTGAACGCCGACCAGCTGGCCAGAGAGTTCAAGATCTCCAGAGTAGCCGTGGCTAAGACCCTCAGGAGGGCCGAGAGGAACGTCATAAGCACGTTCTTGAAGATTCTCGAGGACGCGCCCGCGATCGGAGGAAAATCCCAAGAACAGCGGAGAACCCCTCTCGACGATCAAGGGTAATCAGGAGTAACCCCGAGAGTGTTTTTAGTCAGAGTACTAACATGGGGGGGAGATGGTTGAGGGTAGGCATAGTCGGCGCCCACAGCACAAAGTACGAACTCAGGTCCGAGAGGGAAGCGTGGGAGCTGCTCGGGGAGGCGGTCCAGGGGGTTCTGAGCTCTGTCGAGAAGGGGATCGGTGGAGAGGACATAGACTTCGTCTTGGTCTCCAACTTCTCGGACAGGTTCGGCGGTATCCTCCACACGGCGCCCTACGTGGTCTCGTTGCTGGGACGTACTAGCGCGAAGGGGGCGAGGGTGGAGAACGCGTGCGCTTCCGGCGGGACGGCCCTGTACCTGGCCTGGAGCATGGTGAGAGCGGGGCTCGCTAGGAACGTCCTAGTGGTCGGCTACGAGAAGATGAGCCACCAGCCCACAGCCATGGAGGCAAACGAAGTCCTGATGGCGGCGGGCCATCCCGACGAGATAGTCGTCGGCGCTCCCTTCGTGTCCCTCTACGCTCTCATAGCCAAGGCCTACATGGACAGCTACGGCGCCACCGAGGAGGACTTAGCACTCGTAGCAGTCAAGAACCACGAGAACGGTCTGAGGAACCCTCTCGCCGCCATGCGGAGGAGGATTACCGTCGAGGACGTCCTTAGGTCTCCGTACATCTCGTGGCCTTTGAAGCTGTACGACTCGTCCCTCATAAGCGACGGAGCGGCGGCGGTCGTGGTCAGCGCCGATCCGAAGAGGTTCACCGACACTCCCGTCTACATCGAGGGGATGGGGCTAGCTCACGACGCTCCGGGAGTCTTCGAGCGCCCGGACATCACCGAGTTCAGGGCCATGAGGCTCGCCGCCGAGGAGGCCTTCAGGATCTCCGGCCTCAGCATAAAAGACGTGCACGTCCTCGAGGTCCACGACGCGTTCACGGTAGCTGAGCTGATAGCCTACGAGATGCTCGGGCTGGCGAGGAGGGGGGAGGGAGCGAGGCTCCTGAGGGAGGGAATCGTCATGTTTGACGGAGAGAAGCCGGTTAACCCCAGCGGCGGGCTCAAATCGAAGGGCCACCCGATAGGCGCTACGGGCGTCGGGATGGTCGCCGAGATCTTCTGGCAGCTGAGGGGCGAGGCGGGCAGTAGGCAGGTCAAGGGAGCCGAGAGAGGGCTCGTGGAGAACCACGGCGGCACCGGGGGGACCGTAGTAGTGGCCGTCTTCTCGAGGTGATCCGCGTGGTCTGGAGGCTAGTCACCTACACGGAGCTCTACACTCCGGTACCGCCCTACAAGTCGACGTACGCCATAGGGGTAGTCGAGGACGAGAGCGGCAGGAGGGCCGTGGCTAGGATAGACCGAAAGTATTTCGGCAAGCTGAGAGCGGGCATGCCGGGGGACGTCGTAGAGGAGTGGACCGTCTTCGGGACCGTGAAAAAGTTCGTTCCGAAGGAGGAGGTGAAAGCGCCTAGGGTGGCCCTGATTACCGGCGGGGCGAGGGGGATAGGCGCCGCGATAGCCTTGGAGCTAGCTAGGGCCGGTTTCTCGATAGCCGTAGCCGACCTAGCGTACGATCAGGACGCGGAGAGGACCCTCGAAGCCGTAAGGTCCCTGGGGGTCGAGGCCGTGTTCGTCGGCATGGACGTCTCGAGCGCCGAGTCCGTTGAGAGGGGGGTCGGGGAGGTTCTGAGCAAGTTCGGGAGGATAGACGTCCTGGTAAACAACGCGGGGATAACCAGGGACTCCTACCTCCAGAGGATGAGACCCGAGGACTGGGAGGCCGTCATAAGAGTGAACCTTACCGGGGCCTTCTACTGCTCTAAGGCTGTGGCTCAACACATGATCAGGACGGGCGGGGGAGTCATAGTGAACGTGTCGTCGATAGTCGGGCTCGTAGGGAACGTGGGACAGGCCAACTACGCCGCGTCGAAGTCGGGTCTGATAGGCCTCACCCACACTCTGGCCAAGGAGCTGGCGCCCTACGGGATAAGGGTCGTCGCGATCGCTCCCGGGTTCGTCAGAACCAGGATGGCGCTGGCGGTACCGAAGCCTATACTCAGGGACTACTTGAGGAGGTCGCCGGTACCGAGGATGATAGAGCCGGAGGAGGTGGCCAGGCTGGTCAGGCATGTCATCGAGAACGAGGCCCTGAACGGTGT
>CALKCU010000058.1 GCA_938083005.1 uncultured Sulfolobales archaeon | reverse complement strand
CTGCTCCCGAGCACCGGCGGTACCACGCCTAGGTGCACGTTGACTCCCTGCGCCACGAACCACGTCCCTATGGCCACGGCCTTGCTGCTCATGGCCTCGGGAGCCGACCCGAAAACCGGGAGGTCCGGTATATCGACCCCTAGGGCCTCGGCTAACGCGTTGAGAGCCACCAGGATCCTCGAGTTATCCACACAGCTCCCCATGTGCAGGCACGGAGGTACCTTCAGAGCCTCGAGAACCCTCCTCAGTCTCGCGCCAGCCAGAGACTGGGCCTCCAGGGTTAAGAGGCCGGCCTTGGCTGCCGCTAAGGCCCAGCAGCCCGTCCCCACGACCAGGACGTCGTTGGCTATGAGCTCCTTGGTCAGCTCCACGAGACCCCTATCCTGGGGCACCTTCGGGTTGTTGCAGCCGACTACGCCGACGATCCCGCGTATGTCTCCCCTCTTTACGGCCTCCAGCAGGGGCGCCAGAGTGCCGCCCAGAGCCTCGAGTATGGCCTCCACCGAGAACCCTGCTATAACCTTGGACTTCACGTCCGGTATGTAGACCCTCCCCCTGTCCCTCCTGGGGAAGTTCTCTATAGCGGTCCGCAGCACCTCCCTGGCCACTTCCTCAGCCCTCTCGGCCCTCCACTCTATATGGACGGCGCCGGGGATCCTCGCCACTGGCATCGTGGTTATCAGCTTCGTGTGGAAGCACCCGGCTATGGTGGCTAGGGAGGGCATCACGCACTGGTAGTCGACGACCATGGCCTCGACGGCACCGGTGGCTAAGACCATCTCCTGGTGGAGCGTGTTGCCAGCCGCGGGGACCCCTAGCCTCGTGAGGATCTCGTTGGCCGTGCAGCATACGCCGCACACGTTGATGCCCCTGGCCCCGACACTCTTGGCCAGGCTCAGCATCTCCTCGCTCCTGGCTAGCTCGGCTACCTTCATCGAGAGCAGGGGGTTGTGGCCGTGCACCACGACGTTGACCTCATCGTGCCTCAGCACGCCCAGGTTCGCGTAGCTCTCGACAGGCCTCGGAGTTCCGAACATCGCGTCCTGGAGCTCGGTGGCCGTCAGCATGACGTAGCAGTCGGCCAGGGCCGTCCTGATGCCGTGGAGCAGCAGGCTTCTGTAGTCAGCGTCGACTCCCATGTGGATCCTGTGCAGGGCCTCGAAGGCTTCGCGCCATACGGACCTGGGCACCACGCCCAGCCTCTCAAAGGTCCTCCTGCGCTTCTCGATGGAGTACGCCTTGAGAGTGTTGAGGGCTTCCTCGGTGGTCCTCGTTACGTCCTCCTCGATGCGCTTGAGGACATCGATGGCCAGGTCCAGCACGGGCCTGGTCTCGGCATCGGGGATGCCGAGCCTCCCGGCTATGGCCCTCAGCTTCCTCTCGTCGGCTATCCTGTACGGAAACGGCCTGCCCTCGGAAGCTGCTCTCACCGCTTCCTTGAAGGTCTCCAGCACGTGGAACGCGTGTTCCCCGTGAGAAGCCTCGCCGTTGACTATGTGGAACAGCACCCTCCTGGCCACCATCGTGTCGGCGTCGGCTCCGCATATCCCCTTGGCGGGTCCAATGCCGTAGGGGTCTATCCTGCAGGGACCCATCATGCAGAACCAGCAGCACGTTCCCAGCAGACCGAAGCCGCACTGGGGCTGCATTCGCTCGTATCTATGATAGACCGTCTCTATGCCCAGCTCCTCGGCTCTCCTTATCATCATCTGGGCCGCTCTATCTATAGTCTTCTCCTCCGGCCTCCTGATCGGGACTACCGACATTCCATCACCCCGCACGGGTGCCATACAAAACCAGCCCGCCCTTGGGGACTAGCCCCGTCACGAACTCTCTGGCCTTCCTCTCGTGTATCTCGCGCACTACGTCCTCCACTCTACCGTACCTGAGAGCCTTGGTAGGACACGCTTCGACGCACGCCGGCTGGAGACCCTTCCTGACCCTGTCGATGCAGAAGTCGCACTTGGCTACGACCTTCTCGGCCAGGTCGAGCGTTATGGCACCGTAGGGGCAGGCCAGAATGCACCCCTTGCACCCGATACACAGCTCCTTCTTCAGTAAGACCGGCCCCTCGGGAGTCTTCGCGAGAGCCTCGCTCGGACACACCTCGACGCACGGGGGCTTCTCGCAGTGCATGCACCGCACCGGCACGTCGTAACCCATGGCGTGAACGACCCTGATCCTGGGGACGGGTTTGGGGATCTCGAGCTGTGCCGTGTACATGCTTTTCGTAAGTGAATGCTCTGTGGCGCACGCCAAGTAGCAGGACAAACACCCGAGGCAACGTTCTATGTCGACGTAGATTATAAGCTCATCGACCACTGTATCGCCCCAAAACTGTCGTAGAGAAGTCCTTTATATGCTTACTTTTACTTACTCAGGCGTGCTCCTCCACTATCGCGTCGCACAGCCTCTCTACGGACTTCACGAACAGCGAGCTGCTGTTGTAGTCCAGAATTGAGACCCCGAGCCTCTCCGCCCTAGCCACGTCGGAATCGAACGGGATCACGGCCCTCACCTCAACGCCCATCCTCCTAGCCATCGTAGAGAACTCCGCAGCTTCCTCACCGCTTATCACTTTGTTCAAGACGGCCCAGACCTTCCTTATTCCCAGTCTCCTAGCGTACTCGTAGCTCCTCTTGGCCTGTTCCAGGGACTTGTACGTGGGTTCCATGACGACTAGCAGTAGGTCCACCCCCCTGACCGTAGCCCTGCCGAAGTGCTCCAGCCCAGCCTCCGTGTCTATTATTATGGCCTCTCCTCTCTCCAGGACCACGTGGTCCACGAGGGCTCTAACCAGGACGTTCTGCGGACACATACACCCGGCGCCAGCCCTCGGCATCCCCACGACGAGCAGCCTGACCCCATCCGGACACAGGACGGAGAGCCTGTCCGGTATGTCATCGACTCTCGGGTTCAGAGAGAAGATCGTCCCCCATCCCCCCGGTCTAGCACCGGTCCTCTCCTCGATCAGCGCATCGTCGTCGGTCACGGGCTTGGGAACCGCGTCCGGTCCTGCTCCCAGTGTTACGTATAGGTTGGGGTTGGAGTCGAGGTCTACGGCCAAGACCTTGAAGCCCCTCCTGGCCAGGAGCCTGGCCAGAACTCCGGCGATTAGAGTCTTACCGACCCCGCCCTTTCCACAAACGGCTATCTTCAGCCCCCTCTCGGCCACCGCGACTCCTGTTGGCCTTAGGGTCCTCGTCTATATAAACTTTCGCAGAGCGGCAGAACTGGTATCCATATGTGCGAGTACAGGGTGTTCCTCGACGGAGAGCTCGTGTTCGACGAGGTTGTGTACGCTAAGGCCGAGGGGGGCGACGTGATCTTGAAGAACGTCCTCGGACAGAGCAAGGTCATCAGAGACTGCGCGATAGTCGAGGTCAACGTGGCTGAGACAAAGCTGGTCCTCTCGAGAGTGGGGGAGCGGCGGTAGGTAGATCCCATCATCCTTCGAGGTGCCGACGTCACGGACGCGGCAAATAGATGCAAATAGATTTTTAAGGTAAGAAGGAGAGCTCTGCTCTGGCGACGCTGTTGAGCCACGTGATACTGAACTTCGTCTACAGGCTGAGGATGTATTCTACAGAGAGCGCCAGGGCGCGAGGTCTCGCTCGGAGAGTGTTGAGAACGATCATTCGGGCTCCCTACTACTTCGACAGGCTCTGGAGCTGCGTCTACGGGAGGGTTCTCGACGGGGTCCAGGTGATCCCGAGGTTCGAGACGAGCGTCGAAGATGAAGTCTTGAGCGCTCTCCTCGGCCCTGAGGTCTCTCCACAGGCTCCGCAAGAGATAGCGGGGGAGCTTGAGCGGCCTCCCGGAGAGGGCCTCATGCAGAAGTCGGTCAGGCATTCGAGCTTGATCGAGTCGCTAGCTGTCGAAACGGCGCTGCTCACGTCGCTCTCTCTGCAGAGGCTCCAGAGGTCTCTGGAGGGGTCCGTACTGACGTCCTCCCTCCTAGCGGGGCTCCTAGTCACCACGGCCTTCCTCTTCCTAGTGCTCTACTACGCCTAGACCGGGGGGCGATACGTTGGCTGCAGTTCCCGACGAGCTCAGGGGTCTAGTTGATAGGATTCTGGAGGCGGGCGCGAGGCTAGAGTCGGTAGAGGGGAGCACCATACACTTCAGCGTGGAGCGTGCCTACCTGAGGAGGGTCGCCAGGGCCCTTTACGATCTGGGAGCCTATTTCAGGACGTGCGCGGGCAGCGACGAGACCCTCCTGACGGGCCACATGGTCCTTTACCACATCTTCGGCTTCGACGAGGCTGGTCTGAGCGTGGTGCTCAGGGTCAGCGCCCCGGGATTCGCTCCCGTAGTGCCCTCGATAGTGTCTGAAGTTCCCGCGGCCGACTGGTGCGAGCTTGAAGCCCAAGACCTCTTCGGGATAGAGCTCGAGGGCAGGAGAGCGCGCAGACTGATACTGCCCGACGACTGGCCCGAGGGTGTGTACCCGCTTAGGAAGAGCTTCGATCACGATAGTAGACCCCCGCTCGGAGTCCCGCCCAAGCCCCCAGCAGAGGCGGGCCTCCCCGTAGGGCCCTACCACCCAGCGCTGCACGAGCCAGAGTACTTCGAGATCTACGGCGAGGGGGAGATAGTCAGGGGCATCGTCTACAGGGGGTTCCACGTCCACAGGGGGATCGAGAAGCTGGCCGAGTCTAGGCGGATGGTCTACGAGGACGTACTGTTCCTAGCTGAGAGGATATGCGGCATATGCGGCTTCGTGCACTCGTGCTGCTTTGCTCAAGCAGTGGAGAGAGCGGCCGGGATAGAAGTCCCCGAGAGGGCGGAGTTCATCAGGTCCCTGCTGCTGGAGATCGAGAGGATACATAGCCACCTACTCTGGATAGGCGTCGCTGCTCACATACTCGGCTACGACGCGGGCTTCATGCATGCGTGGAGAATCAGGGAGCCGGTGATGGTCCTAGCCGAGCGCCTCACCGGTTCGAGGAAGACCTACGGACTCAACACGATCGGTGGAGTGCGGAGGGACGTGGACAGAGACAAGCTCGGTAGGACTATCGAGGAGCTCAAGCGCGTCAGGGGGATGTTCTCCGAGTTCGTGAAGGTGCTACTCGCCGTACCCCAGGTCAAGCAGAGAGCCTCGGGCACGGGGGTTCTCCCGAGGAGCGAGGCGAGGGCCCTCAGCGTCGTGGGCCCAGTCGCGAGGGCCTCAGGTCTCTACAGGGACGTCAGGAAGGACTACCCCTACCTAGCCTACCGCAGAGTCTCCTTCAAAGTACCGCTCTACACGGAGGGGGACAACCTGGCGAGGCTCCTCGTCAGGGTCGACGAGGTATTCGAGAGCATAGAGATAGTAAGACAGCTCGCGGACGGGCTCCCCCAGGGCGGAGTGAGAGCTGAGAGAGTAGAGGTGCCCTCACTGAGGAGGGCCGTCTCGTCCGTCGAGGCACCGAGGGGCGAGGACTTGCACTTCGTGATAACGGGGGTCGGTAGACCGTACAGGTGGAGGGTCAGAGCGCCGACGTACCAGAACATACCAGCACTGGAGGTTATGCTGAGCGGGGCACCTCTAGCCGATGCGCCGCTCACCATAGCCAGCATAGACCCCTGCTTCTCGTGCACCGACAGGGTCCTATACTACGATACGACTAGCGGCACTCGCAGGAGGCTGAACCTTAAGGCCTTAGTGGCGGGTGGGAGAGCGTGAGCTACCTCAGGCTTCTCGAAGTGGCTCTGAGGACCGGCAGAGTGACCCGCAGGTACCCGAAGGAGGAGCCCCTGGTAACCGAGGACTTCCGGGGCTCCATAGAGATAGACCCCGAGAGGTGCTGGGGCTGCGGAGCGTGCGCCCTGGCTTGCCCACCCAACGCGCTGAGCGTAGTAGGCGCGGTCGGTGGAGCGCTCTATGTGGAGTACTTCGTCGGCAGATGCATATTCTGTGGGAGGTGCGCTGAAGTGTGTCCACGGGGGGCTGTAACCGTGACCAGGAGGTTTGAGCTGGCCTCGGACAAGCTAGAAGGCCTTAGGTCTAGAACCGAGGTTGAGACCGTCCCGTGCTCCGCCTGCGGTAGACCCGTGGGAGCCGAAAGCGCCGTGGAGACTGTATGCGAGATCGCGCCAGCGCTCAAGAGAATGCTGTCGCTGTGCCCGGACTGCAGGAGTGCTCTCTTCGCGGGCACCTTAGCCAGAGCTCATCCCCGTAAAGCGTTGCCCCGCTAGCCGTAGCCGATCGCATGGCGGGGTGAAGGATCCGCGCCGTGGGGATGACCGGGTCACAACCATGGAGTGTGACCCGAGCCCATCCTCTTATGGACTAGCCGGAGCGAGCATCGCGGCCGTCGTCGAGACCGCTCCAGGCAGGCGAGCCGGGTGGGCGAGTCTCGCAAGAGTGTGAGAAGTGCGGGGATGCGATCGGGGGTACCAAGCGCTCCGTGATGCCTTACATCGATAGCTGAGAGCTGCTTCAAGTAGGGGAAAAGAATGCTTTCAGGTCTGAAAATAAAATCTTACTTCCGCTTGAAGAGCACTCCTACGATCGCGATTACCAGCGCCACTACGGCTATGGCCAGCGCCACCGGCGCCAGCTCAGAGTATGGCCCGGGCGGTCCGGAGGGTCCCTGAGGTCCTGGCGGACCCGCGGGGCCGGCAGGCCCCTGAGGTCCGGGCGGTCCCTGCGGACCCGGTGGCCCCATCGGTCCCTCAGGACCGATGGGTCCTACGACGACCCATATAGGGTTCGTCAACGCTCTGTCTCCGTCCTTGTCGTATACCAGCAGAGAGTACCAGGTGCTCTTGAGTACCGGGAACTCGAACCTCAGCTCAGCCCTCGTGCGCTCGGGGGAGAACTCCTCCGAGGCGACGACCCTTCCCTCGCTTACCACCTGGACCCTCCTCAGCCCGTCCACGGCGATGATGACGACCCTGAGCTCGAACGTGCTGTTGTACTCGGCGACGTACGTCTCGCCGAAGCATATGTCCACCGGGAACACTAGGGGCCCGTAGCTAACGAAAGAGCTCCCGCGCTTTACAGCCCACGCCCATGCCTCGGGAGTGAGGATCCCCGGAACGTAGGCGTAGGTCCTCGGGATCCCGGTGTACGGGCTCGCCCACACGTCGTGGACGTCGGACCCTCCCACGAGGTAGTACTTCCTACCCTCGTTCCACATCCTCCAGAGTAGCGTGGCGGTCTTGTTGTCGTCCGAGCCCCAGGGCCCGTTTATCTCGGCGACGTCCCAGCCGGGGTCGTAGCCTCCGGGCACCCTGCCCTCCTCCCAGCTGGTGAAGTAACCGGACGTCCCCGCGTACGGGTGGTTGGCGGCTATCACTAGGGCCCCCATCTCCCTGGGCTCGCTCGAAGATCTCCGACGCGGTCAGAGCGTAGAGCTCGGTCGCTCTCCTATCGCCGAGCGGAATCGGGTAGATGTTGAAGTGGCCCCACCCCGGCGAGATCTCGACACTCGGGATGAACGGTACGCCCCTCATACTCGAGAGCTCCGCTATCCTCTCGTGGTTCCCGACCCAGTCGTGGTCCGAGACGAACGTGAGGTCTAGACCCGCCGCGAGCTGGGCTACGACCAGGTACTCGGGGGGCGTCCTCCCGTCTAGGTAGTCGGAGTGATGATGGGGGTCGGCAGCGTACCACCCCAGCTTTCGCGGCTCGACCAGGATCTCCACGAAGACCGAGAGCTCTTTAACTTCTCCAGGCCCTACGCTGACGTTCTCGAGCCTGACGGCCTTGGATATGAAGCCGCAGCCGTGGCATACCTCGAAGGTGTAGATGTCCGGAGCTATCGGGAACTCGGCCACGCCGACCCTCTCGAAGTTCGTGTACTCGGTGGTCCTCGCTAGGTACAGCACAACGGGCCTCGTTCTGCCGAAGAACCTTATCCTAGCGTCGAGAGGCTCCCCGCCGCCCTTCCTGAACACCGCGAACCTCACTTTGCCCGGGGTCGGGACGTCCGCGAGGTCCGCGGTCACGGTCTTGCCCCTCTCGATACTCACAGTCTCCGCTTTGCTCCTCCCGTGGTCTTTGGCAGTCGCGTAGACGGTGTACGTGCCCTCGGGCAGCTTGGCGAGGTACTCGCCCCTCTCGTCTCCGACAGCCCAGCAGTAGGGTCTGCCGTCGCGCTCGACCACGACGACGGGTCTCCTCACCGGTGCTCCCTTGATGTCCGTGACCTTTCCTCTCAGTATGCCGCTAGGCCTACCCTCCACCTCTATGGAGAGCTCCAGGGCCTTGCACGTCGCTCCGACGGGGTCTATGCTCAGCCAGGCCTCGAAGACCCTCGTTTCGCCGGGCTTCAGCGTGTGGCGGAAGAACGGGTCTACCCAGCCGATGGACGCTGAGAGGTAGTTGTAGCCGGGAACTAGGAGCCCTACGACGTAGTCCTCAGCGTACAGGCTCACCCAGTCGTCTAGGGCCTTGGTGTTCGCCTTGAGATCCTCTATCCTCCTGGTCCCCTCTCCGGGCGTGAACTGCCACCCGCGCTTCGCGGTGATCGCGTAGCCCGAGAGTATGTTCTCGTAGGTCTCGTTGCCCTCGTTCACCACGAAGGTCCTCACGTGCAGGTACTTCTTCCCGGCCTCGAGCGTGTAGGTGGTAACGACCCTCACCCTCTTCCAGTAGCCCGAGACCTCTACGACGGCCCTGCTCGGAGTCTCCTCGACTATCCTCAGCTCGGTGTACGCTGGCCAGTTCCCCCAACCGTTTACCACGAAGCTGAACTGAGCGAGGACGTCCAGCCTGGGCACTCCATCCACCACAGCCGCCATATCGAGGACGTTCATCTTCGTCACTCCCCACGGCGGAGCGGTCCCGACGGCTATCGCGACAGCCAGGTACTCGTTCATCAAGGTGACGTCGTTCGCTGCCAGGGCCTCCCCGTCCGGGATGGACGTCGGGCCGACCACTACCCGGACGCCGGTAGCGCTAGCGGGCACGCGGACGACGAGTGCGAGGGAGGCTAGTACCAGTGCGGAGAGCGCGAGAGCGGAGATCCTCCTCCAGTCGATCCGGGCCTCGAGAATCCATCGAGCCACACTCGTCACCTTCTTGAACGTCTAGATGCCGAGAATCTAAGCGCTGCTCTCCCGCAGCTCGAGCCGGGGACGCCGAGGCTCCGGTCGCTCCTCGAGCCCGGGAGGTCTAGGAGCCCGAGCTCCTCGAGCGCGAGGCGAGCTCCCTTATCGCCTCCAGGATCCTCCTATGCTCCTCAGAGCTCTGCCTGAGTATAATCTCGAACCTCTCGTCCATCTTGGCTAGCCTCTCGTCCATCTTTGCGAGGAGCTCGTCCGTCCTAGCCAGCCTCTCGTCCATCTTGGCCAACCTCTCATCCATCTTGACCAACAGCTCCCTCGTCATCCTCTCCTCCTCTGCCAGGAGCCTCCTCGTTGCCCTCCCGTTGTATACCGAGAACAGGCCAACTATCAGGCCGAACAGCGTAGCACCGCCCAGCACGTACTCCCACAATGCCCCGTCCCGGGGTAGGAGCGGTGCCCCGGGTAATAAGGGTGCTCCCTGAGCCGCTCACTCCCGCGTTCTCGCAGAGGGTCGCGTCCCGGTGACGCGGCATGTCAGTATATAAATGCCCAAGCAGGGCAACGGGAGGTGCTAAGGCTGGGTGAGGAGAGAGACCTTAGTGCTTCTACTGCTCGTCCTATCCGCGAGCCTGAGCCCGCTCCCCGGCTATACCGGTGGTGATATCGGTAGCTCCACGGAGAAGACCCTGTGGCACTACGGCGTACCGAGGGTCCTCGACTGGAGTGGCTACGGGCTAGCCGTGGGCACTAGCGCGGGCTACGTACTAGTCTACGACGCTCGCGGCGACATGCTGTGGAGCCGCAGGGTCAACTACACCGAGGTCTGGAGCCTCTCCTGGAGCGAGAGCGGAGAGCTGGCCGTCGCGACGCTCGGACCCCCAGGCGCTCTACACGTCTTCAGCGAGAGCGGAGAGCTTCTCTGGAGAGCGGAGTTCGACTCCCAGGCTCGCGCAGTGAGGTGGAGCGGGGACTTGCTGGCCGTCGCGGCGGGCGACCTCCTCGTCTTCGACGAGCGCGGAGGGCTTGTGTGGAGCAGGAGCGGCGGAGGCGTCCTAGCCGTATCCTGGCGCGGTGGCCTGCTAGCTGCTTCAGCATGCCTGAACGGCCCGGAGTGCGAGTGGGGACTCTACGTATTCGACAGAGACGGTAAGCTGCTGTGGAGCCGCGGGGGAGTGTTCCACCACGTCTCTTGGAGCGACGGCGGGAACCTAGCGGCCGCTGGCGGGTACGACGGAGCGGTAGCGGTCTTCGACCCCTCCGGAGAGCTGAGGTGGGAGAAGAGCACTCGCATGAGAGAGCTAACGTCTATCGCGTGGCTCGGCGACCTCCTAGCCGTAGGCGGTACGGGCGGTGCCGTGGTCTACAGCGAGACGGGAGACGTTGTCTGGGAGTACGAGACTGGCGGATACCTCGTCGAAGCCCTGCTGCCCTACGGGGCGGAGCTCCTAGCCGTCGGGAGTCAGAGCGGTAACCTCACTCTACTCGACGCGCGCGGGAGACTCGTCTGGAGCTACTGGACCTGCGGTTACGTGTGGAGCCTCGCGAGCTACGGAGGCCTCATAGCCGCCGCCAGCAGTGACGGGCATGTCCAGACATTGGACGGGGGCGGCGCCCTGCTGTGGAGGCGCAGGGTAGGCTACCGAGTGGAGGCTGTCTCGCTGAGCGGCAACCTCGTGGCCGTTGGCGGGTGGGACCTCAACACGATCGTGCTCGACCTCGACGGGAACCCGAGGTGGAGCAGGGAGACCGGGTGGGTCATGCACCTGGCATGGCACGGGGAGCTCCTGGCCGTCGGAGGTTATGAGCAGCTCTTCGTTTTCGACAAGGACGGCGACCTGCTGTGGAGCTTCCGGACGGGTAAGGTGCTGTCCCTCTCGTGGAGCAGCGACGGGCTGCTGGCCGTCGGCACTAGAGACAGGTTCGGGGTGTTCGACAGAAACGGGAGCCTGCTCTGGCACTACGGGACCTCCGACTGGGTACTCTCAGTCTCGTGGTCGGGCGAGCTCCTAGCGGTGGCGGTGGCCGGCGAAGGAGTCTACGTCTTAGACAGGACCGGCGACCTGAGGTGGGCGTTCAGGAGCATCGGGAGGGAGGCCAGTGATGTGCCCTGGCGTGTGGCGGCCTCCTGGTGGGGCGACACGCTCGTGGCGAGCACGGATCACCTCTATGCTCTTGATAGAAACGGAAGTGTGCTGTGGGTCAAGGACCTCCCGACGGGGCTGATAGCGCCAGGGCGGGAGTTCGTCGCCGTCGGAGGCGGTTCTAGAGTATACGTGCTGGACAGGGACGGGGAGGTAGAGTGGGCGTACACGAGCCCCGAAGTCGTTAAGCCGAGAGAGCGCTTCACGAAGCTCTACCCGGAGCTGATATACTCCCTAAGCTGGGCGGGCAACCACCTAGTCGTAGGCGATAGCCTCGGTCGCGTGTTCTTGTTCAACGAGACCGGGGATCTCGTGCGGGTCTACAACATGGGTGGCGCGGTCTTCTCTACCGCTGGAGACGAGCGCGTGTTCCTAGCTGGAGGCGGTGGGGGTCTCCTCATAGAGCGGGTCCCCGTCACTCCTAGGCCTATGAAGAGGGTGCTGCCCGAGCTCCCACCGCCCTACGATAGGTTTGAGCTAGCGCTGGTCAACAAGACCTTGCTGTATGCGAGCGGCTCTATCAGCCTGGCCCCTCCCCAGTATACCTCCTTCTCCCTCGAGGTGAGCGAGCTGGCCGCTTACGCGTTCCTCGAGGCGAGGCTGAGTTCGACCTCGCCCGTCAGGCTCATGCTCATGGACGAGAGGGAGTTCGAGAGCTTCACCAGGAACCTAACCGAGAAGTCTGCGCTAAGCTGGACGGGTGAGGAGGTAGAGGTCGTAACCCGGCTGGAGCCCGGTAAATACTTCCTGGTAGTTGTCCCCGCGGCCGAGGCTCAGCTGACCTACTCGATCTACGCCTACGAGGGCTCCCTGCCCTCGTTCGAGAGGAGGAGAGCTTCCCTGCCCATGGGCATAGCCGACTATGGGGTCGCCGAGCTACCCGAGGGCAGGATAGGCTACAGGTACGCATACACGGAGGCCTGGGGGATCGCCGCTATCCGGGATCTGTACGCTACCAGGGTATTTGATGGAGAGTACGCGAAGCACGTGGTCACGCTTCAGCTTAACGCTTTTCTACACGTGCGCGCGACGGGCGGTCAGCACACCTACTGGGTCCAAAACGTACTCATCGTAGATACCGAGAACAGGAGGGTCAGGAGCGCGAGCAACGTGTGGAACCTGACCACCTACCCTACCTCGATGCTAGCGGTGTGGGCTATCGGGGGAAGCGGGAGCGTAGCCAGGGAGGGGCGCGTGGGCGACTACTACTCCTACGTAACCAGCGATTGGATAGGCTACGAGCACCCCCTGGACGCGGTCCTCTACCTCTCGGTCGGCGTCGAGGACGGGGAGGTCGGGGTGCACTTCGGGCGGTCCCTCGGGTGGGGGCCTCTCGTCACGTTCGACGCAGTAGTGCTGAGAGTCGGCGCGGAGTCTGCGCACTTTAGGGTGGACCCGGCGGCGAGCCCCGTCCCGAACAACATAGAGCTGGTGCTCGGGGGACCGTGCGGGGACATGCCGAGGACCAGCGTGGACAGAGTAGACGCCAGCCTGAGACTGCTCGTCAGGGTAAGCGGGAGCCTCATACCGGTCCCGACGGCCTACAGCTACGGCTACTACACCGCCGAGAGGGTCTCCGGTGTCAGCGCGGAGCGCGGCGGCTTCTACGACATCGTCTTGACTCCCGGCAGGGCGGCGCCCCGCCAGGTCTACTACTCCGCGGACTTCCCACCGCTCATGCGAGCGCTCCGCGTCCTCGACCCGCTGGGAATGCTCGGCGGGCTGCGGATCGTAGGAGTGGGGGAGGAGCCCGGAGTGCCGGTGGGCTACGCTGTCGACCTGGGCAACATGACGCGCCTCGTGCTGAGGGAGTATGAGCTGTCCGACGACGAGGTGAGGCTGAGCTGGGTTAGGCAGTACTACGTAGCCGTATCGTCCGACCGCGGAACAGTCAAAGGTGGGGGATGGTACGACGAGGGCTGCGAGGCGACGGTCTCCGTCTTCCCAACTGCCGTCGGGGACTACGTGTTCCGGGGGTGGGAGCGCGACGGGGTTGTCGTGAGCACGTCGCCGACCTACGTCTTCAAAGTGGACTCCCCGGTCCTTCTGAGAGCTGGGTGGGAGAGGGTCGCGACTCCGGTGGAGCAGCCTCCGGAAGAGCCTCGACCACGGCCCTGGATGCTCCCCGCGGGTGTCGTAGCCGCGGTCATCGCGGCTCTGGCTATCGTGGTGCTCGCTGTGGTGAAGAGGCGGAGCTGGGTACGCCCTGGCACCAGAACCGAGAGCCCCTTCCTGCGATAACCCTGGCCGGTAGGCTCTTCCTGGCCCTCCGATCGCGCGGACCTGGCGAGAGCTACCTTCGCGTTTCGCCCAAGAGCGGTTGGTAGGGAGGTCGGGTGGCGAGTCGAGACATGCAAAGCGCCTCCGCAACCGGGGTCCCGCGGACGGCAAACTCCCGCAGTGTGAGACTCGGGCCGCATCCCGGAAGCGGTCCTCGAGGGTAGACGCGCGTAAACCACGTGGAGGTGGAGACTAAAAACCGTGCGCGGGGCCCGTCATTTCACTTTCTCTACACCGATCATCTTCGCGATGTCGTACACTAGTGGAGGCCTCCAGTACTCCTTGCTCAGCGACTTTACTATCCCGATGATCCACACGACGAATAGAGCTAGCGATATCAGGGCTCCTAAAACCCACCCGATGATCGGTATGAAGGCTAGGACGGTTGAGAGAACCCAGGCAGCCAGGGACACTATGAAGAACGCTATGGACAGGTAGGCCCAGTATCTGACGTACCTGTAGCCAGGCTTTAGGACGAGGGCGAGCACTGCTCCAACTATCGAGAGTAGCCAGGCGATGAAGCCCCACAATTTCTCTTCTTCGCTGATGGCCTCGCCGGATGCGCTCACCAAGCGCACCTCGATACTATCTCCGGCGTCGATATTTAAGTGCGTGCCTCGCGGGCGAGAGCCAGCCGAGGGGTCCAGCCTTTAGGCGACTTAAGCCACCTTACACGGAGAGCTGGCGGGGATGAGGTACTACCTGGTCAAGGAGTCCTCGGAGATACCCCTGAAGTCCTGGAGGACGCGCCCTAGGTTCGAGAGAGCCCTCTCCAGGGCTATCGAGGGCGCTCTGAGGAAGGCCGGAGCGGCGTTCAGGCTCGAGCGCTCCCAGGGGGTCTTCCTCCTCGAGGCCGACCGCGACGTCTCGGACCTCCTGAAAAGGGTCTTCGGGATACACGACTTCTGCGAGGTGGTCCCCCACGAGTTCTCGTCGATAGAGGACATAGCCGCGAAGGCCGAGGAGCTCTTCAAGGACGCGGTCTCCGGGAGGAGGTTCGCGGTGAGGGTCAAGAGGCACGGGGATCACCCCTTCACATCGATAGACGTGGCTAGGGCCGTGGGGGCTAGGCTGCTCAAGTACTCGGCCGGCGTCGACCTTGAGTCACCGGAGGTCGAGGTCAGGGTGGAGGTCAGGGGCTCCATGGTCTACTACGCTCTGAGCTGCTGGAGGGGCGCCGGGGGGCTCCCGGTGGGCACCGAGGGCAGGGCCCTCGTGATGTTCTCCGGGGGCTTCGACTCGACGCTGGCTTACCTGCTGACCTCGAAGAGGGGGGTCCTGGCGGACTTCCTCCACTACTACATGGGGTCGGCCGAGGCCACCCTGGCAGCGGTCGAGGTGGCGAAGAGGCTAGCGGAGCTGGTCTCGCCCCACGAGCCCACGCTCGTCGTAGCGAACTTCGTCCCGATAATGGCCGAGGTGAGGGAGAAGGTTGGGGGGAGGCTGAGGCAGGTGGTCCTCAGGGTCCTGATGCACGAGGTGGGTCAGGCCCTCTCCGAGAGGCTCGGGTACGACGCCCTCGTCACAGGGGAGTCCGTCGGCCGGGCCTCCTCCCAGACGCTCAAGAACCTCAGGGTGGTCGACGGCCTCGTGAGACCTAGGGTCGCTCTCCTGAGGCCCCTCTCGGGAGCTGACAAGGAGGAGGTCGTCGAGAGGGTCAGAGAGCTCGGCCTCTACGACTACGTGATCAGGGTCAAGGAGGCGTGTAGGATATCCGAGGGACCGGTCGAGACGAGGGCGGAGCTGAAGGAGGTCGAGGAGGCCCTCTCCCTGGTGAGCAGGGACGTGGTGAACTGGGTCGCGTCCAGCGCCGGGGTCTACAAGGTCAGCGAGGTGGTACCCGAGGTCTTGCTGAGGGAGGTGGGCGCGGACGTGGAGATCGACGAGGTCCCCGAGGGCTGGGTGCTCGTAGACATGAGGAGCCGCGAGAAGTTCCTGGCAGAGCACATGCCCGGTGCCGTCCACGTATCGGAGCTGGAGCCGAACCCGAGCTCACCGGTAGTCCTCTACTGCGACTACGGGTCCGCGAGCCTCCTAGCCGCGATCGAGATGAGGAGAGCCGGGCTCAGGGCGTACAGCCTGAGGGGGGGCTTCCTGGGGTACAAGAGGAGGGGAGGGGAGGCTTGCGGCTATAGGCCGCGGGACGCGACTAAGTAGGAAAGGAAAAAGGGATTAGAGCCACCAGAGGTACTTCACACCGACCTGCATCCAGTCCTGGAATACGTACCGGTCGGACCACAGAGCGTACGTCCAGCCGCTTCTCCGGTAGACCGGCAGGTCGGGGGTCCTCACGAAGTAGAGGACCTGCACGTCGTCCCTCCACGGGTAGCACGGGTTCTCCCAGCTCAGCGTGAACTCGAGTGACCCGAGTATGTAGGTCTCGCTGGAGTAGCTCCGCGGGCTCAGCCAGTAGCTCGCGCAAGCGCTCTGGTACGTGAAGTACGGATAGTCCGGGTACCCGGGCTCGGCCTCTACCAGCACTACCCTGAACGGGAACCTCACGGTTAGCCTTATGCTCCCGGAGGCCGGCTGCGGCACGTTGGGCAGTAGAGTGGCACCGCCCACGCCGGCTACCGCGATGGTGAAGCCCTCGGGCAGTGTGGAGCCGTCGAACAGAGCGGTCCTAACAACCACCGTGAATACGCCCAGGTTGGGCTTCCGGGTCGGGTAGGCATCCCTGTACGCGACCGCCGGGAACGTGACGACCCTCCTCAGGTTCACCTCGGTGGGGGAGCCTGTGCCGTACCACTCGAACCTGCCCGTGCCGAGGTGCCTGTGCCACGAGGCTCCAGCACCGTACCAGAGGCCTGCGAACTGACCGTCCGGACCGAGCGTGTAGGTTATCAGCGAGGTGTCTGGGTTGCTCCACGAGGCCTCCACCCGCAGGAACCACACGGACGGGTCGACCACCTCCACGTAGAACACCCTCCAGTCGCCGGACTCGTACCTCCAGTACCAGTCGTTAGCCCCCCTGAGCCACCTCCACGAGTAGGGCCTGCCGAGGGGGTCCAGAGCGGAGTTGAGGACCTTAGCTTCGCCGGCCCTTAGGGTGGCCGCGACGGTGTAGCTGTAGGGCACCAGGTACGTCTCGGTCCTGCCGCTCCCGTAGACGGCCCTGATCCTTATGTAGCCTTGGTAGACCGTCGGCGGAGCGCCGGAGCTCGCTACCACGAAGCCCACCACCCTCAGGCTGCTCCTGGGGGGTACGGTGGCCCACGTTCCGGTTATGGTCGTCCTGACCGAGGTTTCGGACCTATACACGTAGTTCGTCATGACCAGGGTCACGGGCTGCCCGATTAGCGAGGGCCTAGCGGGCGTGGTGTCGGGACCCCTGAGCAGGGTCACGCGTATAGCCAGCCTGGCCCTGGGTCCGAAGCTGGAGAGCTGTGCCCAGGGGTTGCTTATGTGGATCATGTTGTGGTTGGAGCGTGCTGTGCCCAGGTTGACCACGGCCGCCTCGCTCCACTCCATGACCCCGTTGCCGTTGAAGTCGTCTATCCAGACGTACGCCCTGACCCAGGCGACGTAGTCGGCGAGATAGTCGTTATCCCCGTCGAACACGTGGTAGGGTATGTAGACCTCGAACGTCGTTAGGTTGACCACTCTGGGAATCTCGTCCAGGGTTAGGAAGATCCAGGCGTCGCTCGAAGAGACGCCCGTGGGCACCGATATGGGGAGCCTCCAGGTCCTCGGGGTACCGTGAACGGCCAGAGTCACGGCGTCGGCCGTAACCGCAACGCTATCATCTGTCGGGTTAACCACGGAGAAGCTGAGCGCCCTCGAGGCCCCCTGCCTCACGTCCGGCACGTAAACGACCGGGGCCGACTGGCTCAGCCACGCGCTAGGCATACTGGCCGAGTAGACTAGCGAGCCCACGTGTGGCAGCACGAAGCCATACCGCAACGAGAACCGGTAGGGGAGGTGGTCCGCGAACATCCAGTACCATAGACTCTCGAGCTTGCCGTAGGTGTTGGTGAATAGGGTGTCCGACACTATATACACGTGCCCTCTCTCGAATACGAACCTGACCGCCCTGTACGCGTCCACCCTGCCGGCGCCCTGCTCGTACGGCGAGTAGCCGAGGTTCCTCGCCGTCGACATCATGATGCTCTTGACCTCGTAGGGCGGAGCGTCGTGCGCCGCTCCGGGTCCCCGCGTCCTAGCTAGGGCGTCGCGTAGCTCGTGCCGCCGAATATCACCCGGTTTATGCCTACGGGGGCCGCCGTGAATCCGTAGGCGCCCACGTTCGCGACGTCGGGCTTCGGGTAGCCCATCGGCGTAGGCCCCCTAGCGGACCAGGCTATTATCTGATCGACCGTCCAGCCACCGAACCCGTAGGCCATCGCCGCGTAGTGCGTGGACGTAGAAGCGCTCACGGTCAGCGCGCCGACCGCCGCTCCTGGAGCGGTCATGGTGCCGAAGCCCGGCCCCCCGTCGCCGGCCGCGTGTACCACCAGGATCCCCGGGAACTCCGGGTCCAGGAAGCCCGGCACCGTCAGAGCGCTCACGAGCGTAGATAGCAGATCGTAGCCGAAGCCCGCTATGTCGTATGTGAAGCTGCTCACTCCCCAGCTGTTGCTGATTATCAGGGCCCTCTTGGAGCCCGTGTAGTACAGCACCAGGTTCTCGTCCACGTCGAACCCGGCGGCCCATAGCATCCCCATCTCTACGTTGCCCGCCCAGAGGGCCTTCACTCCCAGGATCTTGGCCCCCCTAGCCACGCCGCTTATCATTACGCCACTGCCGGCGGCCGCCGAGGCGCAGGCCGTCCCGTGTCCGTCGAAGTCGTAGAATATGCTCAGGTACCCGCCTCCTAGGTCCCAGCCGGGCAGCACGTTGCCCCAGGTGAAGTGCCAGTACCAGTCGAGGAAGAAGCCCCCGGCTACGCCGAAGCTTATGCTCGGCCACGCGCCCGTCAAGAACGTCCTCTGGGGGACTAGTATCCTGTTGCCGTAGTACTCGGCCCTGATGTCGTCGAGGTCCCCGAAGACGCCGTTGTTGTTCGCGTCTATGTACAGGACCGTATAGACCCCAGGCTCGTCCGGGTCCACCAGCAGCGCTCCGACGTTGACCCATCTCCTGTAGGCTGGCAGGAGAGCGTCCGTGACGCCGAACCTGTAGTACCCGCTGGCCGAACGTTCGACCGGGGATACATCGTAGACGGAGCGGGGCGCCGCAAGGGTCCTGGGGGTGGGTCGCAGCACCACAAACCGGACGCCACCGACGTAGATCTTACCGTCCACAGCCGTGAACGGCCGGAGGAGCATGACGTGCATCTGGTCAGCGTCGAGGACGAGGGGCTCCCTGATGTACTCGCGCCGCCCGCGGTAGGCGTTGTAGTACTCCCCCTCGTAGTAGATCAGCTTGTCCCAAAGGTCTGGGTGACCGTAGTCCACACCCGTATCTACTATGGCGATGACGACTCCCTCGCCGGTCACACCAAACTCCTCCTCGGCCCTCACCGCCCCTATCAGCTCCCTTATGTAGAACGTGTTCGGCTCTACGTCCCCCGCTGGGAGCTCGTCGCCCGAGTCCCTAGGGTCGTAGGGTACCGTGCGGGGCAGGGGATAGATGTCTAGCTCCAGCGCGATGCCGGAGAGCCTCGAGAGTACGTCGCGCAGCACCCTGCCGGGCCCCCACAGCCTGACGACGTACCCTCCACCTGCGGCCCTGACCCTGTCGGACAGGAGGATGCTGAACTCCCCACCGTAGTAGGTGAAGGTCCTAGACCCGAGCTCCTGGAGCATCCTCGAGAGCTCCTCCTCGGGCAAGTCCCTAGGTAGGAGCACGGTGGCCCCGAACATCTCGTCGCTGCCGGCCAGGAGCTCCAGCCGCCACGAGCCTCCCCCGAGCGGACTCGCTCTTGCTGGCGGAACGCTGAGGCCTGCGGCCGGCGCTACAGCGAGTGTTAGAACCAGGAAGGTCGCTAGAGCGGCTGCTAGTAACTGCCGAGCCGAGCTCAAAACTCACACCCTCACCTAACAGGAGGGGTCGGTGAATTTATGTTTTCGTTAGGCGCTCCGAAGATCGGCTTTTCCGCCGGGTCGTGGCGGCGAGCTCCCGGCTAGACCTCCACCTCTACGGCGTCCCCGCTCTTGGGGACGTAAACCTCGTAGCGATCCCTCAGCTCCTCGGCCAGGCGGTACGCCTGCTCTCCCGTGTGCACTATCATCACCGCCCTGAGCCCCCTGAAGGACTCCACGACCCTGAGGAGCCCGCTGAAGCCCGCGTGGCTCGAGAAGTCGAACCACTCGACCCTGGCCCTTATCGGGCCGAGCTCCTCGAGAGATCCCTCCTCCAGTATCCTGCGCCCGGGAGTCGAGGGGGCCTGGTAAGACACGAGGAAGATAGCGTTCCTCGGGTCGTCGTACATCTTCTTCAGGTAGTAGACTGCGGGACCCCCCTTGAGCATACCAGCCGAGGCCACTATCACGTTGCCCTCCCCCCTCACTACCCTCCTCCTCTGGTCCGCCGACCTGACCTCCTCGAACTCCCTGACGGCCCTCAGGAGGAGCTCGTAGTTGTTTATGTACTCGGGATAGCTGATCAGGATGCTGTTCAGCGTCCTGATCATGCCGTCGTAGTAGACGTTGCCCCCGCTGAACCTCTCGTAGAGGAGCGAGAGTATCTCCTGCGACCTGCTCAGGCTGAAGCAGGGGACCAGGACGTTGCCCCCCCTCTCGACGACCTCCTCCACCGCTCTGACGAACCCCTCCTCGACGGTGTCCCTGTCTGGGTGGTCCGCGTCGGCGTACGTTCCCTCTATGACCAGGACGTCGGCGCTAGCAACGGTGGTGTCGTAGCCCCTGACCAGTCTCGTGTCCACCGTGTTCACGTCCCCCGTATACGCTATCCTGACCGAGCCCAGGTCGACCACGTACGCCTGGCTCCCGGGTATATGCCCCGAGCGTACGCTCTTGACGTGGAGGCCACCGATCTCGGCCTCCTCGCTCACCTCTAAGTATCGAACGCTCTCGACGGCCCTGAACCAGTCGCCCTCGTCGAACGGGAGGTAGTAACCGGATATCTTGATGAAGTCCTTGATCAGGACCTCGGCTACGGCCTTGGTCAGCCTGTTCATGACCAGGAGCGGGTGTGAGCCGCTGGTGTAGAGGTACGGAACGGCCCCCACGTGGTCTAGGTGCGCATGCGTGACTAGGATAGCATCGATCTCGGAGGGCCTAACGTGCTCCGGCAGCTGCGGCAGGTCGCTGTCGGAGAAGTTCACCCCATAGTCCATCAGTACGGTCCCGCCCTCCGAGGACGCGAGGACCGCGGCTCTCCCCACCTCGAGCCCTCCGCCGAGCACTCTGATTACTGTTTTGCCCACTCCCTACTCCTGTTTTTATTCGCCCTCGGGATATTAAGCCCGGGCTAGCTCTTGCTCCCCACGAACTTGAGGGAGCTCAAGCGGATGCTCAAGAGGTACGGCATCGAAGTGCGGGAGCTCGAGGGCATAAGGAGGGTTACGATGTCCGCTGACGATTACGACATCGTGGTGGAGAACCCGCAGGTGGCCGTGCTCGACCTCGGTCAGCAGAAGGTGATCCAGATAGTCTGCTCCGGGCTCGAGAGGGTGGAGAGACCCCCCAGGGCCGGCCCCGCCGTCTCAGAGGAGGACGTGCGGTTCGTGATGGAGCAGACGGGCGCGACGCGCGAGGAGGTCCTGAGGGTCCTGTCGGAGGAGGGAGGCGATATAGCTAGGGCCATCCTCAGGCTCCAGGGGAGCAGGTCCTCTCGACCCTAACCACACGGCTACTCGTCGCGAACCGGGAACCAGGGCCCTTTCGGCGCGCGGGCTCCCTGAGCTCTACTCCGCGCACCCTAGATGGACCTGATCCGCCGTCTAGATGGGCCGGAGTAGAGCCGGGAGCACCAAAAATCTTTTGGAGCAGCCTCAGCACCTCTTAGGAGTAGAGCGCGCTCTGCCCCGGTCTGGCGGCGTACAGCGGGCTCGGTGTTTCCCTACTCTGCGGACACCAACTAGGGGGTCGAAGTCTCGGTTCACCCAGTTGCGAGGAGAGCGCGCGGTCCGGGCTCCTCGGACTGCTCCGCGTACCGTCTAGAGGGCTTCCCGGGTGGTGCTGGAACAGAGCGCCCCGGGGTATCAGCCGGGGTTGTCTATCCGCGGGGCCCTCCGGTTCGACCGGCCGGGTCGCGGCGCGAGCGGGCCCCGGCCTCAGCGCTTAGGCGTCGCCCCGAGATGAGCGCATAAATCCCCTCCGAGCGCTCCCGCCCGGGGCTGTTCTCGGTGAACCGCGGCCGCGCGAGCGTGATGGGCCTGATCGTCCTGGCCTTGGCTGTCCCATCCGTAGCCCTGCTCGCCCTGAGCTCCCTGCCGCGGGGCTACGGGGTCTTCCTCAGGTTCGATGGAGACCCTCCCGTCATAGACGAGAGGGTCCTCTGCAGAGACATCGGCGGGAACGTCATAGTGAGTTTCGGGACCGAGTTCCGCTCGATCGACGTCTGCGAGCTGATCGGGAGAAGGGAGGTCTTCGTGAGGTTCGAGGAGGGGGTCAGGGACTGGAGGGAGCGGCTGAGGAGGCTCGGAATAGTGGAGGGGATGAGGGCTTCGGAAGTCCTGAGGATCCTGGAGGAGAGAGGGTACGGCGGCGTGACCATGCCGACCGTCTCGGTCACGTTCTGGCTAGTCGCGGAGGACCTCCACTACATCTCCAACGACGTCTTCACCTCCCTCCACTACTACGCGTCTATGGGCTACGACTACTTCAGCGCGTTCCGCAGGATGCTCGAGGACCCGCTGGCAATAGTGAGGGAGAG
>CALKCU010000057.1 GCA_938083005.1 uncultured Sulfolobales archaeon | reverse complement strand
AACTCACTGCGGTAACCGGGAGCTCGTCTCGATAGGCCTGTACGACCTGGACGCGCTGAGCTTCCCCATATACTACAGAGAGGTGGGTACCGCGGCGTTCAGACCCTTGGGATACGACAAGGCTATGGAGGCGCGAGAGATAGTAAGGGAGACAGAGAAGGGGCGGGAATACGGTCACTTAGTCAGGGAGGGACGCTACCCGCTACTTGTAGACTCGGAGGGTACAGTCTTATCGCTCCCACCGATAATAAACTCGGAGGACACCAGGATAACCGAGAGAACCAGAAACGTACTAATCGACGTCACGGGGACAGAGCCGCACTTAATGGCCTCGATACTCACCGTCGTGACCACGTCCGTGTACGAGAGGGGTGCCGAGACTATAGAGGTAGTCCCCATAGTTCGGGGAGCCTTAACCGAGGAACCGGTAGTCAACGCCCTACCGGGGAAGACGGTGGTCGTTAAGGCCGAGAGGGTTTC
This sequence comes from uncultured Sulfolobales archaeon, assembly GCA_938083005.1. GTDB lineage: Archaea > Thermoproteota > Thermoprotei_A > Sulfolobales > NBVN01 > DRZP01. The sequence continues at coordinate 46,531 of CALKCU010000057.1, read as the reverse complement.
CGGGCTCGTAGGAGTAAACGTAGACTTCGAAAGAGCTCTAAGTGACCTCTGGAGGCATGGATACGTCGTAGAGTCGTCAGCTAAGGATGAGGCCGTCGTCTGGGTACCGCCATACAGGGTAGACGTCATCGACGAAGATGACATTGTCGAGGACATAGCCATATCCATGGACTATAACAGGATAGTTGGGAGGATCGAGCCCCCAAGAAGCCGCGGTATGGAACACCCCCTGGAGAGGACGTCCAGGTACCTGCGGGACATACTGGTCGGCTTGGGCTTCACGGAGATCCTCAACTTCATGCTGTCCGATCCCGACTACCTCGCGGCCCTGGGATACGTAGAGTACGTCGAGGTCGAGAACCCGAAGATGAGGTCCTACTCCGTCCTCAGGCCCTCGCTACTCCCCGGCCTACTGAGGAGCCTGTCTAATAACGTGAGAAAATACGACCTCCGGAGCCTCAGGATATTCGAGGTCGGGGACGTGGTCGATCCGAAGTCCTTGGCTACTGTGAGGATGGTCTCTGGCGCGATACATGAACCCGGGGCCACGCTGACCGACGGACTTGCTGTAATCAGGACTCTCCTTGAGGCTCTGAGCCTAAGACCGCGGTTCAGAAGGCTCGAGGGGGTGCCGCTTACCATAGATGAGAGAAGGGCAGCTGTAGAGGTGAGCGGGGTCGTAGTAGGCATGGTGGGTGAGGTCCACCCCAAGTACCTGAAGTACCTCAGGCTAGACTCCCCGGTCACGGTCTTCGAGATCTCGGTCAACAGCGTTGCCGAGCTTCTCGGAGCCTCGACTCCCAAGTGTCAGCCCTACTAAGATCTTCGCCTCCTCTCGAGCGGTACCGAAAGCCTCGGCACACTAGCGGAGGTCCCCGGAAAACCTTAAGGCGTTGTCACCGCGAGCGGCACTCCCCGAGGGAGCCTTGGCGCCCCCACTTGGAGCAAGACCTGCCAACTTGGGTGCCGAAGTAGCCCTGACGAACGTGGGCTACGGGACTATCCTTGCCTCACTCGGGACCCTAGCGCCCGAAAAAGTTCGTAAGCTCTGTTGATCTCGCTCTCGGAGCCCCAAGCGGCAGAGCCGCTCTTTGGATCACCCGGGAGGCGGTTCCCCCGCTCCAAGCTGTCTCACCGAGCTGGGCGACCGCCCGCGAATTCGCGAGCGGAATGGAGACCCCCGAGTGCGGAGGGATATCGGTAAACGCCCCGGACAAACAATAGACCCGGATAGGTGAGAGGTCTAGCCGGGCTAAAGCAACGGTGAGGCTGGGGGCGCTGGCCTACAGACCTCTCTGGGAGCGAACACTTATAATTCGTGTTAGGGAATACCCAGAGTAGTCGGGATGGAACTTGAATGGCGGGAAGAAGAGTACGAGCATACGGGAGAAGATACTGGAGCACGAGCTAGTCCCCAAACACGTGCTCCTGACGAAGGAGGAAGCCCTCAAGGTGCTCAGGGAGTTGGGCGTGCGTCCCGAGCAGCTTCCCTGGATTCGAGCTTCCGACCCCATCGCGAGGTTACTGGGAGCCAAACCCGGCGATATAATAAGGGTAGAGAGGAGATCGGCTACGGCCGGCGTCTCGGTAGCTTATAGGTTCGTAGTAGTGGGCTAGGGGGGTGAGTGTGGGGGATAACAGCTACCTAACCCCTGAGGTCAGGTGGAGACTCTTCGAGGACTTCCTCCAGAAGACCGGATTAGTAAGGCATCACATAGACTCGTTCAACAACTTCGTGGACAGGGGGCTAAGAGAGATAGTTGCGAACCTGGGAGTAATAGAGGTGCCTACGAGGGAGACTTCCCTGAGCGGGCTGACGATAGAGTTCGTTGACGTCAGCGTGGGGACGCCGAAGTTTTACGAGGTCGAGGGCAACGTCGTAGACATGACTCCGATGATGGCTCGCTTGAGGAACCTGACGTACAGCGTCCCGCTTACAGCCAGAGTGGTGGTCAGGAGAGACTCTGACGTGCTGTACGAGGACGAGGTGCTGGTGTGTCACCTCCCGGTAATGGTAAGGTCGAAGATAGACCCCACCTCTAAAATGAGTAAGAGGGAGCTCGTAGAGCTGGGCGAGGACTGGGGAGATCCCGGAGGCTACTTCATAATCAATGGATCGGAGAGGGTAATAGTAGCTCAGGAGGACCTGGCCCCCAATAGAGTGTTCGTCGAGAAGGCAGAGACTGGAACTAATATAACCCACTCGGCCAAGGCGATCTCAGTCTCAGCGGGTCTCCGAGTACCGACTATCGTCGACAGGCTCAAGGATGGGACCCTCGTGATAAACTTCCCGCCGCTCCTCGCCAAAGTGCCCGTGATCGCTGTAATGAAGGCGCTTGGGCTGACTACGGACAAGGAGATAGTCTTCGCGGTATCTCACGACCCCGAGGTGCAGCAGGAGCTCTTGCCGTCCCTCCTCCAGGTGCAGGAGATAAGAACCCGTGAGGAGGCCCTAGACTACATAGGTGCCAGGATAGCCGCCGGGCAGGTGGCCGAGGCCAGAAGGAAGAGAGCAGAAGAGGTTCTAGACAGGTATCTGTTCCCACATATAGGCACGGATAGTTCCCAGTCCACGAGGCTGAGGAAAGCCCTTTACCTCGGCCAGATGGTCGGTAAGCTGATAGAGCTCGCGCTGGGGAAGAGGGAGCCGGACGACAGGGACCACTACGCTAACAGGAGGCTGAGGCTGGCCGGAGACCTACTGGCTCAGTTGTTCAGAGTAGCGTTCAGGCAGTACATCGAGGAGTTGAAGAGCACTCTGGAGAGGGTAACGATAAGGTCTGGCCGCGTGAACATCAAGGCCTTCGCTAGGCCCGACATAGTCACGGAGAGGCTGCGGCACGCCCTCGCGACTGGCAACTGGGTGGGCGGGAAGACGGGGGTCAGCCAGATGCTTGACAGGACGAACTGGATCTCAGCACTTAGCCACCTCAGGAGGAGCGTCTCGCCTCTCAGCAGGGGGCAGCCGCACTTCGAAGCACGTGACGTCCACGGGACTCAGTTCGGCAGGATATGCCTCTTCGAGACGCCCGAGGGACCCAACTGCGGGCTGGTGAAGAACATAGCCCTCTACGTGAAGATCTCGTCCGGCGCTAGCCCCGAGGAGGTGCTGACGCTGCTCAGGAAGCTCGGCCTAATCCCGGCCGATGAGGTGTTCAAGAAGCTCGTAGACCAGGACCCAGAGATCTCGGAGAAAATACGGACGTGCGCCAAGGTCTTCGTGAATGGGACTCTCGTGGGCTACTACCCGGGGAGCGCGGAGTCTCTGGCGAGGGCCCTGGTTTACCTGAGGAGGAAGGGCAAGCTTCACCCGGAGGTCAATGTCAAGTGCCTAAGCACGGACTACCTCAACGAGATCTACATAAACACTGACGAGGGTAGAATCCTTAGACCCCTCATAGTCGTGGAGAACGGGAAGCCGAGGCTTACGCAGGAGATGGTCGGCGACTACCTGCCGGGGAAGCTAACCTTCGACGACCTGGTCAGAAGGGGAGTCATAGAGTTCCTCGACCCGGACGAAGAGGAGAACGCGTACATCGCGCTAGACCCCGAGGACCTGACCCCGGAGCACACACACCTTGAGCTCTGGCCCCCGGCGGTGGTCGGAGTGGCGGCCGCGACTATGCCGTTCCTCGAGCACAACCAGTCGCCGAGGAACACGTACCAAGCAGCCATGGCCAAGCAAGCTCTCGGGGTCTACGCGTTGAACTACAACCTTAGGTTCGATAGCAGGGCGCACATACTGCACTATCCGCAGAAGCCCATAGTTCAGACTAGGTTCCTGGATGTGATAGGATACAACGATAGACCGGCGGGTCAGAACTTCATAGTCGCGGTGCTCTCGTACACCGGGTACAACATGGAGGACGCGGTAATTCTGAATAAGTCCTCCGTGGAGAGGGGACTGGCCCGCAGCACCTTCTACAGAGAGTACGTAACCGAGGAGCTTAGGTACGCCGGGGGGCAGATGGACAAGATCGAGATACCGGAGCCGTCCGTGAGGGGCTACAGAGGCAGGGAGAACTACCTGCTGCTAGATCAGGATGACGGCATAGTGAGCCCCGAGGTGAGAGTGTCCTCCGGGAACGTCCTGGTTGGGAAAACCTCACCGCCGAGATTCATGGAGGAATACAAGGAGCTGGGGATAATCAGCACGACTCGGAGGGACACCTCGGTGACCCTGAGACACGGCGACAGGGGCGTCGTGGACTCCGTCCTCATCACGGTGTCGGCCGACGGAAACAAGCTCATAAGGGTTAAGGTCAGGGACCTTAGGGTCCCCGAGATAGGGGACAAGTTTGCCTCGAGGCACGGACAGAAGGGCGTCGTGGGTCTCCTCCTTCCGTACTACGATATGCCCTACACACCTGATGGCATAGTACCGGACATAATCATAAACCCGCACGCACTCCCGTCGAGGATGACCGTCGGACAACTCATAGAGTCCATAGCGGGCAAGGTCGGGGCCCTGGCGGGCAGGTTCGTGGACGGGACCCCCTTCTACGGGGAGAAGCCGGAGAACCTCGAAGTCGAGCTAATCCTCATGGGGTACCCGAGGGACGGTACCGAGCCGCTTTACGACGGCAGAACCGGAGAGCTCCTATCTAGCCCGGTGTTCATAGGCGTGGTCTACTACCAGAAGCTCCACCACATGGTGGCGGACAAGATACACGCGCGAGCTAGGGGACCGGTTCAGCTACTCACACGTCAGCCGACTGAGGGAAGGGCCAGGGAGGGAGGTCTTAGGTTCGGTGAGATGGAGAGGGACTGCCTCATCGGACACGGGGCAGCCCTCCTCCTCCAGGAGAGGATGCTGGAGAGCTCGGACAAGGTGGTTGTCTACGTATGTGCCGACTGCGGTCTGATAGGATGGTTCGATAGGAAGAGGAGCAAGTACGTCTGCCCGCTCCATGGAGACAAGGGGAGGCTCTACCCGGTCGAGATGAGCTACGCCTTCAAGCTCCTACTACAGGAGCTCATGTCCATGACGATATACCCGAAGTTAGTGCTGGGAGACAGATACGAAATGAGTGGGGGTGAATAGCCGTGTCGAAGTCCGAGAAGGTGATTAAGGGAGTAAAGTTCGGGATCCTGTCCTCGGAGATGATAAGGAAGATGTCAGTTACAGCCATAGTAACCCCCGAGGTCTACGATGAGAACGGGATACCGATAGAGGGCGGAGTGATGGATCCGCGGTTGGGGGTCATAGAGCCGGGTCAGAGGTGCGCCACCTGCGGCAACACTCTGGCTCAGTGCCCTGGTCACTTCGGTCACCTGGAGTTAGCGAAGCCAGTAATACACATAGGATTCGTGAGGCACATCTACATGCTCCTGAAGGCTACGTGCCGCTCCTGCAACAGAGTCAAGGTAACCGAAGAAGACGTAGCTAGGTACCGGAGCCTCTACCGCAGGCTCAAGGATAGGTGGCCCCAGCTAGCCAACAGCCTGGTAGAGTTCGTTAGGCAGAAGGCCTCCAAGGCCCTGGAGTGCCCCCACTGCGGGGCGAGGCAGTTCAAGGTAAAGCTGGAGAAGCCGGCGACGTTCATCGAAGAGGGGGGACGTGGAAAGCTTTATCCCGACGTGATAAAGCAGTGGCTCAGCAACATACCGAGCAGCGACCTCGAGGTCCTCGGTCTAGACCCCGAGGTGGCCAGACCGGAGTGGATGATAATCAACGTCCTGCCGGTGCCTCCGATAGCCGTGAGACCCTCTATAGTCCTCGAGACCGGTATGAGGGCCGAGGACGACCTTACGCACAAGCTCGTCGATATAATCAGGGCCAACGAGAAGCTGAAGGAGGCTCTGAACTCCGGGGCTCCAGAGATAATAGTAGAGGACCTCTGGGAGCTCCTGCAGTACCACGTCATGACGTACATAGACAACGAGCTGCCGGGCGTTCCGGTGGCCAAGAGAAGGTCCGGAATGCCCCTCAAGACCCTCGCGCAGAGGCTCAAGGGTAAGGAGGGTAGGTTCAGGGGCAACCTCTCGGGTAAGAGAGTGGACTTCTCGGCCCGGACGGTGATAAGTCCCGACCCCAACCTGGACATAAACGAGGTTGGAGTGCCTTACGAGGTCGCCATGACCCTGACGGTACCGGAGTATGTGACCCCGTGGAACATAGACAAGATGCGGGAGTACGTTCTCAACGGACCGTATAAGTGGCCTGGCGCTAACTACGTAGTTGACCCATCCGGGCGCAGGCTAGACCTCAGGTACGTTAAGGATCTGAAGGCCCTAGCCGAAAGCCTAAAGCCCGGCTACACAGTGGAGAGGCACCTCGTTGACGGTGACGTTGCTCTCTTCAACAGACAGCCGTCTCTCCACAGAATGTCCATCATGGCTCACAGAGTCCGCGTTCTGCCGGGTAAGACGTTCAGGCTTCACCTCGCCGTGTGTCCCCCGTACAACGCAGACTTCGACGGGGACGAGATGAACCTCCACGCTCCGCAGACCGTCGAAGCCAGGGCTGAAGCGGAGGAGCTCCTCCTCGTCGAAAAGCAAATCCTCTCCCCAAGGTACGGAGGACCGATAATAGGGGGGATACAGGACTACATCAGCGGAGGATACCTCCTGACACTTAAGTCGACCCTTCTGACGAAGGAGCAGGTCTCCGATCTCCTAGCTACGATAGACTACTCCGGGGAGATCCCCGAGCCCGCTGTTCTGTCACCGGTGGAGGCTTGGACCGGCAAGCAGATCTTCAGCCTGCTGCTGCCCGAGGACTTCAACTTCATCGGTGAGACGAAGCTCTCCTCCGGCAGCCTGAAGTGCACCTCGGAGGAGTGCTTCTGGGACACTCTGCTGATAGTGAAGAAGGGAAAGGTCCTCGCCGGGGTCGTGGACAAGACCGTGATCGGCTCGCAGCAGCCCAAGTCCCTGATGCACTACCTAATTACAGAGAAGGGAGTTGGGCGCGGGGCGGAGTTCATGAACAAGGCGTTCAAGCTCTTCCTCAGGTACATAGAGATGGTGGGCTTCACCATGACGTTGGACGATATAAAGCCCGAGAGGGGGGCCCTGGAGAGGGCGGGAAAGGTAATCAAGAGCTCTTACGGAGAGGTCGACAAGCTCATCGACATGTACAGAGCCGGGCAACTGGAGCCCGTCCCCGGCAGGACTCTTAGCGAGACCCTGGAGATAAGGATACTAGATGTCCTAGCGAGGGCTCGCGACGAGTCCGGAGCGACGGTCATCGAGTACATGGGCTTAGCAAACCCCGTTTACGTGATGGCTAGGACCGGAGCTAGGGGTAGCAACCTAAACATAACCCAAATGTCCGCAGTGTTGGGGCAGCAGTCTGTTAGGGGTGAGAGGATATGGCGCGGGTACATGGGAAGGGTACTCCCCCACTACAAGCCCGGAGACCTATCGCCCGAGGCGAGGGGGTTCATTGCGAGCTCATTCTACAGGGGTCTGTCCCCACTGGAGGTGTTCTTCCACGCTGCCGGAGGTAGGGAGGGCCTCGTAGACACCGCAGTAAGGACGTCGCAGAGCGGCTATATGCAGAGAAGGCTGATAAACGCTCTGCAAGATCTCTACGTAGAGTACGATATGAGCGTCAGAAGCTCCTACGGAGAGCTCGTGCAGTTCAGGTACGGCGAGGACGCTGTCGACCCGAGGAAGACAGCGTTCGGCAAGGCGGTTGATGTGGACAGAATCATAGTGAAGAACGTAGGGTGGAGGATGAGCCTATGAGCGAGAAGTCTAAGAAGAGCAAGAAGCCTTCTAAGAGAGGAAAGCCTAGCGCGCTCGAGAAGGTACGCAGGGCCGTTATGGAACCCGGGGAGCTCGTGAGCAGGCTTATAGAGGAGTACGGCCTCCACCAGAGACTGCCGCCGGTCCTGGTCAGCTCCATAAGGTCGATCATCCTCGCCAAGCATGGAGCGAGTCCGGACGAGACGAAGATCAGGCGGGAGTTCGAGTATATAGCGAAGCTAGCCCAGAGAGTGTATGAAATCGTAGAGCCCGCGCAGAAAGTGATCCCCAAGGCGATGATGGACGAGGTTCTCTTCAAGCTCATGGACGCGGCTTACAGGTACTCTCTGACGGATGAGGAGCTTGTCAAGATAAGGGAGGACGTGGTGCAGTCCTACCTACGCGCGTTAGTGGAGCCTGGAGAACCCGTGGGAACAGTTGCGGCCCAGTCCATTGGTGAGCCCAGTACCCAGATGACTTTGAGGACCTTCCACTTCGCCGGTGTCAGGGAGCTCAACGTCACTCTCGGGCTGCCGAGGCTGATAGAGCTCGTGGACGCTAAGCAGAAGCCCGAGACCCCGATAATGGAGATATACCTCGCGGAGGAGTACAAGCACGACCTCAACACGGCTCTCGAGACGGCCAGGAAGCTCGAGTACACGAACCTCGAGGCTATCGCCGCATCCGCTGAGGTAGATCTGATCACCGAGAGCGTGATCGTCCGGCTGGACAAGGAAATGCTCGAAGACAAGGGTCTAACAGCGGAGGACGTGGTGAGCGCGCTCTCCAGGGAAAAGCTCTTGGCCGGCAGGGTGAGGGTAGACGAAAACGACCCCCTAGTTCTGATAATCGAGGTCCCCAAAGCCTACTCGCACATCTCCAAGATACTCAAGTTTAGGGAGCTAGTGCTCAAGACGAGGATCAAGGGCGTCAAGGGGATCAAGAAGGTCATACTCCAGAGGAGGTACGACCCGTCAACGGGCAAGCATGAGTACGTCCTCCTGACAGAGGGCTCAAACCTGGCGGAGGTCCTGGCACTGCCCCAGGTGGACCACAGGAGGACTAGGACCAACGACGTGCACGAGATAGAGAGAGTGCTCGGCATCGAGGCCGCTAGGCAGGCCCTGATAAACGAGATCATGAACACTCTGCGGGAGCAGGGTCTCGAGGTAGACGTGAGGCACGTGATGCTCGTGGCTGACCTCATGACCTGGTCCGGCGTGGTCAGGCAGATAGGGAGACACGGCATAGTGGGGGAGAAGAGGAGCGTGCTAGCCAGGGCAGCGTTCGAGATCACCGCTAAGCAGCTGTTCGACGCGAGCGCCTCCGGGGAGTTCGATAGCCTCCGGGGCGTAACCGAGAACATTGTGATAGGGCAGCTGATACCCTTCGGGACGAGTATGGTTGAGCTTAAAACCAGTCCGCAGCAACTAGCCAGGGGTGAGGGCTCTCGGTGAAGGAGATCGCCAAGCCAGAGCTGGAGAGGGAGATAAAGAACGTGATAAGGACGGGCAGGTGCATACTCGGGAGCAAGAGGAGCCTGAGCGCGATACTGAGGGGCAAGGCCAAGGCCGTGGTAATAGCTGAGAAGATCCTGCCGGCAATCGAAGCAGACGTGCTCTACTACGCGAAGTTGGGCGGGATACCGGTCGTGAGGTACCCGGGAACTAGCTACGAGCTCGGCCTCCTCTGCGGTAAGCAGTTCCCGGTCTCGGTGATGGCCATTCTCGATTTCGGCGAGTCCAGGCTCGCAGAGGTGGCGGGCTCTGTCTGAGATTAAGCTGAGCAATGAGGAGCTAAGGTACATGGCTCTCTTTAGTGACGTAACAGGGGTCGACGTCAAGGACTGCGTAATAGACTCCAGCGGCGGCTCTATAGTATTCATCGTCCCGCCCGGCAAGGCCGGACTAGCCATCGGGAGCCGCGGGGTCAACGTCAAGAGGTTGTCTAAGATACTGGGCAAGAGGATAGAGGTGGTGGAGTGGGCGGACAGCCTGGAGGACTTCGTCAAGAACCTCTTCCTGCCAGCCAGGGTCCTCGGGACCAGCCTGATGAAGCTCAAGGACGGCAGGAAGGTTCTCTACGTCAGGGTGAGCCCCGAGGATAAGGGCCTGGCCATAGGCAAGGGCGGTAGGAACGTCAACAAGGTCAGAACGATACTCAAGAGGTACTTCGACATTGACGTGGTCTCGATCATTTGAAGTTCATAAGCTAGCAGTGCTCTAGCGTTGGGGGTGTGGAGCGTGCCCGGCTCTAAAGCTCCGAAGGGTCTCTACGCTGCCAGGAAGCTGAGGCTGAAGAGGTTGAAGTTTAGGTGGTCTCTGAGGGAGTTCAGGGTCAGGATGATGAGGTTGAAGGAGAGATACGATCCTCTGGAGGGAGCCCCCATGGCCCGCGGTATCGTAATAGAGAAGGTGGGGATAGAGTCCAGGCAGCCCAACTCGGCCTTGAGGAAGTGCGTCAGAGTCCAGCTAGTCAAGAACGGCAAGGTCGTGACGGCCTTCGTTCCGTGGGACGGTGGAGTAACGTTCATAGACGAGCACGACGAGGTGATAATAGAGGGGATAGGAGGCACTAGGGGCAAGTCTATGGGCGACCTCCCGGGTGTCAGATACAAGGTGATAGCAGTCAACGGTGTGTCGCTGAAGGAGCTGCTCAAGGGCAAGAAGCAGAAGCCGATAAGGTAGTTCTAAAGGAATCCCCGCTTTGAAGATCGTAGTCACGCACACGGACCTAGACGGGGCAGCCTCCGCGGCTATTCTGACGCGAAGCCTGGGCGGTGTGGACAAATACGTATTCACGCAACCCCACTTGCTGCCTAGGGTCTTCTCGGCCATAAAGTGCCCGGGGGAGTGCGAAGTATACGTGTGCGACCTCAGCCCGAACAGCGACGGTCTGGAGCCCCTCCTGGAAACCTTGAGGAGGCTAACCGGGTCAGGCATCAGAGTGTGGTGGTTTGACCACCACGTCTGGGACCCCCCGTGGATCGAGATGTTCCTGAACGCGGGGGTCAGGCTCTACCAGGACACCTCCACGTGCACGGCGGGTATAGTGTACAGAGAGCTGGGCTCCGGGGACGCCGTGTCAGAGCGTATAGCGAGAGCTGCGTGCTCCCTGGACCTCTGGGCCTTTGACGACTGGCTCGGCAACTTCCTAGCCAGGTACGTCGGCAACAGCAGGGGCGAGAACTGGAGGAGGAGGGTCGTGGCTAGGCTAGCGTCCGGCTCCCTGATGGATGAGGAGGTGCTGAGAGTAGTCGAGGACAGCGTAGACAGGGAGCTTAGGATACTCTCCGAGGCCCTTAAGAAGTGCAAGCTCAAAAACCTCTGCGGGCTCAGGGTAGCCTACTACTACAAGTCCGTTAAGGACCACGTAACGTCCTACGTAGCGTCCCTCCTGATCTCAAGGCTTGGGGCAGACGTGGTAGTCGTGTGCAGGAAGGGGTCTGCGAGCTTGAGGAGCGGGGGCGGGGTCGACGTCCGAGAGATAGCCAAGAGGCTGGGGGGCGGTGGACACCGCAACGCTGCCGGCTTTTCCCTGCGCCCGCCGTGGGTCTACAGGCTCCTGCTCCCGCTGGGCATAGCCGGTCCCTACGTTAGGTGGTGCCTCTCCAAGGTCGAGGAGGTGCTGTGCGCTCGGTGAGTGCTCCGCAGAGCTCTCGAGGGTCTTCTCCGACGAGCGGTGCTCTCCGGCCATCCGGGACCCCTCGAACACTTGCGAGGGTCTCCGGGCTCGACCTAGCCGCCGAGGAGCGCAACTGCAGCGGCTACGCGCTCATAGACCTCCACAGCATGAGCTTGGCCAGGGTCGAGTGCCTCTACAGCGACGAGCAGATAGTCTCGAGCATACTATCCGACGGGGTCGGAGTCGTCAGCATGGACTCTCCCATAACCAAGGAGCCTAGGCTTAGGTCCCTGGACAGGGAGATGGTGCGGATGGGCTTCCGAGTGCTGCCCCCCAGCTTCGCACACATGAGGAAGCTCGCCACGAGGGGGTGGAGGCTCTACGAGAGGCTCGCGGCAGAGGGAGTAGTGGTCATAGAGACCCACCCCAGGAGTGCTCTGAAGAGCTCCGGCGCGGGGGACTGCTTTGAGCTGGCGAGGAGTCTCGGAGTAGACCTGGGCATCTACGGTTCTAGGGCCCTAAGGAGGGACCTCCGAGACGCGATAGTGTCAGCAATCGTGGCGCTCTGCTACGTCCGGGGAGACTGCCTGCTCACCATCAGTGCCGAAGACGGTAGCCTGTACCTGGTAAAGTCTCTACACTCGTAAACCGGGCTGCGGCCCGGCTCGGGAGACCCGTCCGTGGACCGAGCCCCGCGCCCGGCGAAGCCTCGACCGAGCGCCGGGGGCGACCCGCGGGGCGGCTCAACGTCGGGGGAGGCTTGGGAGCGTGGTCTCCAGGTTCACGAACGCCTGACCGCTCTCGGGGTGAGCTCTTGACCCCGAGTACCACGCGACCTTCGCGCTCGGGCATAGCATGACTGATTGGGGGGCAAAAAGGATCTCAAACCCTCAGGACACGGTCGTGGGGAGGAACTTCATCGCCTCCGAAGGCGCGGCCTACGTCGATCACGTACTTGACCGCCAGGGGTAGCCCGCCCAGCTGAGCACGGAGTCTCCCCAAGTACGTCGGGTCCTCCATCCTCTTCCGAGCACGCGTAGAAGCCCTAGCGCGGTTCTCTATAAAGCGTCAGTCCCGCCACGCTTCGGAGTGCCGCTCCAGTGCGTACAGATGCCGGATATCACAAACTCGCTCGCGCTGAGCGAGGTGAGGTCGAGTAGCGCGGGGAGTCCTTCACTCCGTCCGTAGGGAGTTAGAATCGCTCCCCGGAAGTCCGCGAGGCAACAGCCCCGATCCTCTCTCTAACCTCTCCCGCTTCCGGGAACTTCGTAGCCCCGACCTTCCCAAGCTCGGTCGCGGCTCTGCCAGGCCCGGAGCACCAACGAGCCTCGGACACGCATGTCTCCCGTCGGGGCTCGCGGGTGGCAGGCGATGACCGTCCTAGATACCAGTCTGCTTTATAAGCACGCCCCCGCGTTAACTGCGGGATTAGAGTGGAGAGCCTGGGAGACAGGGTCGTGAGGATCAGGGTGAAGGATTTCTCAGATCTAGCGAGGCTCGCAGCGTCAGGGATGACTATGGGCCAGCCGACATACATCGTCAGGTTCGCTCCCAGGGACAATGTCTGCGTCTACGGGATAATGGCCGTGTTCAAGGACTTCTACAGGTACTACGGGATCCCCCTCATCTACTACTGGCTAGATGAGGGCTGCAAGATGCCGACGGACAGGAACTACGCCATAGTCAGATCGGAGGAGACTGGGGAGCACGTGGAGCTTAGCAAGGGCTACAAGGCTGGAGCTATTAACGTTCCGATAATAAACATCCAGGAGGTCCCGAGCTTCATCTGGGAGGGCTAGCAAGAGCATGATCAGTAGGGCCGCGCTCGACCGCGAAGCGAAACGCCCGAGATGCGGTGAGGGGGTTACGCTGACAGCTTTAGCTCCACGACGAGTAGAGGGGGGCACGACTGAGCGCCCGCGATGGGGAACTCTTTCGGAGTCTCGCTTTTAAAGGATCGTGTCCACACTAAGAGTGGTCACGCATGAGGAGGATGAGGCAGGTAGTACCCACGGTCGCCGTTCTCGAAGCCGTAGTGAGAGCGGGAGGTACGATAGCGGGGGACGCTCTCTTCATGGAGCTGAGGAAGAGCAGGGATATCTCGTTCGGCGAGTTTCTCAAGCTGCTGATGGTCTTGGAGCTGAGAGGCTTCGTCAGGGTGACCACGATCAGCGAGGAGAAGTTCTTCGTGCACATAACCGAGAGGGCGCTGAAGATCCTGACGACGAAGGAGGAGCCGGAGAGCGACTAGGCCTGCACGGAGTCTCGGGCTCGCGATAGCCTTAGCTCCCGGCTGAGCCCCACTCGCGGGACACTCCTCGGGTTCGCGCTGGGCCTTGCGTTTCGGGCGTCACACTACTCCGGCCGAGGGCGGTTTGACCTATAAGATTCGACCTGCTCTAGTCTGTGGACGCGGCGATGGTTAAGATAGTCGTGGACAGCATGCTGGGCAACCTAGCCCGGTGGTTGAGAGTGCTGGGCTACGACACGGAGTACTCCAGGAGGACGCGAGACAGAGACGTCATCAGCCTAGCAGTGCGGGAGGACAGGGTAATAATTACGAGAGACCTAGGGCTCCACAGAAGAGCCGTGAAGAGAAACCTAAGGTCCGTCTACATCCCACCGGACGTGGTCGAGGTGGTCGACATGCTCGCGCTGGTCGCGGAGAAGCTGGGTCTCAGCATAAAGTTCGACAAGGGGAACACCAGGTGCCCCCTATGCAACAGCAAGCTCGATATCGTGCTGAAAGCGCAAGTGGCCCACCTAGTGCCACCCGAGGTCCTGAATAAGTACGACACCTTCTGGTACTGCGCGAAGTGCCAGAAGGCCTACTGGCAGGGAAGGCACTGGAAGACCATAAACGATGTGATCGAGACTGTGAGAAGCCGGCTTAGCGGGAGCGCCGGGAAAGAGCCCTCTCAGTAAGCTTCGTCTTCCGCTGGCGCGCTCGCAGCTTTTTTGGGCGCCAGGACTCCCAAGGGTGAGGTCTTATGAAGTTTCGAGTGAGGTACTACGCGCTGCTCAGAGAGATGGTTGGCAAGGACTCTGAGGAGTTTGTAGCCGATTCTTGCCACGTGAGCGTGGGCGAGGTCCTGGAGTCGGTTGCCCGGGTGCGTCCCGAGCTGAGGGAGCTCGTCTTCAGCGGGCGCGTCCTCGTGATACACGGGGGGAGCATAATCAGAGATCCGGATGAGCGCCTAGACCTATGCTCAGAGCCGACGGTAGACCTCGTCCCTCCCTCCGCTGGGGGCGGTGGTACCCACGAGGCCCACCTCGTCCTCGGACGGACCGTAGACGTCGAGGGGTTCTTGAAGAACCTGCTGACCAAGCTCGACCCGGAATCCGGAGCTATCGCGGTATTCCTCGGTGTAGTTAAGGGTAGCGTGGAGGACAGCAGAGTCGAGGAGCTGAGGTACGAGTACCATGCGGAGTACACGGAGAGAGCCTTGGAGAGGATAGCTAGCGAGGCCTCTCGAACCGAGGGAGTGAAGCATGTCGCAGTGTACCACAGCGTAGGTACATTCAAGCCGGGCGATGCCGTTTTCGCTGTAGGAGTAGTTGGCGTGGGGAGAAAGGCTGCCATCGGTGTGCTGCGGGAGGTTGTCGAGAGGGTAAAGCACGAGGCAGCTATATGGAAGGTCGAGAAGAGGGGCGACGGAACGTTCTGGGTCCTGGGTGACGGCGAAAGGGTCCCGGTTAGGCCCAAGAACCCCCGGGCAGCACGACCCGGAGAGCAGACCGCGGAGTAGAGACTCGCTTTGGGCTCGCTCGTTCCCAGCGCTCACGGTTCCTCCCGCGTCCGGGGGCTTTCCACCCCATGGAGACCGCTGACAGAGCGGTCTAGCAGCTGTCGAACTCGGCGGAGCGGGACCCCCATCTAGCGTGCCCCCTCCCAGGGAGTGACCGTGGGCTCGGAGCGTCGCTCCCCCGCATGCATGAGGTTCGCGAACCCTCCTCGGGAGCGATCGCCAGGGAAGCAGCCCTGGTGGGAAGCCGCGGTTGGGGGGCTTCGTAGCTATCCTCAGACCCCGCTCGCTACGGCCCTAGCAGCACGTTGAGTATCGCCAGGACCGAAACCAGGGCTTCGTACGTCCTGACCGTTAGCGTCCCCTGGTTCGGGATGAAGTTTACCGTAAGATCCACTCTCACTCCCGCCCCGACAAGCTCGTCGAAATCCTTCCTCGGGTTACCGAAGAGTAGGCAGAGGGACCTGGCCCCCCTCATCCTTTCTAAGGCTCTACCCCCTAGGGGCTCCCCCCTCTTGCTCGTGTTTACGACTAAGTCGCAGCTCTCGAGGAGTCTCGCGAGGCTACCGCTGTCCGTCGCCTCTACCACTCTGTAACCCGCGTAGATCTGCGCGCTAGTCTCCTCACGGCATAGGAGGGGGTCCACGCTCGTTACCCTGACCAGCTCTATCTCTCCGGGCTTCACATAGTCCGCGTCCACCAACCTACACGGCTTCCCCCAGCCTATGTCTACTAGACCGTACTCGTTGAGTACGAGCCCGAACCTGATGTCCCCGACCTGCGGGGACCTATTCTCAGGGTTATGGGAGTAAAGAGTGAGAGGGGGTAAGAGCCCGGCGAAGCGGAGGTCCCTGTCCATGGGCTTGGCCTTGACCCTTAAGTAGGGTGGGACGAGCATGTAGGTCAGAACTTTGAGGAAGAGGCGGTGATCCTCCTCGGTCGTCTCCGGGTCCCTGAAGGCCACGAAGGTCGAGACCCGGAAGACGGCCAAGGCCCTGGCGTACTCCCCGGCTACTCTAGTCTTTAGCCTCGGGTCCTCGTATATGGAGAGGTTGGAAGAGGGCACGATCACTGTTAGGTCTCTAGAAGGTCTCGGAGGTGGCCACTCGAACACGGGAACCCCGAGCTACTTCCTCCCCTTCTGCGCCCGCTTCTTGCCCCCGCTCTCGGTTTTCTCGGCTTCCTTAGAGCCGCCACTTTCGCCTATACCCATGAAGAGACTAGTCCTCTGCCTACCCCCCATCGCGTACACCGGGTTCACCTCGGAACCGCAGCTTTTAAGTGTATGAGATAGAGTGAGAGCGGATGATGTGAAAGCCGAGTACCGAAGGGTGAGGTATCTCCCGAAGTCTGATTCTCTACTTGGTCACCGCACTTAGGAGCCATAACCGGGAAGGGCCATTCCGACACGCTGCGAAAAAGCTTTAAAGCAGCTTCTGAGCAGCGAGGGTAGGTAAGGCGGTAAGAATGGCGCGAAGAAAGCACTCGGCGCCGAGGAGGGGTAGCCTCGGAGTGAGACCTAGAAAGAGAGCCGCGAGGATGCTCCCCAGAGTCAAGTCGTGGCCGGAGCCGGACCTAGAGGCTCCGAGGCTGCTGGCTTTCGTGGGCTACAAGGTTGGGATGACGCACGCTATCATAGTAGACAACAGGCCAGGATCCATGACCTATGGTCAGGAGAGAGCGGTGCCGGTGACGGTAGTCGAGACCCCGCCCGTGATCCCCCTGGGAGCGAGATTCTATACGTACGGAGCCGCGGGTGAGCTGAAGACCCTGACCGAGGTGTGGACCGAGCCCCCGAGGGAACTAGAAGCATGGCGCAAGATACCGACAGTGTCCGTAGATCCGCGGAAGAACGAGCACAGGTCCAGGGAACTACTAGAGCAAGTAGACAGGATAGCTCAGGTGTCGGTGCTAGCAGCGACTCAGCCCAGGCTAGCCGGGGGGCTGAGCAAGAAGGTGCCGGACATTCTAGAGATTAGGGTATGGGGCGGCAGCGTTCTCGATAGAGTAAACTACTCTCTGTCGGTACTGGGAAAGCCGATAGCGGTGACCGATGTCTTCTCGCCGGGTCAGTATGTCGACGTGATCGGTGTCACCAAGGGCAAGGGCTTTCAGGGAGTGATCAGGAGGTTCGGGGTCAGGGAACTGCCGAGGTGGCACAAGCACAGGAAGGGTAGCAGGAGGATTGGAGCGAGGTCCCCCGCGATCGGAGCCCTCAGCACGGCCCCACAGCCGGGTCAGATGGGGTTCCACAGGAGGACGGAGTTCAACAAGTGGATACTGAGCATAGGGGATAACGGCTACGAGGTAACGCCCTCGGGAGGCTTTCCGCACTACGGAATCGTCAGATCGATGTACGTGCTGCTGATGGGGAGCGCCTTCGGACCGCCCAAGAGACCTCTCGTGCTCAGGTGGCCGGTTAGGCCTCCGGCGAAGGCCGTGTTAGAGCCTCCTAGAATAGTGCACATAAGCCTAGAGAGCAAGCAGTGAGGCGGTCAGCTTGAGGACGATAGTAGTACCCGAGGGAGTGGCGCAGAAGAGGGTACCCGTCTACGACCTCAGCGGAAACCCCGTCGGGGAAGTGGTGCTACCGCCGGTTTTCTCCCTCCCCGTGAGAAAGGACTTGATAAGGAGGGCCTTCATCTCCGCGCTAACGGCGCGCCTCCAGCCCAAGGGCAGGGACCCCCTCGCGGGCAAGAGGAGGGTCGGTGAGTCCTGGGGCATAAACTACTCGGTAGCTAGGGTCCCGAGACTCGACACCGGTAGGGCCGTGTTCGCTCCACAGACCAGAGGGGGCCGGCTCGCCTTCCCGCCCACCACAGCCAGGAGGCTTCACGAGAGGATCAACAAGAAAGAGAGGCTGCTCGCCCTGGCGTCAGCCCTGGCCGCCACGTCCGAGGTCGAGTTGGTTAGGCTTAGGGGCCACAGGTTTTCCGCTCCACATACCCCGGTAGTGATTGTGGAGGAGTTTGAGAACATCGAGAGGACGCCGGAGCTGAGGAGCGCTCTGAAGTCCCTTAAGGTCTGGGACGACGTCGTCAGAGCTCAGGAGGGGACGAAGGTAAGGGCCGGCAAGGGTAAGATGAGGGGGAGGAGGTACAAGGAGCCTAAGTCCTTACTCATAGTGGTCTCGAGCACCAAGAGCCCGGTAATCCGAGCCGGGAGGGTCCTGCCCGGGGTCGACGTAGTCGCCGCGGACCTGCTCGGCGTCCCACACCTCGCTCCGGGGGGTCATCCAGGCAGGCTGATGCTGATAACCGTCGGTGCCCTGAGGAGGCTGGAGGAGAGATTCGAGGTGATAACTCCGTGAGTTCCTCGTGGGATCCCTACAAGGTTATAAAGGCTGCGGTGTCGAGCGAGAAAGCCATAACCTGTATGGAGAAATACAATACGCTCACCTTCGTAGTGGACATAAAAGCCACTAAACCGGATATCAAGAGAGCTGTCGAGGAGCTCTTCGGGGTCAAGGTGGACGAGGTGAGGACCCTGGTAACGCCTAGGGGAGAAAAGAAGGCCTACGTTAGGCTGGCTAAGGAGTACAAGGCATCGGATGTAGCCACGAAGCTTGGAATCATATGATGGGGGTAGCCTAGATGGGTAAGAGAATACTCGCGCAGAGGGCCGGCAGGGGGACCTCAACTTTCAGGAGCCCGTCGCACCTAAGGGTATCTGAGGCGAAGTACCCCCCTCCGTCCGACAGCACGAAGAAGGGCGTAGTCGTGGAGCTCGTACACGACCCCGGCCGCTGGGTTCCCCTAGCTAGGATACTCTTTGAGGACGGGTCGGAGTTCTACACTCCGGCGGCCGAGGGGGTCTACCAGGGCCAGGTGATCTACGTAGGGCCTCAAGCCCCGATCGCCGTGGGGAACATACTCCCACTGAGCAGCATACCCGAGGGAACGAAGGTCTTTAACATAGAGCTGAGGCCCGGCGACGGCGGTAAGCTGGTCAGGCAGGCGGGGAGCTACTCCGTGGTGCTGGGCAAGTCCGGGAGGTATGCCATAGTGCTCCTGCCGAGCGGGGAGCAGAAGATGGTGTTGGGCACCTGTAGGGCTACTATAGGCGTTCCGGCGGGTGCGGGCAGGACCGAGAAGCCGCTGCTGAAGGCTGGTGCCGCCTACCACAAGTGGAAAGTCAAGGCGAGGAAGTGGCCGAGGACCAGGGGTGTCGCCATGAACCCCGTATCGCACCCGCACGGTGGAGGGTCCCACCAGAGCGTCTCGAGGTCGTCAACGGTATCGAGGCACGCGCCGCCGGGGCGCAAGGCCGGGCACATAGCCGCGAGTAGGACGGGGAGAAAGAAGAGGTAGCTTATTAAGCCACGGAGCGCAAACAGCTAAAGGAGGGGGGCGGACCACGCCTGGCGCGAGAATGGAGATCCCGCCCGAGTGGGCGAAGTTCAGGTACAGGGGCAGGAGCCTGGAGGAGTTGATGGAGATGCCCATGGACGAGCTGGTAAAGCTCCTACCCGCTAGAGCCAGGAGGAGTCTCATGAGGATGTCCGACCCGGAAGTCAGGAGCAGGATGGTCGAGTACGGGATGCTGGAGTCGGAGAGGAAGGAGCCGGAGAGGTTGAAGCTCTTGAGGGAGGTCCTGAAGGCTAGGGAGGCTCTGGCCAAGGGCAAGAACGTCGTAATAAAGACCCACGCGAGGGACGCCATAGTGTTGCCCCTGATGGTCGGATTGACCATAGCTGTGTACAACGGTAAGGAGTTCGTGCCGGTGAAGATAACGCCGGAGATGGTAGGACACTATCTGGGAGAGTTCGCCGTAACGACGAGGAAGGTGGAGCACGGAGAGCCGGGCCTCAAGGCCACCAGGTCGACCCTCTTCGTAGCGATGAAGTAGTGTAAGACCGACCCCATCCTCAACCGCACACCTCGATAACCGCAGTCGCACCTCGGGGCCAGCTTTTGAGGGGTTCCGTGCGCGGTCCCTGAGGAGCTGCTCGCGATGCCGGGAAGAAGTTCGGCGCTGGAGTGCCTGAACACCTTCTTCGGAGGTCTCATCCCCCCGGAGGTTCTCGAGAGCTTACTGCTGGAGGCCGAGGAGTACGTTGCCAATGCCGTGAGGGTGAGGTTCGACTTCGACTGTGAGAGGGGGCTGTTGAGGGGGGTCTCGGCGATCATACTTTACACCCCGTGCACTGTTAACCGAATAGTCGTCGAAGTCCGCCTGTCCCCCGATGTGAGCGCGCGGGAATTCGCGGAGAGAGTGTACCGGTCCCTCCTATCGAAGTCATGCTACGTAGAGCTATCCAGCGGAGGGGTCTACGTAGCCAAGAGAGTCGGCTGCCCCGGGACAGCCGAGGCGAGGTTCGCGGATTTGGTGAACGATATCTTGAGCGAGGTCGGTGAGAAGTGCTCCATGAGCTTTTCCGGATCCTACGAGCTGTTCTGGCACGCGGGTGGAGGATAGGTCCGAGCTCCCTGCTTATTAGTCGTGGAGGGTACTTAGCGGAGCGGTGAGAGAGTGTTCGAGGAAGCGGCGTATAGGGGTCCCCCACCAGCGGTCACCCTGAGGAGGGTAGACGACTACACCTGGGAGATCCCCAAGGGCTATAAGGGCTGCATGAGGGTCCCCGCGATAATATTCGCGGACGACTACCTCATCAAGAAAATGAGGGAGGACCTAACGCTGGTCCAGGCAGCGAACGTAGCCTGTCTCAACGGCATCGTCACCGCGTCTTACGTCATGCCGGACGGCCACCAGGGGTACGGGTTCCCGATAGGCGGGGTTGCTGGGATGGACTACGAGGAGGGAGTGATATCCCCCGGTGGCGTGGGGTACGACATCAACTGTGGGGTTAGGCTACTGAGGACCAACTTGAGCATAGAAGACGTGAGGCCCAAGCTCAAGGAGCTCATCGACACGATATTCGTCAACGTCCCGTCGGGCGTCGGAAGTACGGGTAAGGTCAGGCTGTCGATCTCGGAGCTCGATAGGGTTCTACGCGAAGGTGTCGGGTGGGCCATAGAGAAGGGCTTCGGATGGCCGGAGGACCCTGAGTACATAGAGGAGCGGGGCGCGATGCGCGAGGCGGACCCCAGCAAGGTCGGCAGGACAGCGAAGGAGCGCGGAGCCCCCCAGCTGGGGACCCTGGGGGCCGGTAACCACTTCCTAGAGGTGCAGATCGTGGACAAGATCTATGACACCGATGTGGCGAAGGTCC
This sequence comes from uncultured Sulfolobales archaeon, assembly GCA_938083005.1. Classification (GTDB taxonomy): domain Archaea; phylum Thermoproteota; class Thermoprotei_A; order Sulfolobales; family NBVN01; genus DRZP01. Next base: position 25,294 of record CALKCU010000057.1, on the reverse strand, counting down.
TCGGAATAGAGCACGAAGGGCAGATCATGGTGATGATACACACGGGATCGAGGGGGCTGGGACACCAGGTGGCGAGCGACTACCTAGTGATAATGGAGAGAGCCATGAGGAGATATGGCATAAGCCCGCCGGACCGGGAGCTGGCCTCGGTGCCCGTAAAGACCAGGGAGGGGGAGGACTACTTCGCCGCCATGGCTGCCGCGGCTAACTACGCGTGGACCAACAGGCAGCTCATAACCCACTGGGTTAGGGAGTCGTTCGGAAGAGTATTCCACGTAGACCCGGACAAGCTGGACCTAAGGATAATCTACGACGTTGCTCACAATATAGCCAAGATAGAGGAGCACGTAGTCGACGGGAAGCGGATGAAGCTTGTGGTACACAGAAAGGGGGCCACGAGAGCCTTTCCACCGGGCCACCCGGAGATACCCAGGACTCACCAGTCCGTGGGGCAGGTAGTGCTGATACCGGGATCCATGGGGACGTCGAGCTACGTGATGGTCGGAGTACCGGAGGGAAGCAGGGTATTCTACACAGCGGCTCACGGAGCCGGAAGGTGGATGTCGAGGGAGGCGGCCGTCAGGACCTACAGACCGCAGGCCGTGACCCAGGAGTTAGGTTCGAGAGGGATCTACATAAGGGCCGCGTCCGCGAGGGTAGTCTCGGAGGAGGCTCCAGGGGCTTACAAGGACGTCGATAGGGTAGCCATCGTGAGCCACAAGGTCAGGATAGCCAAGCTCGTGGCGCGCCTAAAGCCCATAGGTGTAGCAAAGGGTTGAAAAGGGTAAGGGCTCTCTTCAGAAGTGGTAGGTTTTTGGTCCCAGCCACGGTGCTCCTGGGCGAGGGCGGAGTTCTTAGCGTGCTACTGCGCCCATCGGTTATGGAGACATCTAGAGTCAAGGGATCCCTGTCCTCCAGGGAGATCGGCGCGATCGTTTCAAGCCGCGTAGACGTCTCACTGAGGGAGTGCGGCTTCTCTACTAGGAGAGTCGGGAGAAGGATGGAGCTGCTAGACGTAGAGGAGAGGGGGCTTCTCAAGCACCTAGACGTGGACCTGAGCGACCTGATGAAGAGGGGGAGGGGGCTTTACGAGGAGGTCTACCTAGTCAGGGTCAGGCTTCCGGGCCTCAACCAAGACATTACACTCATAGCCGATAGGAGGAACACCGCACTCCTGGAGAACTATCTCGCTAGGTACTGCTCCAGGATGGAGGGGCATTAAGGTCGCGAAAGGCTCCCTCCCAGTCCGAAACCTCTTGCCTGCGGCCCCCACGCTTCGGGGCCTCTCTCCAAGGGCTTTCCGCGTGGCAGGACTTCGCCTATATCGCTTCACCGGAAGCTTATAAGGCTTAGTCCAAACACTAGGGCTTGGTCTGGAGGATGCCGATATGGAAATACTCGCTGAAGCTGAGGGATGAATCGCTAGTAGCGAAGGCTATGATGTGGGATGCGCCGATATCGAGGAAGGAGGCCTACGAGATACTCAAGATACTGAGGGGAATGAAGCTCGACGAGGCGAAGAGGTTCCTCGAGGACGTCATAGCTATGAGAAGGCCCGTGCCCTACGCCAGGTACAAGCTCTCCATAGCTCACAAGACCGGCCTCCCGGACAGCTTTCCTAAGTGGGGTACCCCGATAGGGAGGTACCCCGTGAAGGCGGCGAAATACATACTCAAGCTGCTCGGCAACCTCGAGAACAACGCGGAGTCCAAGGGGCTGGATGTGGAGAGGCTCGTGATAATACACGCGGCAGCCCATCGGGGGCCCTATCTTAAGAGGTGGATGCCCAGGGCCTTCCGCAGAGCCACTCCGAAGTTCAGGTCCCTGACGCACGTAGAAATCGTAGCGAAGGAGGTGTAAAGCCGTGGTCGACATAAAGAAGTACTTCCTCGAGATGAACCTCGCCAGGCTCAAGATCGACGAGTACCTTGCCAAGACTCTCTCCAAGGCCGGGTACGCTGGTGTTGAGCTCTTCAGAACCCCGCTCGGAGATAGAGTGATAGTGTACGCCGACAGACCCGCCATGGTCATAGGCAGGCGGGGGCAGCAGATAAAGAAGCTGGCCGACGTCCTTTCCAGATACTTCAAGCTGGAGAACCCGCAGATAACGGTAACGGGACTTGAGGTGCCCGAGCTCAGCGCTAGGGTTATGGCTGCCAGGATAGCTCTCGCTCTCGAGAAGGGCTACCACTTCCGGAGGGCCGCCTTCGTCGCTCTCAGGAGGATAATGGCTGCTGGAGCCGTCGGATGCGAGATCGTGGTCAGTGGCAAGCTGACTACGGAGAGAGCGAGGTACGAGAAGCTCAGGGCCGGCAAGGTCTATAAGACCGGTGGCCATGTTGAGAGGCTAGTTGATAGGGCTGTTGCGAGCGTGCTGCTGAAGCCGGGAATCTACGGGATCGAGGTAATCATAGTCAAGCCCGGGACGCCGGATGACGTGATCGCGTTCAAGACCCAGGAGGCCCCCCAGCAGATAGCTCAGGAAGCTGAGGGTGTCCCCAGGTGAGCCTGGAGGCCGAGGAGATAAGACGAATGAGCCCGGAGGATAGAGCTAGGCTGCTCAGCGAGTTGAAGATGGAGCTGATAAAGCTGAGAACCCAAGCCAGGACCGGGACCCTGACGAATACCGCGAGGATAAGGACGGTGAAGAAGAACATAGCGCGCATCCTGACAGTCATGAATGAGGAGCGTAGGAAGAGTGCGGGAGGGGGTGGCGGAGAGTGAAGTATACGAGGAGGAACGTGAAGTGCCACGAGCTGATAGGTCTGGAAGTGGAGGTGCTCGAGCACAGTGACAGGGGTCTAGTAGGCCTCAGCGGGCGAGTGCTGTGGGAGACTAAGAACATGCTGGTAGTGGAGAGCTCCGGGCGCGAAGTCAGGGTTCCCAAGAGCTTCGGGAAGTTCTCTTTCAAGTTACCAGGCCGAGGAGTCTCGGTACTGGTGGACGGTCTGGAGATAGCTAAGGCTCCTGAGGATAGGGTCAAGATGTGCGGGTGAGGGGGGTGAGCGAGGAGGTCGGAGCGAGGAAAGTGGGGGTAGACTACTGGGGGCTTAAACCTCCGGAGACCTCGTGTGACGATCCCAAATGTCCGTGGCACGGGCACCTCAAAGTCCGGGGAGGTCTCCTAGTGGGCAGGGTCTACAAGGCGAGGGCCCAGAAGATGGTCGTGGTGGAGAGGGAGTACCTGGTCTACGTCAAAAAGTTCCGCAGGTACGAGAGGCGGAGGTCCAGGATACACGCCTACCTGCCCCCCTGCTTAAAGGTCTCCCCGGGCGACACGGTCCTGATAGGCGAGACCAGGCCCCTGGCCAAGTCTGTCGCCTGGGTCGTCTTAGGAGTGATGGCGGGAGGTGGTAGCACGTGAGCTCGGCGAAATCGACAGCGAGGTTCGGTAGGCTTGGTAGGTCTCCGGGGATCATAAACGGGACCAGGCTCGCCGTGGCGGACAACAGCGGCGCCAAGGAGGTAACGATGATAGGCGTGATAGGGGTGAAAACGAGACTGAGGAGGATCCCGTTCGCTAGCGTGGGGGACATGATAGTCGTGTCGATAAAGAAGGGTAAGACGGAGCTGGTGGGCCAAGTGGCCAGGGCCATAGTCGTCAGACAGCGCAAGCCATTCAGGAGACCTGACGGGACCTGGATAGCGTTCGAGGACAACGCCTGCGTTATAGTAACACCGGAGGGCAACCCCAAGGGGAGCGAGATAAGAGGCCCCGTCGCTAGGGAGGCCGCTGAGAGGTGGCCGGGGATAGCGAACCTGGCGACTCTCGTGGTGTGAGGTGAGTGAAGGCCGTGGCATCCCGAGGGGTCAGTAAGCAGCCCCGCAAGCAAAGGTTGGCCGTGTACGGCGCTCCCCTGCATGCCCGGCACAGGTTCCTCAGCGCTCCCCTCTCAGAGGAGCTTCAGAAGGAGCGCGGAGTGAAGAGGCTTCCAGTCAGAAGAGACGACGTGGTCAGAATATTGAGGGGCGATTGGGCCGGTCACGAGGGCAAGGTCATAAGGGTAGACCTTAAGAGGGCCAGGATATACGTCGAAGGGGTAACGATAAAGAGGGCTGACGGCACTCCCGTCCCCTACCCCATACACCCGTCTAAGGTAGTGATAGTGAAGCTCGGCAAGGTGGATAGAGTGAGGGAGAGGATCATCGAGAGGAGGAAGGCCGTGGGCAGAGAACCCGGCCCTGAGGAGCCTGGAGGTGGCGAGTGATGGCTAGGATGGGCAGTAGTAGGCACCTGAAGAGATTGGCCGCACCGGAGTTTTGGCCCATACTGAGGAAAGAGGCGACGTGGACCGTCAAACCTCGCTGCGGTCCGCATCCTGCGGACAGGTCGCTCCCGCTGCTGATAGTGGTCAGGGATATCCTCGGGTATGCCAAGACCAGCAGGGAGGCCAGGAAGCTCATCGCTGAGGGGCACTTCAGGGTCGACGGACGCGTTAGGCGGGACTACAAGTTCCCGGTGGGCCTGATGGATGTCCTCGAGATAGTCGACACCGGTGAGTACTTCAGGGTCGTACCGGTGCCAGTAAAGGTCATGGCACTCGTTCCCATAAGCAGGGAGGAGGCCTCCTTCAAGCTGTGCAGGATAGAGAACAAGGTGACTCTCAAAGGAGGGAGAATTCAGCTAAGCCTTCACGACGGTAAGAACGTGGAAGTCGCTCCGGATGAAGCGGGGAGATACTCTGCGATGTCCGTGGTGAAGATATCGATTCCCGAGTACGAGATACGCGGGTACATACCTCTGGAGAGGGGGGCCCTCTCTACGGTGATAAGCGGGGTAAACGTGGGCAGAGTGGGTAGAGTGATGGAGATAAGCGGGGGGGCGCGCCACTACAGGAAGCTGGTACGGCTAGAGGACGTAGTAGCGGGCGGAACCTTCTACACGTCGCTGGACAAGGTGTTCGTCGTCGGCGCGGAGAGGCCCGAGGTAACCCTCCCGGTAACTGCGGGGGGTGAGGAGAGGTGACGGTGCGGCAGGAGGTCGAGGATCCGGTCAGCCGCATCCTCGGTAGGTGGTCTTCCAACCCGATGCTCGAGCCGAGAATAGCCAAGGTCGTCGTCAACATGGGCGTTGGAAGCTCCGGTGAGAGGCTGGAGAAGGCGGCTAGGCTCCTGGAGCAGCTCACGGGTCAGAAACCCTCCTTTAGGAGAGCGAAGAGGACTATCAAGGAGTTCAACATAAAGAGGGGGGAGCCCATAGCAGTCGTTGTCACACTGCGCGGGGCTAGAGCCACGGACTTCCTGGAGAGAGCTCTGGCGGCTATCGGTCGCAGGATCAAGTACTCGAGTTTCGACGACTACGGCAACGTCTCCTTCGGTATAAGGGAGCACATAATGCTCCCCGGGGCTAAGTACGACCCGGAGATAGGGATATTCGGGATGGACATTACCGTTAAGCTAGAGAGGCCTGGCTATAGGGTCATGAGGAGGAGGAGGTGCAGGTCCACCATACCTAGGAGGCATAGAGTGAGCAGAGAGGAGGCCGCCGTATTCTTCGTGACCAAGCTCGGAGTCAAGGTGATCGGTTTTGGGTAAGTACAGTAGGCCCATAGTGAGAAAGTACGGGAGGGGGGTCCAGGTCTGCAGGAGGTGCGGTAGCCGGGACGCTGTGATACAGAAGTACGGCCTCTACCTGTGCAGGCAGTGCTTCAGGGAGGTGGCAATGCAGCTGGGCTTCAGGAAATACATGTAGGGTGAGAGCGTGGTGTCCGCAGATCCTCTCGCGAACGCCCTCGCGACGATATACAACAACGAGATGAGGGGCAACAGGGAGGCCTTGATAACGCCCTCATCAAAGCTCATAGCGTCGGTCCTCAGAGTGATGCAGAAGTACGGTTACATAGGTGAGTTCGAGCACATAGACGACGGAAGGTGGGGCAAGCTCAAAGTCCAGCTCCTGGGAAGGATAAACAGGTGCGGAGCGATAAAGCCCAGGCACCCGGTGAAGTACGTCGAGCTGCTCAGAACGCCAGACTGGATGAAGAAGTACTTGCCATCTCGCGACATAGGTATACTGATACTCTCTACGCCCCAGGGCGCAATGTCGCACGTTGAGGCTATAAGGAGGAGGATAGGCGGAGTGCTGATAGCCTACGTCTACTAGGGGACCAGCCTTGGCCCGCGCCGCCAGACTAAGGGAGGAGATACCGATCCCAGAGTTCGTGAGCGTCGAGCTTGAGGGGAGGAGGCTTAGAGTGAAGGGGCCCAAGGGAGTGGTCGAGAGAGACTTTGGCTATGCTAGAGGAGTACTGATGAGCAAGAGGGAGCAAGTGATAGTCCTCGAGGCGCACTTCGCTGATAGAAGGCTCAAGGCTCAGTTCTACGCCATAGCCTCCCACATAAAGAACATGATAGACGGAGTCACGAGGGGCTACAGGTACAAGCTCAAGATAGTCTATTCCCACTTCCCCGTGAGCGTCAGAACGGAGGGAGACAGAGTAGTCATAGAGAACTTCCTAGGTGAGAGAGCGCCTAGAGTGGCCAAGATAGTCGGTGACGTTAAGGTAACGGTCACCAAGACCGACGTTATTGTAGAGGGGTGCGACCTGGAGGCCGTGTCCCAGACCGCTGCCAACATAGAGCAGGCAACCAAGATAAAGGAGTTCGACAGGAGGGTATTCGTTGACGGCATCTACATATACGAGAGGGGCTATGCCGACTGAGGTGGTGGGGTTGAGCCGCCAAGCGAACCCGCACAAGGCCAGAGAGCTGATCCAGAGGAAGCTGAGAATACGATTCTACAGGAACAAATGGTGGAAGTTCCCCAAGTTTAAGAACGATCCGAAGTGGAGAAAGCCGAGAGGTAAGGATAACCCGATGAGGTTAAAGCTCAAGGGGCACCCACCAGTGGCGTCGGCCGGCTACGGGACGCCGGTGGTCATAAGGGGTCTCCACCCATCGGGGCTCAGGCCTGTCGTGGTCAGCAGCACTAAGCAGCTCGAGGGCCTGGACCCCTCTAGGTTCTTAGTCTACGTCAGCTCCACAGTAGGCTTAAGAAAGAGACTGGAGATAGTTAGGAAGGCACAGGAGATGGGCTTCAGGGTAGCTAACCCGGGTGGCGCGTGATGACCGATCTGTCGCTACAGAGGAGGCTGGCAGCAGAGGTGCTAGGAGTAGGGGAGAACAGAGTAAGGTTCGACCCGGAGAGACTAGCGGACATAGAATCCGCGCTGACGAGAGAGGAGGTGAGAAGGTTGATCAAGGACGGTGCCATATGGGCCGAGCCCGCCGGGAGGAGCTCTAGGGGGAGATGGAAGGAGAGGCACGAAAAGAGGAAGAGAGGGCGTAGAAGGGGTCCCGGCAGGAGGAGGGGATCCAAGGGGGCTAGAGAGGATCCGCACGAGAAGTGGGTGAATACTGTCAGGAAGATTAGGAGGTTCCTCAAGTGGCTGAGGAATAGCGAGGTAATAGACACGGCTACCTATAGGAGACTCTATAGGCTGGCCAAGGGAGGAGCCTTTAAGAGCCTCTCAGACCTCAAGAGGCACCTGACCGCCATGGGCATCCAGGTGAGGTAGCGTGGCTAGGGGTCCCAGCTACAAGGTTCCCTTCAAGAGGAGGAGGCAGGGCAAGACCAACTACTACAAGAGGTACAGAATGGTCAAGTCCGGGCAGAGGATAAGGGCCGTTGTAAGGAAGACCAACAGCTACATTATAGTACAGATAGTGGAGTTCGCGCCCAGAGGGGACATAACTAGGGTAGCCGTCCACAGTAGAGCGCTGTCCAAGTTCGGCTGGAGGGGCGACTACGACAACACTCCAGCCGCGTATCTGACCGGTCTAGTGGCGGGCCTGACGTCCGTGAAGATAGGCATAACGAAGGCCGTTCCAGATATCGGGTTGCACAGGCCTGTCAATGAGTGTTGCGTGTTCGCTGCCATAAAGGGACTGAGGGACGCAGGAGTCGAGGTCCCGGCGTCCGAGGAAGTGCTCCCCCCAGAGAGCAGGATAAGGGGAGAGCACATAGCTAGCTACGCCTCGATGCTGGCAGCGGAGAGCGAGGAGAAGCTGAGAAGACTCTTCTCGAGGTACTTCGAGAGGGGGCTAGACCCCCGCAAGCTGCCGGAACACTTCGACGAAGTTAAGGAGAAAATCGTAAAGACCTTCACAAGCAGCGCCTCAACCGGTGGTGAGTAGTGTCGGAAGCGAGCTCGAGCTTGGAGTCCTGGGTCCCGAGAACGAAGCTCGGGATGATGGTTAAGGAGGGCAAGGTGGTGAGCATCAGGGAGGTGTTCGATAACAACTGGCTCATACAGGAGCCTGAGATCGTCGACTACCTCCTGCCCGACCTAAAGCACGAGATAATAGACATATCGCTGGTCCAGAAGCAGACCGACGCCGGAGAGGTCTCCAGGTTCCGGGTTATGGTGGTGGTGGGGAACTTCAACGGCTACGTCGGAGTGGGCTTGGGCAAGGCCAGACAGCTCAGGCAGGCTATAGAGAAGGCCGTTAGGGAGGCGAAGCTGAGCATAGTCCCGGTGAGAAGGGGCTGCGGGAGCTGGGAGTGTTCGTGTAGGGAGCCTCACAGCGTCCCGTTTACCGTAAGCGGGAAGTCCGGGAGCGTCAGGATAGCCCTCAAGCCAGCCCCCAAGGGCACGGGCTTAGTGGCCGGAGACGTGGCCAAGGTGGTCCTCAGGTACGCCGGGATAAGGGACGCGTGGACCTGGACCAGGGGCGAGACCAGGACCTCAATAAACTTCGCACTGGCCGCCTACGACGCGCTCAGGAAGACGTACGGGTTCGTGTCCCCCACCGACTGGCAGAGGGGTGCTTAAGCCGTGGTGCTTTACGCTATCGTGAGGGTGAGGGGCACTGTTGACGTCCCCCCGGACGTCGAGCGCGCGCTACGCCTGCTGAGACTAGTTAAGCCCTTCCACGCCGTGATCTATCCGAAGTCTCCAAGCATCGATGGGATGCTCGAGGTAGCCAAGGACTGGATCACGTGGGGCGAGATCGATAGAGCGACCCTCAGGTTGCTCATCTCCAAGAGGGGCAGGCTGCTCGGGAACAAGCCCATAACTGATGATGACGTGAAGAAGATCTTCGGTCTGGGGAGCATCGACGAGCTCGTGGACTCCCTGCTCGAGGGGAAGATACTGTGGCACCACTACGAGGACTACGTGAAGCCCGTGTTCAGGCTCCATCCGCCGCGCGGCGGGTTCAAGGGAAGTACTAAGAAGCCCTACGGATCTGGCGGCGAGCTCGGATACAGGGGGCGAGAGATAAATAGGCTCCTGCTAAAGCTCGTCTAGCGGTGCTCCGGCATGGTGGTGAGGAGGAGGAAGAAGAGCAGGTCGATGCGAGGCATAAGGACCCACGGTTACGGTAGCATCGGACAGCACAGGAAGAGTGGTAGCAGGGGTGGTAGAGGGGCCGCTGGCATGCACAAGCATAAGTGGTCCTGGGTCCTCAAGTACTTCCCGGACTGGTACGGAAGGCGGGGCTTCACCTACCCCGTCAAGCTTAGGGAGCAGTACAGGACCGTCAACGTAGGCGAGCTAAGCGAGATGGTGAAGTACCTGGAGTCCAGGGGCGGGATAGAGAGGGAGGGAGAGCTCTACGTCCTAGACCTAACATCGCTCGGGTATAACAAGCTACTCGGACGCGGGAAGGTGGATCTAAAGCTCAAGGTAGTGACCTACAAAGCTACGAAGGAGGCGATGGAGAAGATCAGAGAGGCCGGTGGAGAGGTCGTTCTACTCGAGCGGTAGGCTGTTGTCGGGTAGTCGTAGCCCTGCCGGGAGATCGGGACCCCCGGTCCGGCGAGAGATTCTCCGTACGCTGTCCGGTGGCTTCTGAGCGGGAAAGAGCCTATTAGGTCTCCGCTTCATCATCGGAGAGCTTTTAAGCCGCTAGATTACTGAGTCTCAGGCAAGGAGCGAAGATGGTGCGTCTTGAATGGGCGCTCTAAGCTTCCTCGCTCGGCTGGGCGAGATAGTACCATCGACTCCCAAACCTCCTAGAAGGCCAGACCTGAAATACAGGCTGCTGTTCACCCTAGCGGCCGTGGTAGTGTACTACGCCATGGCTTCTGTAACCGTCTACCCCCGGGCGCCCGGCGCCGGGCCCCAGCTCCCGGCCGTGATGCTGGTGGTCTTCGCGGCTACCACCGGGACCCTGGCCCAGCTCGGCATAGGACCCATAGTGACAGCGGGGCTCATAATCCAGGTCCTGGTCGGTGGCAAGCTAATAGAGCTAGACCTGACGAAGCCCGAGGACCGGAAGCTGTTTACCCAAGCTGAGAAGGGGCTCGCGCTCCTAATAGCCGCGGTAGAGGCCGCGGGCTTCGCGCTGGCCTACCGGCAGAACGCTTTCGTGACAACCTCTATCGCTCTCCAGTTCTTCATCGGGGCCCTGATACTGCTCATGCTCGACGAGGCGATACAGAAGGGGTACGGGATAGGCTCGGGAGTGAGCCTCTTCATACTCGCCGGAGTCGCTAGGACGATAGTCTGGGATATCTTCGCTCCAGTCAGCGTGGAGGTGCGCCTTCTGGACGGATCCGTTAGAAGCTACCGGTACGGCGTGGTCCCCTACATCGTAGACGGGCTCATGGGTGAGGGGATAAGTCCCGATAGGCTAATCTACGGATACGTGCCGGGCTACCTGGCTGGTGGTCAGACAGCTATGCTACCGTCTCTCGTCGGCATGGCGTCGACGTTCATGCTACTGCTGATCATAGTATACCTTCAGGGCATGAAGGTGAACGTCCCCGTGACGATCCAGAGGGCCCCGGGCATAAGGGGCAGGATCCCGCTCAACTTCCTCTACGTGTCCAACATACCGGTTCTGCTCGCGGGTATACTCGTCTCCAATATACTCTTAATAAGAAACATGGTAGAGGCCTACCTGCCCCAGCTTCGGTGGCTGGCTAGCGGTCTCGACAGCGCCCTTGTCTACCTGAGTCCTCCCAGAGGGCTCTTCGACTTGATCTACGACCCGGTCAGGTCGACGGTCTACGCGGCCATACTCACCGGGCTCGCCGTGCTCTTCGGACTGATGTGGGTGGAGGTCGGGGGTCTGAGCCCGGCGAGCCAGGCGGAGAACCTGGTGAAGTCCGGTATAAGCATACCGGGAATGAGGTCTAACCCGAAGGTGCTCGAATCGGTGCTAGCCAAGTACGTATACCCGCTGGCCGTCCTCAGCTCCATCATAGTGGCCTTGCTGGCCTTCGTGGCGGACGTGTTCAGCGTGTTCGGCGGGGGGATAGGTCTGCTGCTGGCCGCCGGGATACTCCAGCAGATCTACACCGCGCTGACGTACGAGCGGGCCCTCGAGATGTACCCGATGCTAAGGAGGCTGGTAGGTGAGTAGGCTTGCTGAAGGTCGTGGTTGTAGTTGGGGTCCCCGGAGTGGGTAAGAGCACGGTCCTCTCTATAGCCTCCAGGAAGCTGCTGGAGAGGGGGTACGCGGTAAAGCTCGTGAACTTCGGTGACTACATGTTCGACTACCTCAAGAAGGCGGGCTTGGTCGAGACCCGGGACCACATCAGGACGTTGAGCCTGAGCGTCCAGCTGGAGGCCCAGAGAACCGCCGCCAGATCCATCCGCTCCGACCTGGAGAGCGTTTCGGGAGACCGCGTGGTGGGAATCGTGGACACGCACGCGGTGGTCAGAACCAGCCTTGGGTACTGGCCGGGTCTCCCCCTGGCCGTAGTGGAGGAGCTCAGACCTAATGCTATAGTAGTCCTCGAGGCCGAGCCCGATGAGGTGGTGTCCCGGCAGCTGAGAGATGCGAGCAGGTACAGAGCGGACCTCTCCCTTAGAGAGAGGGTGGAGGAGATGCTCCGGCTTAACCGCTACTACGCTATTGCGAGCGCCGTCATCTCGGGAGCCGTCCTCAGGTTCATACTCAATAGAGAGGGGCTCGCTGAGAAAGCTGCCGAGGAGCTAGTCGAGGTGGTAGAGAGGATATAGCATGGGGAGCGGAATAGTGCTGACCCTGCTCAGCCTGGCAGTGCATATAGCCCTACCGATGCTCTGCCTCCTACCGGTGACCTTTCTCGTCAGAGCCTACATAAGGAGGGTCAGGCTCGACAGAGTGCTCCGGGAGCTAGAGTACGTGGCTCTCAGGCTCCGGGAGACTTCGCCGAGCAAGCAGAAGAAGTGGAGGGCGATCAAGGCTAGGTACGACAGTCTCTACAAGAGCGTCAGGGGTCTGATGTGGGTGAACCTACTTACGGTGTGGGCCGGCGTCCTCACTATGATCTTCTTGACCCGCTACGTCGCTCACGTGCTCGGCGTCCCCCCACCATACTCTCCACTGAGGCTTAGCTGGACCTTCTTCTCTATAGTGGGTATCGCTGGAGAGGACGACTGGTACGTGGTCGACCTGTTTCTCTACCTAGCGGTGATAGGAGTCTTCAACGCTCTGCACCTGAGAATCTCAGGCTTGAAGAGCCTCTACGGAGTGTAGGCGACGGGAAGGGGGGTGGGCTAGTTGAAGATCGTTAGAGAGGACCTCAGGCACGGCGTGATCGAGGTCCGGGTGGAGTGCGAGGACGATCTATGGGTGCTGAAGAACGTGGTAGCTAAGGATGATATAGTCGTAGCGAGGACTCTGCGCGACGTTAAGGTCGACGGTGAGGGCAAGAGGAGGTTACCCATGGTCCTGGCGGTCAGGGTCGAGAGCGTGTATTTTCAACCGTTTAGCGGCAGGCTGAGGATACTCGGGAGGATAGTGGAGGGACCCGAGGAGTACGGGCTGAGGGGGTCCTATCACACGCTGAGCATCGACGTAGGGTCTGAGGTAGCTGTAATCAAGCCCAGGTGGACTCGGGAGCAGATCGGCAGGCTGAGAAGGGCTTCGGAGAGGAGAGCGAGGGTCCTCCTCGCTGCTTTCGACTTCGACGAGGTCGCCGTAGCCGTCCTCCTGGAGCAGGGGGTCAAGTACGTCGCCGAGAGGAGCCTCCCGGGACTGAGGGACGGGGGTCCCACGGTTGAGGAGCTCGCGGAGCTCGTATCGGAGATCATAGCCAGTGCCGTGGAACTGGAGAAGCCGGACGTGGTTCTGGTGGCTTCTCCAGCCTTTCTCAAGGACTACGTGGCAGACATCCTCAGCAGGAGGCTCGGGAGGCCTGTCTACAGGGACTCGGTCAGTAGCGGGGGGAGACCTGGGATCGGCGAACTGATGAGAAGAGACTCGCTCAAGAGCGTTCTCCGGACGCATAACGTCCTCGCCACCGAGGAGGTCTTCGAGGAGTTCATGAGGTTGCTATCCGCGGGGAGCGATAGGGTCGCTTACGGACCCGAGGTCATAAGGGCCCTCTCCGATCTGGGGGCTGTATCGAAGCTTCTGGTCAGCGAGGACATGCTCTACGGTGAGCAGCGGGAGTTGGTTGGTGAGGTGATGGAGAAGGTAGAGTCTAGAGGGGGTGACGTCAGGATAGTACCGGAGGAGACCCCGGTATTCAGCAAGGTCAAGGCGTTCGGCGGTATGGTTGCTATACTCAGGTACCCAGTGGACGCGCGCGAGCTAGTAAGGGAAGGGGGAGGATAGGCTGCTATGAGAGCTCGCGTTCTCGGCAGCACTGGGTAGCGAAGCTTTAAAACACTCTTTCCTTAGCGCTTACCTCGCGGCACGACTAACTAATCGTTAGGGACTTCGTCGCGTTTTAGCATTACACGGTACTAAGAGAGCCCATAAGTCTGCTCTGCTGAGCAGAAACTTGAGGACAAAAGCAGAATGGAAGAGAGCAGGGTAGTGGGTAAGCACGTATTCGGGGAGATATACGGGTTTGAGGAGCGCTCCCCGGAGGAGTTGAGAGACGTCCTGTTGAGGGCGGCTAGCATCGCCAACATGAACGTAGTCGAGGCCCTGACTTACGAGAAGCCTACGGTCTACGGAGCAATAGTACTCGTGGAGGAATCCCACATCGCGGTGCACGTGTACAGAGGGTATTCCTACGGTATTGTGGACGTCTACACGTGCGGTGAGAAGAGCAGGCCCGAGCTGGCGTACGACTTTATAGTGGAGAAGCTAAAGCCCCTCAGGTATACGAGGAACTACGTGGATAGGTCGTCTACGTAAGTGCGGTCCTCCCCAAGTTTTTTCCTGCCTCCACCCTCACCCCCTCAGTCCCGAGGGAAGTTCTCATAGTAAACCCGCACAGGAACCTCATGACCTCCTCGACCACGTGGATCTTCTCGAGGAGGCTCAGGGCTATGACGCACCCGCCCCCACCGGCGCCGGTGAGCTTCGCTCCCAGAGCTCCGGAGCTCCTGGCCGCGTACACCACCTCGTTCAGCTTCCTAGTGGACACGCCCAGGGCGTCGAGAAGACCGTGGTTCAAGTTCATCAGCAGCCCCAGCTCCCCTAGGTCGTAGCTCAGCAGGGCTCTCTCCGCCGCCCTAACCACCTCCCCTATCATCTCGATTATCCTGCCGTAGAGCTGGGGGTACTTGGATACCCTCTCTCTAACCATCTGCACCATGTCCTTGGTCCTGAACTCCCTCTCAACGTACGCTAGGACTATCGGTAGGCTAGCACTGACTCCTAGACTCTCCCTCTCGATTCTCTCACCGCTGTACCTTATCTTCATGAACCCCCCGTAGGTAACTATCGAGGTGTCCATGGGCGACGCGATCCCCTGGACGGCCCTCTCGACCTCCCAGCCCAGCCCGGCTATCTCGTCCTTGGAGAGCTCGTAGCCGCCGCTGTAAGCATAGGCGGCTACGGTGGCTACCGCTACGGCCGCGGACGTCCCCAGCCCGGCCCCCACGGGCATCTCGGACTGGACCACCAGCCTTACGCCGTGCCTACTGCCTAGGTACTTGGAGGTTATCTCGACCGCCTTATTGAGGTACGAGATCGCCGGCAGCACCAGACCGTAATCGGTCTCGACGGTCACTTCGCCCTCCCTATACGTAACTCTCACGCCGGGTACTCTGAGATCGCGGGCTTCTATGGTAACCGCGTTGTCCGACCTGGGCTCCGCGTAGACGTGTACCCTTTTGTCTATGGAGGCCACGATGGCGGGCTGGCCGTATACAACAGCGTGCTCGCCGAAGAGAGTGACCTTGCCCGGAGCCGATACGTAAACCCGCACCGGGAGCGCCCGAGACAGGGGTTCGGGCCCGGTTAAATTAGCAAAGTGCTGGTGAGAGCCGAAGGCTATCGCGTTCCCGGCGAGGTTCCGAGCCCGCCGGAGAGGTTAAGTTATATTCGCCCCATTTACAGACCGACTGGGCGCTCTTCGGTGTACGTGGGCTGCTGCGGCTACTGCGTGAGTAGGCCGAGGTATTACTCCATGTTCAGGACGGTCGAGCTCCAGGAGACTTTTTACGAGCTACCCCCCGAGGACAGGCTGGAGAACTTCCGGAGGGAGTCTCCCGAGGGGTTTATATTCAACATGAAGGCGTACCAAGGGATCACCCACGACCTCGACTCACCGACCTGGCGGAGGTCCAGGAGAAAGCCCGACGAGTCCCTGAAGAACAAGATAGGGCTCCTCAGACCTACTAGAGAGAACCTGGAGCTGTGGGAGGAGGCGGTGAGGAGGGCCAAGGTCTTAGGAGCTAGAGTCGTAGTGGTCCAGACGCCGCCGTCCTTCGGGTTCTCCGAAGAGAACTTCAGGAACGCCATGGACTTCTTCTCGTCGGCCGTTGAGAGCGGGTTCGTGATCGGCTGGGAGCCCAGGGGCACGTGGGCGGACAACCCACACAGAGTCGGGGAGATCGTGGGGTCGTACAAAAACCTCATACACGTCGTAGACCCCTTTAGGGCCAGGCCAGCATTGGTGAAGGAGGTGAGCTACTTTAGACTCCACGGGATAGGGGGGAGAGAGGTCAACTATAGCTACAAGTACACCGACGAGGACCTGCGGACCCTCTGCGGAATAGTGAGGAGCGTGGCCGCGGAGTCCAGAGAGGTCTACGTGCTGTTCAACAACATCTCGATGGCCCAGGACTCTCGGAGGTTCGTTTCTCTGTGTAGGGAGTAGGTCGTGGCGGTCTGCGACTACTTTAGGTTCCTGGAGCACACCGCTGACGCCTACGTGGAGGTCTGTGGCGAGAACCTCGAGAGGGCCTTCGAGCTGGCCGGCATAGCGCTCTTCGAGGTGATGACGGATACCAGCAGAGTCGAGCCCAGGGTCTCCCGAGTGATAGAGGACAGGGGATTCGACCTTGAAAACTCTCTTTACAGATGGCTGGAGGATCTCTTGATAGAGTACGGGAGCTCCAACCTCGTATTCAGCCAGATAAGGGTCGAGTACGTTAGAAGGGAGGACGAGGGCTACGCGTTCAGGGCTATCTGCCTGGGAGACTACTTCGATCCGCAGAGGCACGAAGCGAGAATGGAGGTTAAGGCCGTTACCTACTCGCTGATGGAGGTTCAGCAGTCCGACGGCAAGTGGATGCTCAGGTTCGTCCTGGACATCTAGGAGCTCTCGAGCACTCGCGCTTTTAATCCGGGTGGACCGCAAGCTGGATAAAAAGCTCTTCGAGGGATCCTTCGACGCCTTCCGCGATGGCGAGTGCTATCGGGAGCGGAGCCTCGGTGGAGCTCGCCGATGAGCCTCCGCAAGCCCGAGATGTGGGACAGGTCAAAGCTGAGGACCGTGCTCGGTCAGCAGGGGGTCCGAGCAGTTGAATGACGGAGCGCGGGCGACCTCTCAGGGACTCTCAGGACTCCCTGAAAACACCTGCGGAAGCCAAAAAGGGAGTGGATGGACCCTGCGGGTCGCACGAAGCCTTACTCTCCTGCCAGGATCATCCTAGGTATGTAGAGAGACGGCAACACGAACCTGTCGAAGCTCTCAGTAGCACCCGAGACTCTGACCTCCGCGGATCTTAGGTCCTCGTATACGTTGCCAGACAGCACCACTCCCTTTACCGGGTGCTTCTCCTCGCCGTTCTCGAGGTAGATTCCGTTGGTCACGGTAGCATTGAGCAGTCCGCTAACCGGGTTAGAGAGCCACTCCCCGATGGTCGCGTAGACCACTACCCCCCTCCTGACGTCTCTAGTGAGGTCGTCCAGGCTTCCCTTTCCGGGGTTCACTAAGAGGTTGGAAATCCACGGCGTCGGAGTGGAGTACGGGCTCCTCCTAAACGCGTTGCCCGTGGAGCTCCTGCCCTCGATCAGGGCCGTGTAAGTGTCGTAGAGGAACCCCTTAAGGACGCCCCTGTCGAACACCTCCTTTCTCTTAGTTGAAACCCCTTCATCGTCAAAGCTCCTGGTCCCCGCGAGACCGGGGTAGGTGCCGTCGTCTATTACGGTCAGGTTCTCCGAGAGTACCTGGGAGTCTACTCTGCCCCCGAGCGGGGATCTGCCCTTCTGCACAGAGTCCGCGCATACGGCTGGCACTATGAGAGACGCGAGGACCCCGGAGAAGACCCTGGGCACCAGGATTACCTCGTAAGCGCCCGTCGGCACCCTCTTGGCGCCTAGGGTCTTGACAGCGATCTCTGTTGCCTTCCTAGCCATGGTCTCCGGGTCGAACCTGGCCAAGGTCGGTGCTAGGTAGAAGTCGTAATAGCCTGACTCCTCGCCGGCCTCTACGGCCTTAACGCTCACGAACGAACCGAAGCTCGTGCTCTCCTCCACCTGGGCCTCCCCATAGCTGTTCCCTATGGCTCTCTCCACTGTAGCCAGCTGCACGCTGGCCGAGCTCGTGAACGCCCTCTTGTCCATCTCGCTCGGTCTCTTCAGGAGGAGCCGGACTACCTCCACGAAATACTCCACGTCGGGCTCCCCGATTCTTCGGTCCACCGTCTCCTCTACGCGCGTTCTACCTATCTCCTTTGGTAAGGAGATCCATTGCGGGTCCTCGGGGAGGGTTCTCGCGATTTTCACCGCGGCCTCCACTACCGAGTCCACGTCCTCGACCCGCGACAACATACCGCCCTGGACCGTCACTCTCTTGCCTGCAGCAACCCTGACACCAACGTCTACTCTCTCCCCTGAGGTTATCCTCTCAATACCTCTTCTCGTTCCGATGATGTCTATCCCCCTCCTCCTGGTGGCGTACACCTCGACCTCGCTCGCCCCAAGCCTTGCGCCGATCTTGACGCCTCTCTCAACGACGTCTTCGATCATCCTACCCACCCCCAACGATTATTTTTCTCGTCCGCAGATGCGGACCCCCGTCTCCCACTCTTACTAATTGCCCGCCCTTACCGCACCCTCCGAAGACGCTAGTGGTTATCTTGAGGTCCCTGGCGACGGCGTCGACCTCCTTCAGAGTCTCGAGGATGTTTCCGCTGACTACGACGCCCCTGACGAGCTCTGCGGGCTCCCCGTTCCTTATTATGTAGGAGGGGCCTATGCTGAACGTGTAGGTCCCCACCGACGGGTTGACCTGACCGCCCATAGCTCCACGACCCTTCAGGTATATGCCGAAGGATATTCCCTCGAAGAGCTCCTCCACTCTCCAGTCTCCGGGCTCCGCGTAGTAGTTCGTCTGCCTGACCAGAGTGTCGAACGTCACGTCCTGGGCCCTAGCGTTCCCCGTCAGCTCTATGCCGAGCTCCGGCGAGGTGTCCCTGCTAGTGAGGTAGCCCTTGAGGACCCCCCTCTCGACTATGACTGTCCTCTTCTTGGGCGCTCCCTCGTCGTCGTACGGGACTGGATACCCTCCCTCGACCAGACCGGCGTCGACTATCGTCACGAGCTCGCTGGCCACCCTCTCGCCTACCCTGCCCTTGAGTATAGAGGCCCCGGTAACCACTCCGTCGCCCTCGCTGGCGTGGCCAAAAGCCTCGTGCAGGAGGAGCCCCACCACTTCGTTGTCGACTACGGCCGTGTAGGCGCCCGGGGGCGGAGTCTTGGACTGCGCGGCCTTTATGGCCAGCTCGTCTATCTCTTCCGAGAACTTGCCCCAGTCCCTCTTTTCGATGTGCTCGTACCCCCCGATGTAGGACTCGCTGTCGCTCACTCTCTCTATAACAGCACCGTACCTAGCGACGGCCATGTGAGCAAAGCCCACCCCCACCACGTCGATCTCCAGCTCGGTGCCTTCGCTAGTCACTATGAGCCTCCTGTCGCGCTCCAAGCCGAGGCGGGTCACGGCCGAGACTATGCCCTCGCGCTTGACGCTGCTCGTGTTCACGTCCCTCAAGAGGCTCACCTTCGTCTCGGGGTCCACAGAGTGCGGGTCCACCTTGAACTCGGTAGCATACCTGTCCCTAACGGGGGTCAGCGGAGCAAGGACCCTCCTTCCGTACCGGTCCGCCACCCTGGCTACGGTGATCGCGCTCTCGACCGTCCTGAGAACGTTTTCTTTATTTAGAGAAGTTGTGTAGGCGTAGCCCGACCCCCCTCTTACAACAGCCCTGACCCCCAGCCCCACGACCCTGCTCGTAGTGTAGCTCCTCAGAACCCCGGTGTCGTAAACTATGAGCTCGTAGACTCTCTCCTGGAGCCTTACTGTAGCATGGTCGGCCCCTCTCCTCAGGGCCTCCTCGAGGACAGAGCGCGCCTTGTCCAGGTCCACCATAGACATATCTTACCCAGTTAGAGGGTCCGCCTGCTCAAAAATATCTCGCTCCAGGGGATCGCGAGAGCGTCCGGCGCTCCTACGAAGCCCGCAACCGACAGCCCGCTCTCTTTTCATCTATAAAAGCAAACGCGTGATGGTGGTGTGAGCCGCGCCGCCTGCTTGGCGAGGAGCCGCTCCCTAGATGCCTCTGATGTGCGTCCTCACCTCGAGGACATCCCCATCGGAGAGCACGTGATTTAGCCCCACTCTCTCGCCCGGGTACTTGGCCGAGGGTCCCCATATCCTCGCGTACTTGAAGTACTTTAAGAACTCCTCCCTTATCAGCCTGACGGCATCTTCGACCGTAGAGCCCTTGGGTAGCACTAGAGGCTCCTTCGACGGCTCCCTCGAGTTGGGCTCCTTGGTGTATACGCGGATCAGCTCCAGGACGTTGAAGACCGCTCTGGGCACCGAGTCTATCCCCCGTCCCGTAAGCGCGGACACCGGTATCACCTGAGCGTGGGGGTTCGCAATCCTAAGCTCGTCCAGCTGCCTCCCGAGTACAGCGTCGCTTACCGCGTCTACCTTGTTGAGGAGCACTAGCGAGGGCTTGTAAACCATGGACTCGAAGAGAGCCTTCTCGACGTCGTCCAGGGAGACTTCCCCGTAGATCCTCACGAGAGCGCCGTAGACCCCGTAGGACTCGAGGAGCTTCCTCACGTCGTCCTCGGTTCCGTCCGCGATCCTCCCCATTCTGACCAGTCTGATCCCGGAGTAGGCCTTGCTCCTCTCTATCTGAACTCTACCTCTAGGCTTCCTGAGCACTATGCCGGCCTCCTCCAGCTCTCTCAGTATGCACCGGTACTGCTCCACCGGGTCCGCCGTAGCGTCGACGACTACGAGAAGCACGTCGGCGTTGCGCGCCAGTCCTACCAGTCTCGCTCCCCAGGAGACCTTCCCTGAGCCGATCCCGGGGACGAAGGGCGGTGCGTCCACCAGCTGTATCTGTACGTCCTCGAACGACATAATCCCGGGAACTGGTAGCCTCGTGGCGTAAGGCAGACCCGTGACGGCGGACCTAGCGTTGGTGAGCGCGTTGAAGAGGGAGCTCTTGCCGGACAGCGTGTACCCGAAGAGGAGCGCCTGGGCTGCCCCGTGCTTTCCTACGAAGAACGACGGACCTCCTCCCCTCCTACGCTTGCTCTCCTCGAGTTCCTCCCTGAGCTCGGAGAGCTTCCTCCTGACCCACGCGACCAGATTCTCGGTTCCCTTATGCTTGGGGACCGCTGAGAGGAACTCCTCCAGGGCCCTTATCTTCTCCTCTACAGTCCTGGCCTCGAGGTACCTCGCCCACCTGACCTTTGCCTCGGCGGGTAGGTTGGTGACCATGGCCCTACGGGGGGACCCCTAGTATCTCTTGGAGAACCTCATTAGGGTCCTAGCCCTGTCTCCGCAGACGGGGCAGTGGAGCCCCTCCACTTCCCGCTCCGCGGTCTTGAGAGGCGTCCCCAGGGCCTTCCCTCCGACCCTGATCTCCGCCTCGGTCGCGCAGGAGATCCTCCCGCACCAGGGCATCTCGACTATGTAGCCGTCGGCTACGGCCCTCTCGGCCTCGCTCGTGCTGCTGACCCGGAGGACGCGCTTGCCGAACGCCTCTAGAGCCTCGGTCTTTATGGCCTTGTCGTACTCCTCGCCGATGGCTTCAATAGCCTTGGCGAGCTCGCCGAGCCTCACCGAGACCCTGGACCTATCGTCCCTCCTCACTACAGTAACACTCCCGCTTCTCACCTCCCTGGGTCCTACCTCAATCCTCAGCGGTACTCCCCTCCTCTCCCAGTAGTAGAACTTGTCCCCCGGGGTCATGTCCTCCCTATCGTCGAGCACTACCCTTACGCCCCTGGCGCGCAGCTCCTCAGCGACTCCGTTGCAGAGGGACGTCACCTCCTTCCACACTTCCTCCGGACCCGCCGGTATGGGGACTATCACGACCTGCACAGGGGCGTACCTGAAGGGAAGCCTGAGGCCCACGGCGTCTCCGTGTATCGAGATCAGGGACGCTATCACCCTCTCCGATATACCGTAGCTGGTCTGCCAGCCGTAGTCCATGGATCCGTCCGGCATGTGTATCCACACGTTGAACGCTATCGTGAACGACCTCCCCAGGTTGTGCACCGTCCCTATCTGCAGGGTTCTACCGTCCGGCATCAGAGTATCGAAAGCTATAGTATAGATGGCCCCGGGGAACTTGTCCCACTCGGGCCTCTTGGAGATGACGAAGGGTATCCCCAGCTCCCTGAAGAACTTGCTGTAGACCTCTATGGCCTCGGCGACCTGCCTCTCCGAGTCCTCGTACGTCGAGTGGAGAGTGTGCGCCTCCTTGAACGTCGTTACCTCGCGCACTCTTATCATGGCCCTCGTCGCGGCAGTCTCGTACCTGAATACGCTCACGAACTGGTAGTACTTCTTAGGAAGCTGTCTGTAGCTCTTGATCCACAGAGACTCTAGGTACGAGAGGGGCGTCTCGCTCGTAGGCCTCAGTGCTAGCTTTACCTCCAGCGGCGTGAGGCCGCCGTGCGTGACCCAGTATACCTGGTCCTCGAAGCCGCGCACGTGCTCAGACTCCTTGGCGAGTATGTTGTCCGGTATCAGCAGCGGGAGCAGTATCTCTTCGTGACCCGTAGAGTCGAGCAGGTTCCTCATCAGCTCTATGACGTGCTTCCTGATCTTGAATCCGTAGGGCAGCCAGACACCCATGCCCTTTATCGGATACCTCCCGTAATCGTAGACCTCGGCTTCACGCACTACCCAGTCGAGCCACTCGTCGAAGTCTCTACCCAGGTCTCTGTAGATCCCCATACTCCTACCTAACCCCTCGGGTAACCCTCCTAGAAATTAATTAAAAATGCTTTTCTCCCGCTCCCTACCTGGTCCTCGAGGAGACGAGGGTCATCGTTTTCACTATTTTGGGGTGCTTTCGTATCTTCGTGACGATCTCATCGAGAGAGCTAAAATCCGGCGCTTCGACGATTATTACCAGGTCGAAAGCTCCGTAGACCACGTCTGCTTCAATTTTGACGTTCGAGGTCGAGATCCTTAGCACATACTCCAGGACTTCGTACTCGCCCCCCATCTTAGTCGTAGCCAGTATGTACGCCTTAACGCTCACCTCGGGAGCCCTCTACCGCACTGGTTGAAGGTCCTTAAAAAGCCCCGCGATCGGCTCGGACAGACCGCGCCGGGGATCGTGGAGCCGGGATAAGCAGAATTATTGTCGAGCGCCAGACGAGAGATCGGGGGCGAGTTCTGGTAGACTCCGCTGCCATCGTCGGCTCCGGGATCTCCGGACTTCTCGCAGCATACCATATCTCCCGAAAGTCGGCGCGCTCCTCGCTCAGAGTCTACGAGGCTAGGCGCTACATCGGGAGACCGCACTGCACCGGTCTCGTGTCCTCGGAGACCGTCAGTAGGGTACCCTTCGCTAGAGAGTACATCCTGCGGGAGTACTCCTCGGTGAGGATACTCGTCCCGGAGCTGAGGACCTCCGTGGACGTGGTCCTGGAGGACCGTGGCTTCGCCAAGATAGACAGAGTGAGCCTCGAGAGAAGACTCTACTCCGAGCTCACGTCTCTCGGGGTAGAGTTCTCCCTCGGCGATCCGGTGTACGGTGCGGTCTACCGGAGTGGGAGGTGGATCGTTAGCTCCAAGAGTGGCTCGAGAGAGCACGACCTCGTGATCCTAGCCTCCGGGTACAATAGAAGGCTGCCGAGAGCCCTCGGGCTCTCCAGCAGAGCGGACGTCTTCTCGGGTCTCCAGGTGGAGCTGGAGACCCCGAGCAGGATACCGATTGGCGAAGACGCTGTTTTAGTAGTGCTGTCCAGGTACGTGGCTGGGGGCTTTGCCTGGGTGGTCCCGGTAGGAGAGAGGAGCGCCGTTTCGGGTTGCGCGAGCGATCCCGAGAGGATGGGGCCCCTCGAGTGTCTGGGGCTCGTGCTGTCCCTCGTATCGAGGCTCGCGGGAGGGTTCAGGGCTTTATCCGAGCCCTACGGGGGGATAGTCCTCAGGGGATACCCCATCAGACCCTACGACGGACGCGCGATGGGTATTGGGGATAGCGTAGCCATGGTCAAGAGCCTCAGCGGTGGAGGGCTTTATGCTATATCCATAGCTTCGAAGCTCGCGCCAGCGCTCGTGGAGGAGGAGCTCCGCCTGCTGAAGCTGCTGGACTCGTTGAGCAGCGAGCTTAAGAGGCATTACCGGGCTGCCAAGGCCGTCCACGCCGCCCTGAGGATAGCCGAAGCCCTCGGTTTCGGCAACGCGCATCTGACCGTCCACACTCGAGGGGTCAGCTACGACGACCACCCGAAGATCCTGCTCGGGATCCTGAAAAGCAGAGAGCTGCTCCCGGCGATAACCTCGAGGAGGTCCGCGTCGCTATACATAGACGCGAGAGACCGAGCTGGGAGCTAGCCGAGGGCTAGGTAATACATCGTTCCTATCA
Source organism: uncultured Sulfolobales archaeon (assembly GCA_938083005.1). Classification (GTDB taxonomy): domain Archaea; phylum Thermoproteota; class Thermoprotei_A; order Sulfolobales; family NBVN01; genus DRZP01. The sequence goes on along the minus strand of CALKCU010000057.1, from coordinate 1,379 downwards.
AGAGGACCAGGAGGACGGAGGGCAGGAGGTACCTGTAGGTGCTGATGAGGTTCGCTCCGAAGTACTCGACGGTGTACAGGAGGCATAGATGCGTCGGCGACGCTACGTAACCCAGGAAGGAGTAGGTGTAGACCAGGAGCACCGTCCCCGTGCTGTTCACACCGAGCGACGAGAGGAGCGGTAGGCTGACGAAGAGCCCGGTCATGACCGACCCGGTGGATATCGAGACAAGCGTGGAGATCAGCGCGAGCGCCAGCCTCGCTCCGCCCAGCTCGCGGACCACTCCTCCCAGCTCCGCGGACAGACCGCTCAGCGATACCACCTCCCTAAGGACGACTACGGCTATGACTGCCAAGACTATGTCGCCCACGCGCTTAGACAGGGCTGCCTTGACCAGGAGTCCCGGGGCTCTCTTCAAGGCAGCTAGGGAGAGCACCGCGAGGGAGGCCCCCAGGGGGACCGCCCAGTTGCCTAGGAGCGGTACTAGAGGCACCAGGAGAGCTATGGCCGTTCCTAGCGGAATCAGGGCCCTGAGGTCCCCCTTGAGTGCTCTCGAGAGCTCTCCGGGCTGGGCCGTCCTAACTCTTAAGAGAACGGGTGCCCCGAGCAGTACCATCAGTGCGGTTACCGGCAGTGTGGGTAGCACTAGGGCGAACACGGGGGTGCCCGTCAGCTGGGACGCGATTATGATTAGCTGGGAGAAGGGGTACGAGTAGAGGAGGGTGTGCCTGAACCACACGTTTATGTATGCCAAGGCCTCGGCGGTGAGACCCAACGGGGTGCCCAGGGAGCCTACTAACGGTGCGGATAGCAGGGCGCCACCGGCTATGGGCATCAGCCCGACGAGCGCCGGTATGACGGCTAGCCCCACTCTCGGATCCCCAAGAGAGGCTGAGAGCCCCCTCCCGAGCTCCTCGATGGCGTTCGTAACCCTGTAGAGCTCGGCTAGCGTAGCTATGGTAAAAGCTGAGAGGACTAGTATCCAGGTCCCCTCCTCTACGACCGCGGCCATAAACGCCTCCGCGACGCTATTCGTGAGGAGGCCGAGACCGAGCGCCGTGAGCATTATAGAGAGGCCGAGACCGAGACCCGCCCTCAGGCCGGCTATGATAGCTGCGACGACTAGTACCAGGACGGCTATCCCCAGCATCTTCACCGCCGTCTGTCTAGCGTTAGCCGCTCGAGGTTTAAATGGCTTCCTCGTCTTCCTCCCGGAGCTCCACCTTGTCGACCAAGTCTATGAGGGTCTCCACGACCAGCTTCAGCTCAACCAGTATGCTTATTATCTTCTCCTTACTCAGCCCCGAGGCTTCGAGCATGCCTATGACCTGCCTCTTTATCCTCTCGTCGACCTCCTCCGGGTCTACTCCTCGGGACAG
>CALKCU010000056.1 GCA_938083005.1 uncultured Sulfolobales archaeon | reverse complement strand
GGAGGCTTCGAATTGGGAGTATGGGTAAGCGTGGGAGATCTCGACCGGTACCAAGTCGAAGAAGGGGAGGTAGGCGAGCTTGAGGTACTTCTCTGGGTCGGAGCCCTCCCTGCTCAGGAGCTCCAGCACTCTCCTGTAAATGCGCGAGGAGGCGAATGGCTTGTCCCTGGGGTCCCCGGGGAACAGGGCTATGGGCCTCTCCGGGTCGCGCGATAGAGCTCTCTCCACGTAGCTCTCGAGGAACCTCCTGTGCCTTACGAGCTCGGGCCTGTAGTAGGACGTGAGCTCCGTGAGGAGCACGCCCCTACCCGACCCCCTGAACCTGCTGTCGAGCTTTTCGATCCACTCCACGTAGCGGATCAGCCTCCCGAAGGCGTCCCGAACCGATGGGTGGGACCTAGCTAGGCGCTCCAATAGCTCCCACAGCCTCCCCTCCTTTACGGCCTCCTTAGTTTCCCTTAAGGACTTGCTGATGACGCTCAAGTTGTGCTCCGCGAGCAGCCTAGTCCTCTCATCCTTACTCATCTCTACGAGGTCGCGGGGCTCGTACCTTCGGCACACGGGGCAGCTACAGGGGAAGTAGCTGAGGCTCTCGAGCTTGAACGTACCGTAGTCGGTCATGTACCGATCGTCCCTAGCGTAGAGGATGTAGGAAGCCGAGTCGAAGGCGTCCACCCCCAGAGCTACGGTGAGCGGGATTAGCAGCGGGTGCCCGCCGCCGAAGAGGTGGACTGGCTTGTCCGATGGTATCGAGGATTTTACCGTGTAGACCATGTCGACCACCTTCCCGAAGTCGTACTTCTCCAGAGCCTTCACCGGGCTCCCCACGGCGTAGATGCTGTAGAACTCCGCTAGTTCCCGCGATTTCTCGGCACTCCACCTAAGCACGTCCAGGTGGACCCCTCCCTGGACTGGGAGGACCCACGCTATTCTATCGGAGCTGCGCTTGACGACCTCGAGAGACAGGTGAGCCCTCCTCAGGGTCTCCTCGGCGCTGAACCTGGCCTCCTCGGCAGTCGCGGTATCCGGGGTGGGGATGTCGACGATCACAGCAATGTCCGGCTCTAGAGCTTCCTCGAACTCCACCAGCTCCACAGGGTCTATGGATACCCTCTCGACGCCGTAGACGAGCAGCTGGTAAGCCCCGGAGTCCGTCATCACAACTCCGCCGAAGTCGAGCACGTCGCGTATCTTAACCCCTCTACTCTCTAGCTTCCTCTTGATTATGTAGGCGTTGGTTATGACCTGCCTGAAGCCCAGCTCCTCGATCTTCTCTACTGGAAGGTCTTGCGGCTGCCTGAACGGGTGTACGACGGGGAAAAAGGCGGGAGTCTCTACAGTCCCCGTCCTGACCTTCAGCTTCCCTATCCTACCCGCGAGGTCCTTGTCCTTCAGCTCGAAGCTCAACTCTACGACGTCCTCGGCTTAGACTTGCTCTCCATGTACTCCTGCCACACGCTGTACAGCTTCTCGGCGAAAGGCCCGGAGCCCTCAACTCCCCGCTCGCTGACCACGTATCTGTCCAAGAGCCTCACGACGTTTAGTATCTCGTCTACCCTTACCGCGTCCGGCCTGACCTTCAGCCTCTCTATAACGTACGCGGCGAACTCCTTGGCGTTGAAGAGCGCCCTCTCCTTGAGGATTATCTCCGAGACTCTCCCGCCGCTTATGAAGACCTTCGGTAGCTCGCTCCCACTCTGATCCCTCGCGTCTTCTAAGACCATGTGCAGAGTCAGTCCGTCGACGTCGAGGCCCTTCAGCCTGCCCTCGTACTTCGTGCCGTCCGATAGCTTGACGACCACTACATGGTCCAGGAGGGAGTATAGCTCTTGCCTTAGCCGTCTAGTGGCCTCGCTCACGGGACTCACCCAGAACCAGCCGTTGTCCGTCTAATATGCTCTAGACGGTAGAAGACTCCTCAGATCTCGCTCGAAGAGTCTGATGGCATTCAGGAGGGAGTCGCACTCGACCAGACCGCTACACGCGACCTCGGCAACCATCCGGGGGAAGCCGACCCCCGCGACGAGCTCGGCGAGCTCCTCGATATTCAGCACTCCGGTGCCGGGGAGCATGTGGCTATCGGAGAACCCATCGTTGTCGTGAACGTGGACGGCCTTCACAAGGTTCCCGAGCACGTCTCCGAAGGTCCTCAGTGGGACGCCAGTTAGTAGCGCGTGGCCCACATCGACGCACACCCCCACCGTGGACGACTCGACCGCTCTTACGACATCAGCTATGTCTTCCGGCACAGCGCCGAGCAGGGCCCTGCTACTGGGGTTCTCGACGAGAACCCGAGCGCCTCCCGTAGTGAGCTCGGCGAGGCTCTTCAGATACCTGGCCGCCAGGCTTACGGAGCTCTTGGATCGCGGCAGGCTCGGCAGGTGCGCTACGTAGAAGTCGACCCGCAGCCTATCGAGAATCCTCATCCACCTAGCGAACCTCTCGACGGATCTCGTCAACCCCGGCTCACCGGGTCCGGGCCGGTCGTATGGCAGGTGAACGGAGAACGCCTCGATGCTGTACGCGGAGACTACGTCGGCAACTCTCTCCAGCTCGGAGAGCTCGTCCGTCCTGCTGAGAAGGAAGTTATCGTAGCTCAACTCCACCGCCCTCAGACCCCTCGAGAGGAGCCTCTCCGCGGCCCTGGACGGCGTCAGCCTCAGGTAGAGCATGGTCGAGACGCCGAGTCTGAACACGCCCGCCACCTCGCGCGAGGGTCTATAGCCTCTCCAGAGCTTTCATAGCCTTCCTCCTCGTCCCGGTAGTCAGCACCGGTACGACCACCACCTTGACTCCGTTTATGTCCCTTATGAGAGATAAGAGCAGGAACACGTGGTTCCTCCACAAGTGCCTGAATGCTAGTATCCCAGCCCCCCTCGACTCGTCGTAGTAGATGAGAGTCGGTCTCACCGCTCCGTAGCCGAGGGCTCCGAAGAGGAGCTGGCAGCTCTTCCTCACGGCCTCCTCGACGCTGGCCCTCCTGATGCTAGAGAGGTCTCCCGAGACGGTCACCACCTCGAAGACCATGTACCTCTTCCTAGGCCTCGCGAGTTTAAACGCCCGGCTCCCGAGCAGGGCCCTGGCCACTGCCGAGATCCTGCTCGCTCTACGCCACGCCAGCACGCCGAGGTACGCGGACAAGAGAGATGCGGCCAGCGCGGCCGCGGCCAGCACTAGAGGGTCAAGCTGCATTAGACGCCAACTCTCTGGGAGTCTTGAAGACAGCCTTGAGCGCCAGAACCTCGGGGACCCCCAGGAGCGTAGCCAGAGAGAACATGGCTGTTGGATGCACTAGCGTCGAGGCGTCCGTAGCCCCGCTGCACATGTAGACTTTCACCCTGCCCCTAGCGTAGAGTCTGAGGAGCAGGTAATGGTAGTCTATGGGGTTCCCGTTGAGTATCCTCCGGAGCAGCTCCGAGAACTCGAGCTCCACCGGGACCCCAAACGATACCACTCTCCTCCAGAAGTCTTTGCCCGCCCCGCTCAGGTCTTCGAAGAGCACCCTCAAGCTGTCCACGCTCCCGACGAGCTTGGGATAGGCCTTCAGGTCGTCCTCGGACCTCACGAGCAGGACCCTGAGCCCCCTGCTCCCGCGGTACCTGCCGATGGCACCCCTCGTCACCTCAAACCTCGGGATGAGCTTAAGCCTCCCGACCTCCCTAGCTGAGTCGATCCCGAGCACGGCCATAGCTTCGTAGCCGAGCTTAGGGGCATACCTCACCAGAACATCGTCCACCGCGCCCCTAAAGCAGAGGTCAATCGCCACAGGATCCCCCGATATCCTCGAGGACCGCGGCAAGGCTGCCCCGACGCGCGCCCTCGAACGACGCCACTATCTTGACGACGTCGTCGCCCTCGCTAAGCACCAACCTCCCCAGGAAGAGATCCTGCTTGCTCAATCTGATGTGAACTCTCGCTCTCCTCCTCTCAACCCTGCTCTCGAGCGTCGCTAGAAGAAGCTCTCTGCTCCTTCTACCCATACCGCAGAGGAGATACCTCAGGGCCTCCTCGGCTTGGCTTCCTGAGATCGTCAACCTCACGATCTTGATGACGTTTCCGTAGTACCCTTCAAGGCTCTGAACCCTGACGCGCTGAGCGACGACCGGCCTGAGGTCCGCCGGGACGGTGTTCAGCAGAGCGTCGAGGACCTTCCTCTCGTCCTCGGTTGAGTGAACGAAGGCTGAGAGCTCGAGGGTCGCTCTCACCATAAAATCTCCGCTACTTCTCGTATCCTAGCTCCTCCACGACCTCCCGAGGAGCTATCAGCCTGGCACCCCGGGAGGCCTCGTGTCTCTTCCTGAGCTCCCTCTCCTTTTGCTTTTTCTTCCACTTGTAGTGGTGAGTGCCCTTCAGGCCCCTGCTCCTCAGCAATCCTCTCATCCTCCTACCAGCCATGGTCTTCCCCCTGAAGACCCTGCCCCTCTGGCTCGGGTCGGCTATCCAGCTTATGTCGGGGTTCGACATTATCGACGGATGGTTGGGGTCGACGAGCACGACCTCGTAGTACTTGTACATGCCGTCCTCTCCCACGTAGTAGCTCCCCAGGACTTCGAGGTTTGGGAACTTCCTGTTCGCCCTCTCCTCGGCAGTGAGCTGGGCGGGTTTCTCGGGGGAGTACCCGTAGACGCCCATTCTCTTGGGTCTTCTCCCCGAGTCTGGCCTAGGCCTGTTGAGGCCTCCCTTCCTTACTCTGACCCTGGCGACCACGAAGCCTACCTTGGCCTCGTAGCCTATGGCCCTGGCTCTGTCCAGCCTAGTTGGCCTCTCCACCCTAACGACGGCCGGCCCCTTTCTCCACAGAATCATCCTCTCCCTCACTATCTCGGCTAGGGGACCGTCGTAGGGCCTCTTCCAGAGCTGAGCGATGTAATGGTACATCGACTTGGCCATCCTCCGTGCCTGGCTACAGAGGTACAGCATAGCTTAAAAGCGTTCTAAGCCGACGGAGGCTCAGCTACGTGACCGGGGCGTTCGAAGCCCTTCCCCAGGGCCTAGGGGGCTCCTCCCGACCCCGACCGCGAACCCTCCCCCCGGGAGTATCGAGACGCCTCGCGGATCCCTCGGTTGAGCGCTCGAGCGATCGAGAGCCCCGCGGGGATGGGATCCGGGGCTTGCGATTTTACGCTCCGCTGAAGAGTACAGCCGGGGTCTGAGCTGACAGCGTGTAGGTTGAGCGAGGAGGCTATCGCGAGAGCTGTCTCCATGCTCAGCGGCCTCTCCCTAGAGGACGTGCTTAGGATCGAGGAGGTCGACCCCCAGTTCGAGGTAGCCGTAGCGGTGTGTTCAACCGGGGACCCGGGCGCCGTGGCCTCCCTCTTCCTGGCGGCGTTGTCTGCCTATAGGTTAAGGTGTACCGGTGAGGAGTACTGGAAGAGGTTCGCCGGGCACTTTACCGAGGGGGAGCCCGCGGCGAACCCCGTCGAGAGAGTAGTCGCGTTTCTCTCCAGGGACAGCTGCTGCTCCTACCTCCGCGAAGTGAAGATCGGAAGGGTGAAGAGGTTCTCGGGCCACCTGGACGCGATATGGAGACTAGTGCGCAACTGCGAATTCGGGGAGCTGTGGAGGCTCGCCTCCAGAGTCCTGGGCTCTGACCCCGCTAGCAAGACGGTGGTTTTCGCCGTGAAGATGGCTTACTACTGCGGTAGGGCCATGGGGGTCTGCTCGGGCCCTCTCCCAGCGGAGATCCCTATACCGCTGGACTCCAGGGTTGCTAGGGCAACCCTCAGCCTCGGGCTGACCTCGGCTAAGTCTGTGGATGAAGTGATGAGGAGATGCAAAGGGGAGGCGATAGCGGCGTGGAGAGAGATCGGGGAGGCGGTCGGGGTACCCCCCATCCACCTGGATGTGCTTCTGTGGGCCCTCAGGAGCCCTACAACGTTCTCCAGGGCCTTAAGCAGGGTTGGCTGGGGGTCTACTAGGGAGGCTCTCGTAAGGCTACGGTCGGCCGTCCAGGGGTAGGGCGGCTGGCGCACGAACTTGATGCTTCCTTGACGGCTCCCAGCAAACCCTTATAAGGTGGGTGAGAGCCTCATACATTTAACGGATGCGAGATGGGTATGCAGATACGCGAGGTCAGACCCGCGAGGAGAGCTGTGGAGGTAAGCCTCCACAGCCACATAAGAGGCTTAGGCCTCGACGAGAGAGGAGAGCCCCTGCGCGTCGCCGAGGGGATAGTGGGGCAGATAGAGGCCAGGAGGAGCGCCGCGGTAGTCGTCGAGCTCGTCAAGCAGGGTAAGTTCCACGGGAAGGGAGTTTTACTAGTCGGTCCCCCGGGAACCGGCAAGACGGCTCTGGCCTACGCTATCGCCAGGGAGCTCGGGGAGGACACTCCGTTCGTCACTCTCCACGCCTCTGAGGTCTACTCCCTCGAAGCTAAGAAAACCGAGGTCTTGATGAGAGCGGTCAGGAAGGCTATGGGCGTGAGGATACGGGAGGTGCGCAAGGTCTACGAGGGCGCAGTCAGGGAGGTTAAGGTAGCGTACGGCAGGCACCCGTTCAACCCGTACCTTAGGATACCGCGCGAGGCGAGGATAACTCTAGAGACCAAGGACGATAGCCTCACCCTCACGGTCGGCGAGGAGATTACCTCGCAACTGCTCAGGCTGGGGATCAAGAGGGGGGACCTCATATGGATAGACGCGGAGACGGGCCACGTCCACAAGGTCGGCAGGGTCAAGGGGGTGGAGAAGGCCAAATACTACGACATCGACGTGTGGGGGACCGCGGAGGAGCTCCCCAAGGGCCCGGTGAAGAAGGAGAAGGAGATAACGAGGGTGTTCACTTTCAACGACCTCGACGTCGCGGTAGCTTCCCAGAGGATCTCCCTGATAGGGTTTCTGGGAGTCGAGCTCGAGAGGGAAATAGACGAAGAGATTAGGAGGACTGTGAACTCGCAAGTCAAGAAGCTCGTCGACGAGGGGAGGGGGGAGCTGATACCCGGTGTGCTCTTCATAGACGACGCGCACATGCTCGACCTTGAGTGCTTCGCGTTCCTCGCGAAGGTAATGGAGAGCGAGTTCTCCCCCATCATAATCATGGCGACGAACAGGGGGATGACGAGAATATACGGCACCGATGTGGAGGCCCCCCACGGGGTCCCCCTAGACATACTCGACAGGCTCCTCATAATCCCGGTGAAGCCGTACACCAGAGACGAGATCAGGGAGATAGTGAGGATAAGGTCGGAGGAAGAGGAGGTGAACCTCTCCAACGAGGCCCTAGAGCTGCTAGCAGACCTTGGGGTCAAGTACAGTCTAAGGTACGCGATCCAGCTCCTTAGGCCGGCCGGCGTTATGGCGGCCAAGAAGGGTCGCAGCGAGGTCAGAGCGGAGGACGTGGAGGAGGTGAGCAAGCTCTTCATAGATACGAAGAGGAGCATAGAGTTCATAAAGGAGTTCGAGGAGAAGCTCCTGAAGTAGTAAGCCACGCGCTGCGGAGACCCGCCGGACCTCGACACCTCAAGGGTCCTCCTCGGTTAGCTAGCCCGCCGAGAGCGCTCGCAGAAGGAGGGGCCGTCTCCGCGCGGCGAGGAGGTGTACCGGCGTGAGCTTGAGAGAAGCCCCGCGTCGACCGGAGCGTGTGGCTGGGGGTCTAGATGTCTGAGACCCCCTTTACGTAGAGGTATAGGGTTGCTTCCCTATACCCGAGAGACACTCTCGTTATGTGTACCGGCCTCCATCCGGGGATCTCGAAGTCTAGCGTAACTACTCTGGTCCCGAGCCTGAGCTCCCTCTCCAGCTTAGGCTTCAGCGCCCTGTTGACCGACGTTAGCAGGTACATGTAGACTATGGTTGCGTCTCTGAGGCTTATGTTGAAGAAATCGTCGTTGATGAAGAGGATTCTGTCGGTAACTCTCAGCTTCTCAGCAGCTTCCCTGGCCCTCTTTATGAGGTCCGGGTTGATCTCCACGCAGACCCCCCTAGCGCCGTGGAGAGCTGCCTCTATGACTACCCTCCCATCTCCGCAGCCTAGGTCGTAGAAGACGTCACTCTTCGTGGGCTTGGCGAGCATCATTACGTAAGGCAGGAGCTCCTCCCTGGTCGGGACCCAAGGAGCCTGCGCGAGCGGGTGCGTGTGCACCACTCCCAGTAGCACCCAGAGGTCTTTAGCCTCACTCAAGCTTTTAAACAGATCATCCACAGAGCGCCGCCTCATGTACCTCCAACTCTAGAGTGGTGTCGCGCTTTAAGGTAGTTGCCGCGGGCCCCGAGGAGGGCAGGGCCTGCGCAGATCTCCGGGGCCGAGAACCTGGGCTAAGCAGGCCCGCGGCGTCAGGCCAGGACTATATGTCTCACTCTTACTTTACCCGTCTTTAGGCCGCACTCCTCGAGGTACTTGAGTAGGGCGCGCCTTATGATCTCGGACCTGCTGAGGCCCGAGCTTCTAGCCAGAGAGTCCAGAGCATTCAAGAGGGACTCGTCCACTTTAAGCGATATCACCCTCAGCCCAAGTCACCGAGTATGAACTAGCCGGAACCTTATAATTTCGGGAGACCGCAGTCCAACGTGTACAGTCGTTCTAGGAGGAGTATATATGGAACAGATAGTTTTATAAACCTCTTCTAGTCCTACTCTTGGAGGGTCCGTACATTCCCACGGTACACGTATCGCTGCCCGAGGGCATGTATGAGGAGCTCAGGAGAGTAGCTACGAGCATGGGGATCCAGATCACGGACCTCATAAAGATGTACATAAGGCTGGGGCTTCAGGACTCCCTAATCTCCGGGGGATACTCGCAGTACGCTAACGGCTTCAAGGAGCTGGTCGACAGACTCATATACATCGAGGGGAAGATAGCGCTGCTCGATGAGACGCTCAGGGAGACCGTGAAGAAGCTCCAGGAGCTGGAGGAGAGAATCGAGGAGCTGGAGTCTCCCATGCCCTCAGCGATGGTGAAGAGAGCCGGGGGAAAGCTTAAATAGCTTAAGTGGGAACGCTCAGTGGTCCTGCTGAGTGCCTCGAGTACCGAGGCTCGATGAGGCAGGAAGGGCCACCCCCGGCCCTTCTTTCCATCGCGTTCCTCGAACCCTATTTAACCTTTGGCTAGCCCGCTTCTGTGGGTACAGCTGTGGACGTAGAGTCCAAGATGAAGCTGGTGCTCCGAGACGTTGAGGAGGTCGTGACCGTGGAGGAGCTTAGGGGACTTCTCGAGACCGGGGGCGGGAAAGGGTACATAGGGTTCGAGCCAAGCGGGCTCTTCCACATCGGCTGGCTCATCTGGGCCTACAAGTTCAGGGAGCTAGTGGAGGCGGGGTTCAGGATGGTCCTGCTCGCCGCGACGTGGCACGCCTGGATAAACGACAAGCTCGGGGGCGACATGGAGCTGATAAGGGCGGCTGCTCGACACGTGGTCGACGTCCTCAACGCGCTCGGCCTGGAGAACAAGTTCGAGGTCGTGTACGCCGAGGATCTCGTGGACTCCGCGAAGTATTGGGAGACCCTCATCAGGGTCGCCAAGCTCACCTCGCTGGCCAGAGTGAGGCGAGCCCTCACGATAATGGGTAGAAAGGCTGACGAGTCCGAGGCGGACTTCTCGAAGTTCGTATACCCGCTGATGCAGGTTACAGACATCTTCGAGCTCGACGTGGACGTAGCGCTGGGCGGGATAGACCAGAGGAAGGCTCACATGCTCGCGAGAGACGTGGCCGAGAAGCTCGAGAGGAAGAAGATCGTCGCGGTTCACACGCCCCTGCTACCGTCTCTCCAGGGTTTCTCCAAGATGGAGGTAGGGGAGCTACCCAGAGACGAGCTCATGGCCGAGGTTAAGATGAGTAAGTCTAAGCCTGAGTCGGCGATCTTTGTGACGGACTCCGATGAGGACATCAGGGCTAAGGTAATGGGGGCTTACTGTCCCCCGAGGGAGGTGGAGGGGAACCCGGTGCTGGGGATAGCGAAGCACGTAATCTTCAGGGGCTCTGAGGTGGAGTTCACGATCGAGAGGCCGAGCAAGTACGGGGGACCGGTAACGTACTGGAGGTACGAGGACCTCGAGAGGGACTACGTCGACGGCAGGATCCACCCCATGGACCTGAAAGCGTCCGTAGCAGAGTACCTAGCGAAGAAGGTTGTGGGCCCCATACGGAGTTGCGTCGCTAGGCCGGAACGCGAGGAACTTCTCAGAAAAATACGCGCTGCGATTACGAGGTAGGTTAGGGGGCTCTAAGCACGTAGACCCTGGTCCCCGTTATCTGCTGAAGCTCCTCGGGGCTCACCGAGACTTCGCTGGTATTCACTTTGACCACCTCGTAGGTGTCCTTGACCACGTCTATGAACACGTCCACAGGCTGCAGCGGCAGGTTCACGCCCCTGACCCAGTAGTGCATCGGCACGACGATCCTGGGCTCGAGGAGCTTCACCACTTCGAACGCCTCCCTGGGGTCGATGGTGAAGGTCCCGCCCACGGGCACGAGCGCGACGTCTACGGGTTTCAACCCCGAGGCTACGGCCTCCTCCGGGACGTGTCCGAGGTCCCCCAGGTGGAGGACTCTGACCCCCTCTACCTCCAGTCTGTAGACCACCACCTCCCCCCTCCTCCTCCCCCTGACCTTGTCGTGGTAGAGCCTGACGCCCCTGACCCTATGCTTGCCCCCGAGCACAAACTCCCCCTCCCTGCTCGAATGCCTCTCGGTGCCCGGCTTGGCCACGACGCTGTAGGCGTTATGGTCAAAGTGGTCGTGGGTTATGAGGACGGCATCGGCCTTGAAGGCTGGCGGCCTTAGGCCCAGGCTGTACCCGTCGTGCGGGTCTATGCCTATGGTGAACCCGGCGCTGTCGATAAGCTCGAAGCACGCATGGCCGTGCCACCTGATTATCAACGCTTCGCACCGTGAGGAGTACCGCCGGGGAGATAATAAGGTTTGCTGAGGACCGGGACGCCAGGACAAGGATATCAGGACTCCAACTTCGTCGCGCACTCTCGGGAGGAGGGGCCTCCTCCGCTCGGCACCGAGGCTCGGCGGAGCTTATTTGCGGCCCGGAGGGGGGATCTGGGAGCGGTAGGGTATGGCACTTGGCACCTACACTATTCAGAACATCGGCAGGAGCACCTACATGCTGATAAAGGCTAAGAACATCCTAGTGAGCAAAAGGTCGAGGTATCAGTGGATCGAGGTTGTAGACACCGAGGAGTTCGGGAGGGTCCTCATACTGGACGGTCTCGTACAGAGCTCGGAAGCCGATGAGTTCTACTATCACGAGTCCCTGGTCCACCCAGCGATGGTTCTCCACCCCGACCCGCGGAAGGTCCTGATCCTGGGGGGAGGCGAGGGCGCTACCCTCAGGGAGGTCCTAAAGCACAGCACCGTGGAGAAAGCGGTCATGGTAGATATAGACGAGGAGGTGGTCGGAATATCCAGGGAGTACCTGGGTAGCTGGCACTCGGGAGCCTTCGACGATCCCAGGACCCGCATAGTGATCGAGGACGGGAAGACCTTCGTCGAGAGGCTGGACGAGGAGTTCGACGTTATCGTCATGGACCTAACGGACCCCTACGGACCGGAGATCGCTCGCGCTCTGTACAAAGAGGACTTCGTTCGGAGGCTCCACGAGGTCCTCACCGAGAGCGGGGTCCTCTCCACGCAGGCTGGCGCGTCGTTCTTCTACCCGAGCGAGTACCGAGAGCTGCGCGAGAGCCTGGAGAGATTCTTTAGGAGCGTGGACCCGTTCTCGGTATGGGTTCCCTCATTCGGCTACTCCTGCAACTTCATAGTGGCGTCAAAGGGCCCGGGGCTTGGAGAGCTCAGCGAAGGCGAGATAGACGGGAGACTGAAGGCGAGGGGGGTCCGCACGAAGTTCATTAACGGGAAGGTCCTCAAGGCTCTACTCGCTATCCCCGAGTTTTACAAATACGGCCTGAGCGGATACTAGAGACCGGCTTGGGGGAGCTCTCCCCCCACTAACGGCCACACCCACGAGGTCGACATCGCAGATCTCCAACCAAAACGCGCCGTCCCGAGCTCTTCATATCTCCAAACTACAGCTTCCTGATAAGTAGTGCCAGCTCCAGCATGCCCGATACGCGGATGAGGGGGACGTGAGAGTCCCCGCACTCGATCGAGGTCGAGCTCATGACTACGGGGAACCCGACGATCTTCAGAGCGCTGCAGTCCCACTCGCTATCACCCACGTACATGGTCTCGCTCAGATCCACCCCACGCCTCTTCGCTATCCCCTCTACGAGCTCCCCCTTCCTGAGGGGGTTTACCACCTCCACGCCCTGGGGGACTAGCCTGCCCTCGCTGTCGCAGAGGAGCCTATTAGCGTAGACCTCATCTATATCCAAGGCCCTGGCTACCTTGGTTGCCAGGCTTTCTATCCCGGCGCTCACTATAGCTGTCCCCACGCCCCTCTCCTTGAGGTAGCTCACTACGTCTCGAGCTCCCTCAACAATCCTGACCCTATCGAACGCCTCCTCGATATCCCGGCAGTATATGGTTCCCCGCTCTCTTATCATGAGCTCGAGGTCGAGCCTCATCCACTCGGAGTATGTTATCAGGCCGTCCTCGAAAGCCTTGGCGTAGTTAGCTCGGAGAGCGTGCTCGTACGTGCCGAAGACCCTGTGGAGGTAACCCCAAGACGAAGGCTCTTCCACTAATACCCCGTCCAGGTCGAAGACGGCTAGCCTCAGCCTCCGCGACACTTCGTCATCACCTCCTCCACCACGCTCTTGAACACCGAGAGCGCCACTTCCCTGCTGACGCCGACCAGGGTCACCTCGCTCAGAGCCCGGGAGGCCAGGTTCACGAGCTCCAGCACGTGTCTACCGACCGAGTCCCGCTCGAGTGAGTCGAGGGGCTCCGGGGGGAACGCGAAGAAGTCTCCGGAAATCCTCAGCCCCACGGTTCTACACTCGGGGTCGGACTCGAGCTCGACCGAGAAGACTTTTCCGCCCTCCTCCTTGACCTCCCTCCTGGCTACTAGCGACTTCATCTCATGAACACCCACTCGCGTGATCTGTACTTCCACTTGAGCTCCGAGGCCAGCCTCAACTCGATCTCCGTGTAGGTGCCCTCGTGGATCTCCGCGCTCAGCCCCCTCTTGAACCCCTCAATCAGCGCCTCGAGAGCCTCCTCCTTGGTTATGGTTCTTCCCAGAAACTCCGACAAGGTCGTTACTCTCGCTCTCACGGGCCCCCTGGACGAGAGCTTGACCCCTCCGACCCTAAGGACCTCGGCCAGCCTGTCCAAGTCCGTAGCGTACATAAAGGTGCCGTGCTGCAGGACGACGCCGAACCTCCTCGTTTGCGCCTGACCGGAGAACTTCTTACCAGCTATCACGCCGTCGTTCAGAGGCGCGAACTCCGCCGGCGCCCCGAGGATCCTGGCGGCCTCCACGACCCCCGAGGACAGGTACTTGAAGGACTCTACGACGTCCCCGGGCACGCGGGTCTCGGGCAGGACGACGGAATACGTTATCTCCCCGCTCGGGTCGTGGTAGACGGCTCCGCCCCCCGTTATCCTCCTGACAATGTCTATGCCTTCTCTCTGAGCGAGCCCTACGTCGACCACCTCCTCAACCCTCTGGAAGTAGCCTACGGTGACCGTGGGTCTGCCGAAGACGAAGAGCCGCAGAGTCGGTGGACCCCCCATGGCGACTGAGAAGAGGAGCGCCTCATCCATGGCCATGAGGTAGTAGCCATCGCCCTCGTCGACTACGAGCCTTAGCCTCAGAGTCCCTCCCAGAGATAGCTTGCGGATGGTATATTAGCTTAGCCCCCGGAGGCGGTGTCGCCCAAGTCTGCTGCTTACCGCGAAGAGGCGCGCATCGGACGCGCGAGTAAAGCTCTCCGCTCCGCGAACGCGCTGACGGAGGTGGGATCCGAGTAGTGGTGAAGCAGGCAAAGCAGATTAGCCTGGGGGACCGCGAAGTGGTGGGGAGATAATGCTAGTCAGGGCATCCCTGGGGACCTTAGCGGTTATAGGAGAGGAGGACGTTAAGACGCTGATCAGACCCGGTGTGGCCTACCTCCTCCAGTATAGCGAGCAGGGGTGCCTTGCTGGGTGCCTCTTCTGCGCCCAGTCCTCATCGTCCAGGGCCTCTAAGGACCTCCTCTCTAGGGTGATCTGGCCCACGGTGGAGCTCGAGAAGGTCGTGCCCAGGATGGCCAGGGTCTTCGAGAGAGCCTGCGTCCAGTCGATCATCAAGCCGCGCTTCGTAGAGGAGCTTCACGAGATCGTGAGGACTCTCTCCAGTCACGGACTCCGGGTATCGCTGTCCACTACGCCCGTGCCGGTCGAGGACCTGGAGCTGTTCAAGCAGGAGGGCGTCGACTACCTGGGTGTGGGTCTAGACGCGTTCACTCCCGAGCTGGCCGCCAGGGTCAATAAGCCCTACCCCTTCGAGGCCTATCTGGACTTCGCGCGGAGGGCAGTCGCGGTCTTCGGTAGGGGTAGAGTGGTGGTCCACCTGATCGTGGGGCTCGGCGAGGGTTTGCGGGACGCCGTGGAGACCATCAAAAGAGTCTACGAAGTGGGGTGCAGAGTCTCCCTCTTCGCGTTCACTCCGGTTAGGGGTACCCCCATGGGGGGACAGCCTAGACCCTCCCTAAGATACTACAGGATCGTCCAGGTAGCGAGTTTCCTGGTATCTAGAGGTCTGCCCGTCGAGAGGTTCCTAGACCTAGACGAAGCGTGCGTCCGTGTGGACTCTCTAGAAGGCCTAGAGGACCTACCCAAGGCTTTGCTAACGAGCGGTTGTCCCGGGTGCAATAGGCCCTACTACACCGAGTCTCCGAGGGAGGAACCCTACAACTACCCCTCGGACGCGCTGCTGCCGACCGCTCGGGACGTCTTGCTAAGGCTCTCCTGCGGCGCTAACTAAGCATATTCTCATGCACTCGCTGACGCAGTCGAAGTACTCTGACCCGGACGCTTCGGAGCACCTGGTGCCGCACTCTTCCTCACATACCCTGGGCCTGCTCAGGCCCGCGCACCAGAGAGAGTAGAGGGGGGAGCATTTAACGGGCTCCGGGTTGCGCGGTCTTCGATAGGCTCGCGCAGCTCCTGGTCGTTAGCCTCGAGCTCCTTGCGAGTTCGACGGGGCTCCGACCACCTGTCGGGGGTAGGTTATCTTCTTCAGGGCATTCACAGTCCCGCGCCCAGGCCATCCGCTCTCCGCTTCATCGAGAGAGCTCCAGTCTCGTCATCGATACTTACCGCCGTCCGCGTCTCGGACCTCGAGTTGGGCAAGGCCTCGGGACAAGGCGTCTCGCTCTCAGACGTGCGGGGCTTCCTTCTCCCACAGGGGCCTACCTTGCGACGTCGGCGGGGCTAGCCAGTCTATTATCTCGTCGATCTTGTCGGACACTACCAGCACCCTTATGGGGCCGAGGGGGGATTCCTCGTCGAACGTCAGCAGGGACACGCGGCCTACGTAAGCGGCCTGCTTGTGGAGCTTCAGCTCGAGAGAGCTCCCCCTGCGGTTCCTCAGCATATAGGCTCTCGCGGCGTCCAGGGTTCTCTGCTGCCTAAGGACCGTATGAAGCTTCTTCAGGGACTCGGTGCTGCCGGACTCCCCAACCATGAGCCTATAGCCTTCCGAGAGCTCAACGATCTTCAGCTCCAAGTCGAAGATGTTCTTAACGGCCCTCGCCACCTTATCCGGGTCCTCGGTGGCTCTAACCTCGACCTCCACCCTCAGCAAGAACATCCCGTAGCACCCTCCGGACTCCCTCCAAGGCCTCCCGGCAGACCTCGAGCGCGCTCCTATCCTCATTGACGACCATGACGTCCGCGAGCGCTATCACAGGCCCCAGACCCAGCTCGAGCTCCCTGGAGTCCCTCTCCAAGAACTCTCTGTAGGCCGTGGGGTCGTCCTCCCTACCTCTCCTCCTCAGCCTCTCATACCTGGTCTTTGGGGAGGCGTGGACCGCGACTACCACGGTGGGCGCTATCCCCGAGAAGTACCTCACCTCCTCGAGGTTCCTGACGCCGTCCACAACTACTACCCCCTCAAGCCCCGAGAAGGACTTGGCCACCTCTCTGGCTACAGCATCCGGACCTAGTCCAGCCCTGAGCTCCCGCGCCACCCTCAGCAGGTTGTCCGAGGTGGGTTCGAGCCCCAGCTCAGCGGCCTTGGATCTCACTACGTCGCCCATGTTTACGTAGGCGCCTAGGCTCTCGGAAAGGAACTTGGCCACGAGAGTCTTTCCCGAGCCCGGCATCCCGGTTACGCAGACGATAGCTTTGACCAAGGTCGCGAACTCACCGCCCGACGAGCCTGAACTTTATTATCTTGACCTCGGTGGAGCCCTCGACGAGCCTCCCGTATATCTTCCTCAACTCCCTCACCAGCTCGTCCCTGTTCCGGAACCCGTCTAGCATGGCGTCCTCGTCCGTGAGCTGGGAGACCTTCTTGACCTCAACTCCCGTTATAACGGCCTTCCCCACGTATCTCCTGCCTGCCACTATGTCGACCACGTCACCGACGCTAAAGCCACCGCTTAGCCTTATGGTGGCTACCTTAGTGCCCAGCGCCACGCTCTCAGCATACGCCTCCCTGAACACGAGCTTCTTCTGCTTAGCCATCGTCGCCAGCACTCGAGGAGAGGTGGAGGAAATAAGCGCATCCGTGGAAAGCCCCATGCTTGGGGCCGGGCTGAATCGGGGCAGAGCGCTCGTTCTATGGGTGGAGTCGCGGGCTCGGTTGGAGGATCGGCGCAGCGCGCTGGAGGGGTTCCCCGCCGCGGTTACGCCCTCCTCTGCCGGTGAGGTCGGCCCTACCCGT
This sequence comes from uncultured Sulfolobales archaeon, assembly GCA_938083005.1. Taxonomy (GTDB): domain Archaea; phylum Thermoproteota; class Thermoprotei_A; order Sulfolobales; family NBVN01; genus DRZP01. Next base: position 4,621 of record CALKCU010000056.1, on the reverse strand, counting down.
CGGGTCGCTAACTAGTCAAGGCCGATGGCATCGGTCCCCAGCCGAGAGTCCTTATCGTTTCAGGCCTCCCGTCGCGGAGCGGGTCACCGGGGTTCCGGGACTCCGACCCCTCTATCCATCGTTCTCCCCGAGCGTCTGCTCCGCGCAGGGCGCTCAGACTCGCTCCCGGTAGTCTTACGCGCTCGGAAGAGCCGAAGGTAAACGGGCTTTCCGCGAGACGGAGACCTGAGAGGGTCTACTCTAGCTCCTCGCTCGCTCGGTACCTCAGCCCGCCGCCGATTAGTCGCTGCGGGCTCGTGCGAACCCGGATCTCACGCAGAACTCCGCTCCGAGCTCGAAGGCCTTCAGGGAGCCCTCGAGCCACCTAGGATGGATCACCTCGGAGATGGCTCTCCTGATCGATCCCTCCGTCAGGACGGTCTGCAGCCTACCGAAGGCCCCGAGCACGACCATGTTGGCAGCCCTCGGGTTGCCTGCCTGCGCGGCTAGATCTTGGGCCGGTACTACTAGGAGTTTGGCGCGATCGCTCATGTACTTAAGGAGCTCGGCCCTGTCGTAGGACTCGCGCTTCAGGCTCGCGGACACCGGAGGCTTCAGAGCGTCCGAGACTATCGCCAGCCCGCCGCGCCTAAGCAGCCTGAGGGCCCTGACGGCCTCGATTATCTCCAGGCCGAGCAGGAAGTCGGCCTCTCCCTCGGAGAAGACCGGCGAGAGCACCCTACCGCCTACCCTGACGTAGCTGACCACAGACCCGAACCTTTGAGCCATTCCCAGAGTCTCGCCCGTCCTCACAGAGTGGCCGTCGAGGACGGCCGCGACGGCGAGCACTCTCGAGAGAGTTAGCCCGCCCTGCCCCCCGACCGAAGCTATGGCTATGTTCACTACCTCACCCACTTCGGATCACCTCTATCGCCTTGTAGGGGCAGAACCTGGCGCATAGCCCACAGCCGAGGCAGTCCTCCTCGGCTATCCTCACCCTCTGCCCGTCGAAGTAGAGAGCGGGGCAGCCGGTTACCCTGACGCATGCGAGGCAGCCGACGCACCTGTCCTCGATTACCCTGTACCTATACGGGACCCCCTTGACCCTGGCCTCCATGAGAGCGCACGGGTGCCTACTTATCAGCACTCTGACGCCGGGCTCCCTGAGCAGCCTCGCGAAGGCCTCGATAGCTTCGTCCAAGTCGTATGGGTCCACCACCTCCACGCGGTCTACGCCGATGGCCTTCACCACGCTCTCTATAGACATAGGCCTGGCCTTTCTTCCCGACTCGAGCTCAGGCCAGGCGGGCGTCGACTGGTGCCCAGTCATTGCCACGACGGAGTTATCCACGATCACGACCAGCACGTCGATCTGCTTGTGCGCGACCTCGATGAGAGGCTGGATCCCGGCGTGGAAGAATGTGGAGTCGCCTATGACCGCCACCACGGGCTTGTCGTAGCCCGCCACCTTTAACCCCATAGCCATCGATATCGACGCTCCCATCGAGTGCTCCGTCCATATGGCTTCGAGAGGCGGCTGGGCCCCGAGAGCGTAGCACCCTATGTCGCCGAACACCGGTACCTCGTCCCTTCCGTAACCGGCCCTGGCCATTCCCAGCAGGAGAGCCACGTAGGTGTTCCTGTGGGGACAGCCCGGGCACATAGGGGGAGGCCTCGGGGGCACCCCGATGCTCCGGGAGGGCTCGGCGGTGGCCGACCTCCTTGCGGCAGCGCTCCCGAGCAGCGCGGACGCTATAGCCTCGCGGACTATCCTGGTGTTCAGCTCGCCCTCCAAGGCCATGCCGCTGGCGGTCTTGCCGTAGACGGGGACCCCCCTCCCAAGCTCGCTGAGCAGGCTCCTGACGAGGGTCTCGACGTAGGGGTCTAGCTCCTCGACCACCAGCACCCTCTCGCAGTCCTCAAGGACCTCCGAGAGAAATCTCCTCGGCGGCGGGAAGAGGAGGGCTAGCTTGACTATCTTCACCTCCGCGCCCAGCTCGCTCACAGCCTCTGCGACGTAGTTGTAGGCGGCGCCCTCGGTAACCACGCAGGCTTTGCCCGAGCCCTCCGCGGTGTTACGGACCGCTGAGACCTTCTCGAAGACTTCCTCCACGGTGCTGAGCTGCCTGTTAAGCCACCTATGCCTCTCCAGGTTCCACGCCATACCCGCCCTGACGAATCTCGGGACGTCCTTCCGGAACAGCACGACCCTCTTCGGCGGCCTTAGGGGTCCGAGGACAACGTCGCCGACCGCGTGGTTCACCCTCGTCGTGGTCCTCAGGATTACGGGGAGCTTGACCGCCTCGCTCAGCTCGAACGAGGCCACCGTAAGGTCCTTGGCCTCCTGGGGGCTCGAGGGCGATAGTACCGGTAGCTTAGCCAGGAAGCCGAGCCACCTATCGTCCTGCTCGGTCTGGGTCGTGTGCGGTCCCGGGTCGTCCGCCACCAGGACCATGAGCCCCCCTTCGACACCGCCGTAGGCGGATGAAATGAGGGGGTCAAGAGCGACCGAGGCCCCGGGGGCCTTCATGGTCACCGCGGCCCTCGCTCCCCCGATGGAGGCTCCGTATGCTATCTCGAACGCGACCCTCTCGTTGACGGCCCACTCGACGTAGATGTCGCCGCCAGCGCCGAACTCGTGGAGCGTCATAAGGACCTCGCTCGAGGGGGTGCCCGGGTACCCAGTTACCACGGAGACCCCGGCCTCGACCAGGCCCCTTGCGATAGCCTCATTGCCCATCAGAGCAAGCCTCTCGCCCTCCGGGGCCTTCAGAACGTTCCTCATGCCGAGCTCCGAGCGGATACGTCTCGCGGAAATAAATGGCGAAAGCCCTTCAGCCGATCGGTTTGGCAACCGAAGCGACCGCGGTCCCCGATCCTTCGCGAAGTCGCGCGGCAACCGGATACCGAGATCCTAAGCGGCGAGGTCCTCGAGTAGAACCGCCGGCGGAGGATCAGCGAAGCTCAGCCCAATCACACTTCATTGCCATCGCCACTCATCACGTCCGCGTGCAGGTTCCACCGCGCTTATTATGCTTTTCATCCCGTGCGGCGCACTCTAGCTTAAGCGAGGAGCCGGTGCGCGGTGTGCGTGACTAAGGGGTGCTGCGGGCCGAGGAGCCCGGGTCTCTGCTCGCCGACGTGTTAAGGAGGCTGGGCGCGAGCAACGAACACGCGGAGGTGACGGCCGACGCGCTGGTCGCGGCCAACCTGAGGTGCGTAGACTCGCACGGCGTCCTCTAGGCGCTAGCCCGGCCCGACCGCGGAGGCGAGACCGACCATCTTCGGCTACCGGCGCTTCAAGCGCCCAGCGAGGGCTCCGAAAGGCCCGGGATAGCTCGGCGAGTCCGCAGACTTCCGTTAACCGCGCAGCGAGCTCTCCGGTGACTTCGGGCAGCGGAGCGGCTAGGATCCGAGGAGCCCTCTCTCCTCCGTCTTCTCGGCTAAATCTACGGGCTCCTCTACCAGCCCGTCTGGGAGCCCGACGAACTTCTCTCCATAGACATCGCTAAGCGCTTCCCCTCGTCGATCGTTCTCTGGGGCCTATCGAGCTCCTCGGTCTTGCCCTCGAGCCTCGCTACGTCTATGAGCCTTGACGCCGCGTCCACTAGTCCGAGAGGACCGTAGAGGTGCGGTTCGTCCACGCGGCCCCTAGCGCCCACTGCGAGGAGCGCGGGCGGATTAAAGCGCTCGTCCTCGGCTACCTCGCCAATACTTCCCGCAGCGCGCCACCTCGCTGAGGGGCCTTTCTCTCAGGAGGTTTAGACGACTTCTCCGGGCAGCCGATGCCGATCGGCAAGACGGGATCCACGTGAGCTGGTATTCTCGAGCGGCCCCCGATCGCCGTCCTATTGAAGGGTGCTATGGGGCGCAGACCTATCCCGAGGGGTGCGCTGCCAGCGTCGCGTTCAGCGCTGTCACGGCTACGTCTGTCAGAACCATGACCGAGCGAAAGCGTTTTACCGCCTCAGCAGCGTCTATTCTTCCGACTACTGCGAACTCTCAGGGTTGCGCGCTGCCGACGCTGGGCGCCAGCACTCCCGCCTTGAGGGCCATTCTTAGACGGTCCCCCGATACGGGCTGCTTCCTGGAGCTCTCCAAGCTCTTCCCCCAGCGCTCCTAGCGCTGTCGGGAGCTTCTCCGGATACGGAGATGGACGCCGGGGCTAGTCCATCTCCGCGCTTCCCCTCCGCTCAGCAGGGAACCGAGCACTCCAGCCGACCCGGAGCCTGCCCGCAGGCTACACCTCGAGCAGCTCCCTAAGGACGCGCGCCAGCAGGGTCCTCGGGAGTATCACGGGTCTTCCGGAGGCCGTTGCCGCTACCCTCTTGGCCTCCTTGCTGAAGCCCACGCAGTCCAGCACGACTAGGTCGCGGTCCCCCAGCTCTCTGGAGACTCTGCCCAGCTCTTCGAGGGTCCCGGTGTAGGGCGAGAGGCTCAGGACCTTGACATCGGGCGCCACCCTGAGCCACCTCTCCTCGGTCATCCTCACCTGCCTCGGGTCCGGGATCACGACGCCCAGCCTGCGCACCTTGAGCGCCTCCACGACCCTGAGGAGGAGCTCCGACAGTTCCACCAGGGGCTTGCTCGACCTGAGCCCCGGGAGCTCACCGGTGCAGAAGATCGCCATAACATCGACGCG
>CALKCU010000055.1 GCA_938083005.1 uncultured Sulfolobales archaeon | reverse complement strand
TCGGGAAGCGTTCTTCGAGTCCGTCATAGCTCTCGCGGCCCCCACTCTCGACGGTGTAAAGATCTTCAAGGGGTCGGTCCGGGGGAGGATAGCCGAGGAGCCCAGAGGCGCCGGAGGATTCGGGTTCGACCCGATATTCATACCTGGAGGCTACAGCAGCACCTTCGCCGAGATGAGCATCGAGGAGAAGAACGCTATCTCTCACCGGGGAGTGGCGTTCAGGGCCTTGTCTGAGTGGCTCCTGGAGAACTGTGAAAGAGTGTCCTGCCAGAGCTGGGCGTGACCGAGCGGACCGTTCTAAGGGAGCGAGACTGCGTGTCGGATGAGAACGGCCTACCCTTTCCTCGCGGCGACGAGCGGTCACCGGGAGCGGTGTGCTGAGCCCCGCATCAGCGCTCGCGGAGCAGCCCCCGCGTTGCTCCTCGGCGAGCCCGCGGACCGCGAGCGGAGAAGGGGATCCACGCTCGAGGCTCCCGTTACTCGAGCTCCTCACCAGCTTAAGCGCTAACGATGCTGGAGCAAGCTGGGAGGATGCGCTTTAGGGCTTAAAACCCTCGGGAGGCTGACAGCTGGGGTAAGCGGAGCCGAGGAGTTGATGCGCGTTGAGCGAGTGCGCGGTGAAGATAGAGAGAGACGGAGCCATAGTCGTCTCGGAGAGCGTAGTCATAGACGGGCACGGTAGCGTCCCGACGAGGCTTAGGGTCGCCACCCACATCCATAGCGACCACATAGTCAACCTGGGGTCGAGCATAAGGAGCTCCTATAGAATACTGGGAACCCAGCTCACTCTGAGCTGGCTCTCGGTCCTAGGGTACCCGGTAGACAACTGCTCTACGCCGCTGAACTACGGATCCAGAGTTAAGGTGGGTGACGTGAGCGTCGAGCTGGTCAAGAGCTACCATATACCGGGTACGGCCCAGGTCCTGGTCGAGTGCGCTGACGGGCGCAGAGTGCTGTACAGCAGCGACTTCAAGAGACCCGGTGAGAGGACTCCGGTAGTCGAGGCGGAAACGCTAGTCATAGACGCGGTCTACGGCAGGCCCTCTTACGTGAGAGAGTTCGACGACGAGATCGAGGACATCCTCGTGGACCTTGTGAAGCAGCTACTCTCGGAGGGGGGAGTCCACATATACGGGTACTTCGGGAAGATTAACGAAGTCATGGAGCTGCTCAGGAACGGGGGAGTCGGTGCCCCGTTCGTCCTGACGCCCAAGGTCTACATGATGACCAGGAAAGCGGAGAGCCTGGGGAGCAGGGTAGGCGACTACCTCCTAGTCGGAAGCCGGGAGGCGGAGGAGGTTATGAGGGGCGGGTGGTACGTGTACCTAGACCACATGAGCAGAGCCGGGCGCAGGGTAAGGCATCGCGCAAGCTCTGTCGTGCTGAGCGGATGGGAATTCGAGAAGCCGGTAAAGAAGCTGGCTCCGAGAGTCTGGCACGTGGCCTTCAGCGATCACTCGGACTTCCGGGGTCTAGTCCGCTACGTGACCCAGGTCAAGCCCAGCAGAGTCTATGTCGTGAGGATCCGCAGCAACGGTGCCGAGGAGTTCGCTGCCTACCTATCGGAGAGGCTGGGCATAAGGGAGGTCAGAGTAGTGTGAACGGACCTCTCCACGGGCTCAGATCCCCCCTCCGCAGCAGCGTGGGACGCTTTTCGCGAGAACCTGCTCCGCGGGTCTGATGAAAGCTTAAATAGAAGTCTTTAATGTAATCCTAATGGGGTGTGACGCGTGTCGGTCTACGGAATCCCCGTCCTGGTGCTGAAGGAGGGTACGAGCAGAACCTACGGACGCGAGGCGCTAAGGAACAACATCATGGCAGCGAGGGCCCTAGCCGAGGTCCTGATGACCTCCCTAGGCCCCAAGGGGTTGGACAAGATGCTCGTCGACAGCTTCGGCGACATAACCGTGACCAACGACGGTGCTACGATAGTCAAGGAGATGGAGGTCCAGCACCCGGCAGCCAAGCTGCTTGTTGAGACGGCTAAGGCCGTCGATGCCGAGGTGGGCGATGGGACCACCTCGGCCGTGGTCTTGGCTGGTACGCTGCTGTCCAAGGCGGAGAACCTCCTCGACCAGAACATACACCCGACCATCATCATAGAGGGGTTCAAGAAGGCCGCGGAGAAGGCCGCGGAGATACTCGAGGAGATGGCCGATAGAGCAGAGATAGACCTGGACACCCCCGAGGGTGTGGAGAGATCGAGGCCCATACTCAGGGAGCTCGCGTACGCGGCGCTAGCGAGCAAGTACATAGCGTCTCCGGACGTCATAGACCACTTCATCAACGTAGTGATCGACGCCGTAACCACGGTCGCCGAGAAGAGACCCGAGGGAGGCTATCTGGTGAGATCCGATAACATAAAGGTCGAGAAGAAGAAGGGAGCCTCCCTTGCTGAGACCCGCCTAGTTAAGGGGATAGTCCTAGACAAGGAGGTAGTCCACCCAGGGATGCCGAGGAGAGTGGAGAACGCTAGGATAGCCCTCCTAGACGCTCCCCTGGAGATAGAGAAGCCGGACATAACCGCGAAGATAAACATTACATCACCCGATCAGATAAAGAGATTTCTCGACGAAGAGACCAGGCTGCTGAAGGACATGGTCGATAGGATAGTGTCGGTTGGAGCGAACGTCGTCGTATGTCAGAAGGGCATAGACGACGTAGCCCAGCACTTCCTGGCCAAGAAGGGTATACTAGCCGTGAGGAGGGTCAAGAGGTCCGACATGGAGAAGCTGGAGAGAGCCACCGGAGGGAGGATAGTCACGAGCGTGCGCGACCTAACCGAGAAGGACCTGGGCTACGCGGAGCTGGTCGAGGAGAGGAGGGTGGGGAACGACAAGATGGTCTTCGTTGAGGGGTGCAAGAACCCGAAGGCGGTCACGATCCTAGTGCGCGCGGCTAGCGACATGCTCCTGGACGACGCTGAGAGGTCCATAAACGACGCCGTCAACGCTTTACGGAACGTGCTGAGGGAGCCTAAGGTGCTTCCGGGAGGTGGCGCTCCGGAGATAGAGGTAGCGATGAGGTTAAGGAAGTGGGCCGAGACCGTCAGCGGTAAGGAGCAGCTAGCCGTTCTGGCCTTCGCTGACGCGGTAGAGGAGATAGCCGTGATACTGGCTAGGTCGGCGGGGATGGACCCGCTGGAGACCATCATGGAGCTCAGGAAGAAGCACGCGGACGGCAGCAAGTATGCCGGGATAAACGTCCTCGATGGCAAGATAGCTGAGGACATGAGGAAGCTGAGAGTGCTCGACCCTCTAACCGTGAAGAAGCAGATAGTCAGGGCAGCGACGGAGGCTGCGACCGCCATACTGAAGGTCGACGACCTGATAGCGGCATCGCCGCTGAAGAAGGAGGAGAAGGAGAAGAGGAGTAAGGAGGAGGAAGAAGAGATCAGAACGCCAAGCAGGCCTGAGCTAGACTAGCCGTTCCCACAGGGTTTTGCGTACGGGCAATACTTGACCTTCTCACTAGCCGCGAGACCGTGCTCGACCTATTATAACATTTTCTCCCAATGTAAGTTGGGAGAGATGCCGGCCACCGCTGGCAACGAGGGGCTTAGGGAGTTTACTGAGGGCAAGATCAGGCTTCTCCTCTACGACCCGGATAAGTACCGGAGGCCCGATGGGGTCTACGAGCCGGCCTGGTCGCCCGTATTCTACAATCCGGCGGCCACCTTCAGCAGGGACTTCAGCGTCCTCGCAGTGTCGCTACTCGACCCGCGGGATGCCGTAGTGCTGGACGCTCTGGCGGGTACCGGTGTCAGGGCGCTGCGCTACTGTGCGGAGGTCGACGGTGTGGCCAGATGCATAGCCAACGACATAGATAGGAGGGCCTATGAGCTGATAGTCAAAAACGTGGCTCTCAACGGACTCGAGGGGAGGGTGACGGCCCTCAACGACGATGCTAACGTGGTCATGTACAGCCTCAAGAGGTCCGGCGAAAAGCTCGACGTAATTGACGTGGACCCCTACGGCTCTCCAGCACCGTACCTCAGAGCGGCCTCGTGGACTGTGAAGAACGGGGGTTGCCTGGGCATCACCGCGACGGACATAGCCTCGCTATCGGGAGCAAGGCCGTGGGCCGGGAGCAGAAGATACTGGTGCCAGCTCACTCCCACCGATGTACCGAAGATCATCGCGCTACGCGTTCTGGTGGGCTACGCTGCCAGGGTGGCTGCTGAGTTGGACAGGTTCGTAGAGCCCCTAACGTACTCCATGGGCGCGCACTTTGTAAGGGTATTCTACGCGGTGAGGAGGGGTGCCACCGCGGCCGACGCGATGCTGTCTAAGAGCCTGGGGTATATGAAGTACTGCGGCGCGTGCGGGTTCAGGGAGTTCACACTCTCGATCGAGGAGAGGAGCTGCGGGGTTTGCGGTGGCAGGCTGGATTACGTAGGACCTCTATGGATAGGCAGGCTAGTTTCCCGAGAGTTCGCGGGGAAGGCCGTGGAGAGGCTACCTTCCTTCTCTTATATGAGCTCTGCGGATAAACTGTCTAGGCTTTTCGAATGCCAGCTAGCCGAGGCCGAGAGCGAGGTCTCGGTCCCTTATGACGTAGTCCAGATGTCGAGCCGCCTCAGGTTGAGCGCTCCGAAGGTGGGGAGAGTGATCGATTGTCTGAAGTCTCTAGGGTATAGAGCGACGAGGATCTTCGGAGTCGCTACGGCCGTGGGGACCGACGCGCCCTACGAAGATTTCGTGAGGTGTGTAAAGCGGTCGGCGGGAGCCTAGCCTGCTCGATGTTTTAGAGCGAAGGCCTTGCGACTAACGAAAGACCCTTAGAGGCCGAGGCCGCGCTTCTCTCGGACTAACTGCGGGAGGCTTTAACTATCAAGAACCCCCTGTGCTTATTCACGAGCACCGCCTCGCCGGATCTCACGAGCTCCCTCAACAGGGCCCTAGCTACGCTCACCTTAACCCCGAGAGCCGAGGCAAGCGAGGACGGCGTCGCTAGCTTCGAGTCTGAGACGACCCTGCTCGCCTTCGGTATGAGCTGACCGATAACTCCGGGCTCTTCCCGTGCCCTCTTCGCCGGCTTCTCTTCCTTAACCGGCTTCTTTGCCACCTCCTTGGCTTTCCTTCTGGCCTCCTTGTCCATTACGCTCAGAGGCTTCTTAGTCTTACCGCCCCCCGTATTACCACCACGATTGGCTGCTCGCTACTCTTATAAGCTTTGACTCCCGGGATCGATATTTACCTTTGACCCCCCTAGAGAGGGTTGGGGAAGCGCCGTAGAGTCGGAGAACGTGATCCGCAAGCTGCGGAGAGTCGGCTCAGTAGCCGTTGTCGGGGCCTCACCAGTCGAGGGGAGGATAGGCTTCGAGCTGTTGAAGAACATAGTTAAGTTCGGCTTCGGGGGAGAGATATACCCGGTAAACCCTAAGTACGATGAAGTCCTGGGATTCAAGTGCTACAAAACCTCGCGGGACGTACCAGGCAAGGTCGACGTGGGGGTCATAGCCATTCCGGCGCCGCAGGTACCGGGGGCTGTAAGAGATCTCTGTAGAAAGGATACCGAGATCGCCGTGGTCATCTCGTCAGGCTTTGGAGAGAGGGGACGCAAAGACCTAGAGGAGGAGCTGAGGCTCAGCGCTAGGGATTGCGGGATGAGGCTCGTAGGGCCTAACTCGGCGGGCGTGACTTCCTCCCCCGCCAGGCTGCACGCGAGCATCGAAGTGCTACCAACCGTCGGGAGGGTGGCCGTGGTATCGCACAGCGGTGCCGTCGGTGGCGTGGCCATCTACGAGCTCCAGAGGCTCAGGTCCGGGGTCAGCTACTTCATAAGCGTCGGTAATAGCGCGGACGTCGGGATAGAGGAAGTGCTCGAGGGGCTCGTCGAGGACCCGTTTACCGACTCGGTGGTGCTCTACGTAGAGTGGGTCAAAGACGGGAGGAGGTTCAGGGAGTCCCTGCGGGAGCTGGCTAGGGTCAAGCCGGTCGCCGTAGTCAAGGGCGGGTGGGGGGAGGCCAGCTCCAGGGCCGTGGTGTCCCACACGGGAGGCATTGCCGTTTCCTACGAGGTCTTCAAGGCGGCGGTGCGGCAGTCGGGCGCCGTGCTGGCGGAGGACGTCGAGGAGGCGGTCTCCATCGTCGAGCTTCTGAAGAAGTTCGGGACCGGGGGGACCGCCTCCAGGGTCCTCCTGGTGACTAACTCGGGAGGATACGGCATACTCGCCGCCTCCCACCTGGAGAGGGCTGGAGTGGAGCTACCCCGGCTTGACGAGGAGTTGGGGGAGGAGTTGGAGTCGGCGGTGGGCAAAGAGCTCAGCGGGAGCAACCCGGTGGACTTCGGGGGCGACGTCAGGTCTGCTGACATAGTGAGGGCGCTGGAGGTCGAGTCCCTAGGACGGCACTACGACGCGGCGGTGCTCGTCTACGTGCCGACCTCGGCCGAGTCCCCGCAGGAAATCTGCGAAAGCTTCAAGAGAGCGACCGAGAGGGTCCCAACGGTGTACAGCATCGCCGGGGGAGGAGCGGGCTGGGTGGTCCACTGCCTATCCGAGACAAAGCCCGCGGTAGAGGGGGTCACCGTTCTCTCCAGGTTCTTCTCGAACTTCAACAGGCGTGCTTGGAGGAGCACGCGCGAGGCCGCGCCGCGAGAAGGGAGTATCGCTGGAGCAGTGGGCTCCCAGGCCAACTCCCCTAGGCGCTAAGCGGGAGCCCCCCGCGCAGACCAGGACGGAGCTCGCCGGGAGCCGCTACTCGGAACCGATCCGGGCTGCCCCGGAGCACGTTCTCGCGCAGAGTCCGCGGCGTGTACGATTGGTTAAAAAATCGGGGAGCTCTATCAGGGAATCCCAGCGAGTCCTGGCCGAGTTAGCGCTCTCGGCCTCCCCCCGCCGAGCGCGGTCGCCCTCTCAATCCTTCCACCGGCCCTCGCGACGTGGACTATCAAAGACTAGCGTGGGAGTCTCCGACGCCTCGAGGACTTCCGGCGGGATTGGGAGCGTCCAGAGCGAATAGTGCTGGGCCGAGGCAGCGACTAGAGAGCGCTCTTGCTGGTTGTCACTATTACAGACCCGTCGTCTAGTATCAGCACGGTTTCCTCGAACTGCGCTACGTAGCTGCCCGGGACGTCGCTGAGCACTGGGTAAGATACGAGGTAGCCCAGCTTGCTAAGGTTCTCCAGAGCCTTCCGGAACCTCCCCACACCCAGTAACGACGCCATCTCCGGGAACCACCTCTCCGAGAAGGGGAGGGTCCTGACCCTCCCGAAGATGTTCTCAACTATGTGCTCCTCCGGGGCGCCTCCGCGCCTGATGGGGGGTCTGACGGAGTATATGCTGACCCTCTTCTCGCTGCTGACTACTCCGCGCCCGGTGGTCGCGAAGGGCTCTATAGCGTAAGCTGTTCCGGGCCTAAAACGAGCGAAATTCAGGGGGTCCCTGTAGTTCGGGACGGTGTCCCCGGCGTGGATCGTGTACTCTGCCAGGCTGTGTCCGCTGAGGTTCTTCACGACCCTGAAGCCCCTCTCTCTGATGGCCCTCTCGATCACGGAACCCACGTCCGAGACGCGGGCACCCGGTCTGACGTGTTTTAGTGCCCTCTCCAGAGCCTCTCTAGCGGCTTCGACGAGCTTCCGGTGCTTCTCCGAGAAGGGGACCGTTATCGCAGTGTCTGCTATGCAGCCGTCCACGTGAACCCCTATGTCCACCTTGACCACACCGTCCTCCGGGAGGACGCTCTCGTCGTCTATGTAAGCCGTCCTGTGAGCTGCCTCGTTGTTGATCGACACGTTCACGGGGAAGGCCGGCCTGCCCCCGAGCTCGACTATGTAGTTCTCGAGAATGGTTATCAGGGAGAGCAGCTTAACCCCGGGCTTAGTCTCCCTCTCGGCCCTCTCCTTGACCCTCTCGGCTATCTCTCCCGCAGCAATGTACTTCCTAACCACCGGCTCCTCCAATTCGAGCCCTTCCCTGCCAGCAGCACTCAGTGATGTCCGCAAATAAGTGCCCGCGCTCCCGCTAGCAAGGTCGCAGCACCCTCTCGTGATATAGAGCTCGGTAAGCGGCTAGGAGCGCTTCCTCGCGGGCAGTTATGTAACCCGAGAGAGGCCACCGTCCCCAGGTCTCGGTGCGGAGCTGGTCGCTGGGGTTCGGTGCTTAGATGGGCGTAGCTCGTAGCTCTTCACCGGAGGAGAGCGGTAAGCATAGCATCATCGCTCGCGCCACGGTGGCCTCTTCAAACACCGGTCCAGGATATGGGCGAGCCGTCTAGTTCGAGCGCGCGGGCTCGGATGGAGCCGTAGGAGCTCGAGCACCTCTCACCCTCACCGTGGCGCTCTACGCCCGACTCCTCCTCGCAGCGCTACCGTGCGGCGCGACCTTGAATTCGCGAGGACGAGCACTAGAGCCCCGGGGAAATGTGGAGAGCGTGCGCAGCGACGCGGTCAGTCGGGAGTTCTACGCATCACGGCTCAAAGCAGCGGACCTCCTCATCCCGCCATCACTTATGGCCTCAGCGGTGCTCTTCAGACCTGCGCGAGCTCTTCACGCATCCGACCTTTCGAGCTTCATCACGCCGAGCGCTCTTCCTCTGAGAAGTTATAACGCTTACGTTCCCCCTCCC
>CALKCU010000054.1 GCA_938083005.1 uncultured Sulfolobales archaeon | reverse complement strand
TGGTGCCCCGGGGTTGGTCAAGTACGGTGTGGCCGTGAGGGTGAAGAATATAGCGAGGTCCGGGTGGATGATGCGTGGCGTCCCGCCCTCTGACTCCGAGACCGTCGGCTCACACTCGTTCGAGGTGGCGCTCCTCTCCATGCTCCTCGCGGACCGCCTCCGGAGCGCCGGGATCGACGTGGACGTGGCCAAGGTCGTTAGGCTCGCGCTAATCCACGACCTGGCTGAGAGCGTCATCGGGGACGTCGTCAGGACGGTCAAGGAGTCCATAGCCGGCTCGCGAGAGCTGGAGGAGAGAGCTCTGAGAGAGCTCGGCATGGAGGAATACCTGGACCTCCTGCGGGAGCTAGCGGAGGGCAAGAGCCTAGAGTCTCTCCTGGTCGCGCTGTGTGACAACCTCGCTACGCTGCTCCAGGGTCTGAGGTATCTCGGCAAGGGGTATACGTCGGTGGTAGACCTAGTCGAGTCGGTAAAGCGCAAGCTGGAAGAGATACTGAGGTCGGAGCACCTACCCGAGGATGTCAGGAGGCTCCTGGAGGACTCGGTCATGAAGCTTATGGTTTCCGAGGAGGTCTAAGCCCACCGCGGGCTCGCAGTCTCCCACCAGTCCGCGAGAGTGCTGGGCGCTCGCCGGGCGGAGGAGCCTATATTAAGGCTACGGGGGTGTGAACTCTGGAGGTAGAGGCCGAGCTCGCCGGTGATGAGCTCAGCGTTAGTGATGAGTGATCTCACCTGTCTCAGCTGAGGACCGCTACGCATCCCGCAGGGGGGAGTGCGCGACCGAGTCTGGAGGGAGCGTTGCTCTCCACCAGTGCGGAAGTCCAGCTGTTTACCGCGGTGCGCGGGCGGGGCTAGCTTAACCGGAGGCGCGTTACGCGTGCTGGCGAAGGCAGCAGAGTTCCGCGCCCGCGGAGGATCGGGAACCTGCGATAACTGAGCGAGGATTTTCTCAAGAAAGGCTTTATAAACTCGATCCCTCTCCTCCGAGAACGCTCGCTGGGGAGAGGTACTCGCATCTTCAAGTAATACTGAGTAAGGACCTCGGGTATGTTACGGTAGCAAAGATATACTAGCCCCTCTCCCCAGTTACTAGGGGGCGCCAGCCTCTACGGGATGGCTGGCAGGATCGAGCTAAGCTCGAGCACGCTGACCCCGGGCGGGAGGTAACCCCTCTCACCCTAAGTCGGTGCGCCCGGGCTCGGCCCGGTCCCACCGGTTATCCCGCGGAGGGCGAGACCCCAGCAGTTTTAGCAGCTTCCACCCGTTACCTACGTAGGCTGGTCTTCTGATCTCGTAGACTACCTGGTTCTCCGGGTCCACAGCCAGCGATCCGGCGGGCTCGGGCACCTCGAGGAGGTAGGAGTAATGCCTGAGCGGGAGGGCCGCATAGACGTAGTCCGAGAGCTCCACTCTGCTGAGTAGCTGCTCCAGCAGCTTCCACTTGGGCCTCGACTTAGCCTCGACGACGTAAACGAGGGGCCTGCGGTCCGAGCCCTCTATAGCGACGAGGTCTAGCTCTAGCCCCCCCACTAAGACGTTGGTGCGAACCTCCATCCCCAGACTTTTGAAGACCCTCTCGACCACGTCGATCAGCTTCTCCTCTACTACAGCCCCGCGAGTAGATCCGCTATTGGTAGATTTATCAACGTAAGGGTCTGACCGTCAAGCGCTCGGCTCGGGTCTCCGCGAGGCTGGTAATACCGTAATACCGGCACCCGGACCGCGAGCCCGCGAGAGTCCGGAAGTCGTGCCGAGCGTTATCGGGAGTATAAAAACTTCTTAGAGAACTGAGCTCTGGCTAGAGCATGGCGCTGTTAGACGTTAGGTGCAGGGACGTAGCGAGGATCCTGGCGGAGGGGCCTAGGACGAGGAGGGAGATAGGCGCGAAGCTTCACGAGATATTTCCGAGGATCAGACCGAGGGGGTCGTGGGTCCGCCAGGTGCTCCTGGAGTGGAACCCCCTAGTCTTCAGGGTAGGCAACGACACATGGGACCTCAGCGACCTGGGCAAGGCTCTGGTCAAGCTCCCTGGGGAGCTGGGCAAGCCTCTCTCGAGGGAGGAGACGGCATTCTTACTGGGGCTGCTCCTGCTGGACCCCGTCCAGAGGAGGGTAACCGCCGAGCTGCTAGCCACTGGCAAGTCTCTGGGAAATAGGTGGATGGTGGCCTGCACCAAGAGCGTGCTGAGGAGGCTGGGGGCGCTAGGGTGAGCCCCTAGACAGGGGCCTAGCAGGCTTGGCTAGGCGGCTCGGGTAGCCGAGCGCTTTTTTGCTTGTACCGCGCTTAAGCGTTCTCGGAGGTCCCGGACCCCTCTCCGCGCGAGCGGCCGAGGTATGGCAGTGGAGGAGCTCGTGAAGCGCGTCAGGTCCGATAGGATAGGGTCGCTAGCCGTCAGGCTCGTCGAGGAGCTGGTGGCCAAGCTCGAGGGCTCCGGGCTTCTCCCACTGAAGATAATGAACTTCTGCGGTACGCACGAGTGGGCGACTGTGAGGTACGGCATAAGGTCCCTACTCCCCCCGAGCGTGGAGCTCGTGGCGGGTCCGGGGTGCCCCGTGTGCGTAACGCCCGGGGGAGTGATCGAGCAGGCTGTCAAGCTGGCTCTGGAGGGCGTCAGGG
Organism: uncultured Sulfolobales archaeon; assembly: GCA_938083005.1. Taxonomy (GTDB): domain Archaea; phylum Thermoproteota; class Thermoprotei_A; order Sulfolobales; family NBVN01; genus DRZP01. The sequence continues at coordinate 5,080 of CALKCU010000054.1, read as the reverse complement.
TCTACACGTTCGGCGACGCGTTTAGGGCCCCCTCCGCCTCCCCACGCCCCCCGCGCAGCCTGGCGGACGCCAAGGCCATGGGAGCGGACGTGAGAATCGTGTACAGCTTTTACGATGCTGTTCTCGACTCGAAGAGGGACCCCAAGGAGTCGGTCTTCCTGGGCATAGGGTTCGAGACGACGGCCCCCTCTTACGCGATCCCCATCCACGGGGGCAGGGTCCCGCGGAACCTCAAGCTCCTGAGCGCTCTGAGGCTCACGCCACCCGTCATGAGGTATACGGTCAAGCTCTACAAGGAGAGAGGCCTCCTCCCGATAAGGGGAGTGATAGCTCCTGGTCACGTGTCGGCAGTCGTGGGCGCCTCGGCGTGGCTCTTCCTCCCCCGCGAGTTCGGGATAGCGACTGCCGTGGCGGGCTTCGAGGGGGCGGACCTCCTGGTCTCCATCAGTGAGATAGTCCGGATGGTGGTCAAGGGGTCTCCGGGGCTCTACGTTGAGTACAGGAGGGTGGTCAGGTGGGACGGCAACCCGGTGGCGAAGAAGTACGTGAGCGAAGTCTTCGAGGAGGTCGACAGCGCCTGGAGAGGCATAGGGTACATACCGAAGAGCGGGCTGATGCTCAGGGAGAGGTACGGAGAGTTTGACGCATACGAGGAGTACGGCCTCAGGGCCCCGGGGCCGGAGGGCTACGTCCTCACCGCGGCGACCGGCGCTCCGGACCTACCCCCCTCCTGCAGGTGCGGCGAAGTGGTACTGGGGATAGCGAGGCCGACCCAGTGCCCGATGTTCATGAAGGCGTGCACTCCGAGCAGGCCGTACGGGCCATGCATGGTCTCCCAGGAGGGGACGTGCTACATCTGGGCGAGGTACGGGGGTGCGAGCGTAAAGTCCCTGAGCGATCTGAGCGGGGCGGCGAGAGCGGACCCTCGCGGGGACAGCCACGGCCGCGGCGGTTAAAACCTCTAGGACCGCGCTCTGGGCGGTGGGATCTTGGTCCTCAGGATCCCCAGGGACTACGTGATCTACAGCTTCTCTAAGAGGCACACCGCGAGGTTCACCGCGGCACCGGGGGATACCGTTGTCTTCGAGACTCTCGACGCCCTCGGAGGTCAGGTGGTAGACGAGGCCGCAACCCTCGAGTCGCTCGACTGGAGCAGGGTGAACCCGGCTACGGGTCCTCTCTACGTAGAGGGGGCCAGACCCGGCGACACTCTCTTAGTCGAGATTGAGGAGATAAGGGTTTCCGATAGGGCCTTCATCATCACAGCGCTCGGGGCTGGCGCTCTGCCCGACAAGAGCATCAGACCGTCGGTCAAGGTGTTGAGAGTCGTGGAGGGAAAGGTTATCTTCGGGAACATAGAGATAGACTCGAGGCCCATGGTGGGAGTCCTCGGCGTTGCTCCCGAGGAGGACGAGCTCCCGACGGGCACCTCCGGCTTTCACGGTGGGAACATGGACGTAGCTCAGCTGACCGCCGGCACTAAAGTGTACCTACCAGTGTTCGCTGAGGGGGCCCTGCTAGCCCTCGGAGACCTTCACGTGGTTCAAGCAGACGGGGAGATATGCGTAGCGGCCGCGGAGACCTCAGGCGAGGTGAGGGTCAGGGTAGGGCTCATAAAGGGGAAGAGGCCGAGGTACCCGGTAGTCGAAGCCGGGGACAGGTACCTGGTGATAGCGTTCGGGAAGGACCTTGACGAGGCTGCCTATAGAGCCTCCGAGGAGGCCGTCTCGGTCCTCATGAGAGCGCACAGCCTGGGCTTCGAGGAGGCGTACATGCTCTCGAGCCTCGTGGTGGACCTGAGGGTAAACCAGGTCGTCGACCCGATGAAGGGCATCAGAGCTGAGATACCGAAGAGGTATGCGAAGCTCGAGCACTTCCTCTACCACTCAGCTTGAACTCTCGCGGCCGTTCCCTCCTCCAGCAGCTTTCTCTTCTCTAGTAAACGCGCTCAGCTCCCTAGTCCGCCTCCTGACGTACGGCTCGTTCAGGACCCTGTAGATGAAGCTAGCCCTCTCCTCCGATACCCCCTCGACGCTCGCTAGCTCGGCCAGGGACGCTTCGAAAACCCTCCTGACGCTCCCGAACCTCCTCAGCAGCCTCTCAGCGGTCTTGGGGCCCACACCAGGGAGAGCCGAGACCACGTACAGCTGCCACTCGCTGATCTCCACGCCTCTGGGCTTACCCCTCGGGATGCTCGCAGCGCTCAGGACCCTAGGGGACTCGAGGAGCTTTGCTGAGAGGTATCTCAGGATTTCCGCCGTGTGCCTCGGGCCGTCGGTGTATACCACCGGCACCCTGCTGATCACGGAGGAGTAGTAGAGAGCAGCCAGGACAGCTTTGTAATTCGACGTCAGGTGCCTGAGCCTCTCCAGACCCCCCTCCACTATCAGGAAGCACTTGTCCGCGGACCTGGTGAGCCTGGAGAGCTGGTCGAAGAACCTTCCGTCGAAGACCGACTTCGCTAGGTCGCTGACGCTCTTCCTCTCGGCGACGACCCCCTCGGCTACGACATAGTCTCCCATCTCCAGCCGCTTGAAGACCACGGTCACTCCCATCTCCGAGAGGTACTTAGGAACCTCGGACTCCTTCTCCCTAACGTCAGCGTATATCTTGACCATCTAGGCGCACTCCTCCATCCATCTACCTCTCTCTAGAACCCGGATCTTAAAACCGCGCGCTGAAAAGAACTCCGAGACTACCCTCTCTAGACTCCCCACCGAGCTCCTGGGTATCGCGGCGCCCGCGGCCGCTTCGTGCCCTCCCCCGCTCCCCCCGAGACTCTCCGCTAGGTGCCTGGAGAGCTCGGCCGCAGCTGGGGTCCCGAGCGCCCTGACCAGCCTCTCGCTCACCCTCACCGTTACGCGGATCTCCTCATCGCGAGGGGCCAGGGCCAGCGCCACGTCGGAGCCAGCCTCCACCGCGTACCTGAGGGACGACGACTCGTAAGCTCCTACACACGTTATCGTCATGAGGTAGTCCTCCCCCAGCGAGTAAACGCCCATCCTTGAGAGCCCCTTCAGCCTAGCGACCCTCTCCGCGTAGGGGACCTCTCGCTGGGTCAGGAGGCGGGAGACCTCATCGAAGTCCGCTCCCATGCCCAGGAGCCACTCCACCACCACCAGCAGCCTGGAGTTGAGCGTCCTCAGGAACCTGGTGTCGAACGCTATGCCGGCCAGCAGAAGAGTGGCGTAGTCCTCCGGGACCCTGAAGCCGGTGAGCATGAGAGCCTCAGCTAGGAGGGCCGAGGTGGCTCCCGCCTCCGGGTCGTAGATTCTGGGGGAGCACCTGTCCAGCATGGTGTTCACAGCGTGATGGTCCACGAGCGAGCACTCAGCGAACTCCACGCCCTCGACCTGGCTCGGGGAGGACACGTCGACGAGGATCACTCTCTCGGCAGCGCACTTCCTGGAGGCCGGGACACCGAAACCCAGGGACGTGAGGATCCTCCTGCTGGTGGAGTCCGCCCCCTCCGGGAAGCAGACCTCGAAGGAACCTCTCCCGTAAGAGCTTAGGGCGTAGTTCAGGATCAGCGCGGCTCCCGCAGCGTCCACGTCGGCGCTCCTGTGAGTCACGATCAGGGCCCCGGGTCTAGACCACGCCAAGAGTCTAGCGAAGCTCGCGGCCAGCAGGGCCGGGTCCCCGCACTAGTCTCCGGGTAGGTAAAAGAGGGCGGTCCCGCGCCGCTCCTCCCGCTGCCCGCGCTCAGTGCGGTGAGCGACGGGCGCGCGGCAATGGCGTGGTCTCCGGCTAGAGGTCCCACCCTATAAACCTCCTGGCCGACTCCCTCAGAGCCCTTATCGCCGGGAGCTCCTCGCCCGCTAACGCCACGAGGAGCGCTCCGCCGCCGGTCGACACGTGTACTCCGTCCCTGACCGCGTCCCCCACTAGGGCCCCCAGGTGCCCGCCCCCTATGATGAGAAACGCTCCGCTTCTCAGGGCCGAGGATATCAGGGCCTCGGTACCGCCCCTGAACCTGGGATCCTCGAGGTAGCCAGCGGGTCCTCTCATGACGACGAGCTTCGCCTCCTTCATCAGCTCGGCGTACATCTGTATGGTGTACGTGCCTATGTCCATGGGTCTACCCGTTATATCGCTCGCCGGGCACTCGTCCACGGCCCCGTCATCCTTGACTACCACGTAGTCCAGTGGAACGTCCACGGGAGCGCCGCTGAGCAGGATCCTCCGGGCTCTCGGGACTAGGGTCATGAGCCCCCGCTCCTCCAGGACCCTGAGGAGATGCTCGGAGACCCTGCCGCCGCGGGCCGCGTGGAACACCAGGGCGACGAGCCCCGTGGTGAGTATCCTATCCGCGAGCCTGTTCCTGGTCAGGTTCTCAATGATCCTGAGGGTGTCGGCTACCTTGGCTCCGCCCAGGACGAAGATCCTGGGAGCGCGCTCCGTACTGACTATCTCCCTGAGGGCCTCCACTTCCCTCTCCATGACGTACCCCACGACCGACTTGAGGACCATCGGGAACCCCACTATGGAGGGCTGGGACCTGTGGGCCGTGGCGAAAGCGTCAAAGACGAAGAGGTCGAAGAGGGGGGTCAGCCTCCTGACCAGGAAGCTTCTCGCGTGGACCTCCGGGGGGGCCTCAACGAGCTCCTCGGAAACGAACCTGACGTTGTCCAGCAGGAGGACCTCGCCGCGCTCCAGCCTCCTGACCTCGGACACCGCCGCGGGGCCCATTACGTCCTCGACGAACTTCACCTCTGCCCCCAGGTACCTGGAGAGGAGCTCGGCGTGAGGCTTCAGCTGGGCGAACCCCTCCTCGCCGGGCCTGCCCTGGTGGGACATCAAGACGACCGCGCACTTCGAGTCGAGTAGGCTCCTCACCGTCGGGATGTGGGCCCTGATCCTCGAGTCGTCCAGGACGTTGCCCTCGGCGTCCAGGGGGACGTTGAAGTCGACCCTCACGAGGACCTTGAGTTTCTCCAAGCTCACGTCCTTCATAGTGGGAAGCCTCGGGAGCATGCCAACCACTCTCCTGGAACTCCTCGTACCGGGTAGGCGTGGGGTTAAAAGCGCGGGCGATGGATGGCCGAGGGCGGAGCCTCTACTCGGGCTCGCCTTACCACTC
>CALKCU010000053.1 GCA_938083005.1 uncultured Sulfolobales archaeon | reverse complement strand
TTGCAGTAGCCGAGGGCCTCCGACAGCTCAGCGCTAGAGGTCCCACCTATGAATATCTTAATGCCGGCTCCGTGAAGGGCCATAAGCTTGTCGAGATGGACCTTGGGATCCGTCGCCGTGTCCTCGATGACGAACTTTATCCTCCACGGCCTTCCGAGCGAGGCTAGGTACTCGTTTATCTCGCTCTCGGCCAGCTCGAGGACGACCTTGTACTGGGCTCCGAAGGTCGACAACACACCAGCGAGGGTTATCAGGGCGCCGATCCTGACCTCGCCAGTGAGCCCTACCGGTGCTACCGGGGCGGTCACCGTTACCGTAACAGCCTCTGGCCTCGGTGCTACCGCCCAGCCTGCGGCGAACCCGGCTACCACGCCCAGTACCAGTAGGACCACTGCTAGGATGTAGGGTAACTTAGCTGGTGCGGACATAGGGCTACCCACCGTTTCACATCTAGGGGTATTTAAACTTTAAGACTTTAAGCCAGCTTTAACCTTAAAAAGCTTAAATTCAGAGTCCCCCGCAGTACTGGGTGTTCCACCTGATAGACCTGTTGGTCAAGGCGATCGCGTACTCCAGCTGCATAGGGATAGGAGCGGCGTCCATCACGCTCATATACAATGCTACGAGGACCTTCAACTTCACGCACGCGTCTCTGGTCGCCTGGGGCATGTACATAGTCTTCGCTCTCACGCACCTCGTCGGGTACACGCCCTACCACCACCTGCCCTTCGCCGCTCTCTTCTGCGGGCTCATCGGTGGTGCTACCTACCTCTCGGTGAACAGGAGACTTCTCAAGGCTAAAGCGAGTCCTGTAACCCTGATGATGTCGACCCTCGGCGTGGACCTCATACTCTTCGGGTTCCTGAACGTTTTCTCGGACTACCTGCTCAGGGTCTATAGGCTGCCAGCGAAGTACTTTATATTCGAGACGAGAGACGCTATCCTGAGCCTCGGGCCTTTCCTGATAAGGCTCGTCGGAATAGTGGCGCCCGCGATCCTGGTTACGGTGGTGGTCCTTCTCCACTTCTTCCTCACGAAGACGAAGCTCGGGATATCTATGAGGGCCGCCATAGAGAACCCGGAGCTCCTCAGCCTCAGCGGCGCCAACCCGGAGCTCACGTACGCTCTAGCCTGGCTGATCGGTGGAGCCCTAGCGGGGCTAAGCGGCGCCCTCCTCACTATGCTCGTTGCCGGGTATACCGCCGCCGGGATGACCATGATAGCGATCTTCTTCGCTGGCGCCATAGTTGGAGGCCTGTACTCTATATACGGCGCTTTGCTCGGGGGGTTCCTAGTGGGGCTCGGGGAGTATCTGGGAGTCTCGCAGATAGCCTCGCTGGCTGGAGGGTGGATCTACGCGTACAGACCTGCGATCCCGCTCCTAGTAATGGCGGCGACGCTGCTCATACAACCGGCCGGGCTGGCGGCTCTCTGGGGTGGTAAGAGATGATAGAGCTCCCTCCAGTAGCACTGCAGGTGATCCTGAACTTCTCGATAGGCCTCATAGTAACGGTCAGTCTCAACATAGAGGTAGGCTTCCTGGGTCTCCCGCAGTTCGGGAGGCTCCTAGCAGTGCTGACGGGAGCGCTGGTGGCGGCCGCGGTGCCCGGCAGGATCCTGGCCTTCTACATGGGGCTGCCTTGGGGTGCGGACTACGCCTACCATCTCTACAACTTCCGTATAGTGGCAAAGATCAACGAGGAGCTGGTCCGAAACCCGGCGCTCTCGCTGGGGGTCCTCCTCTCTACCCTCGTGCTGGCGGCCTTGATAGGGGGTCTCGTGGGGTACCTATGCGCGTACCCTGCCCTCAGGTTAAGGGAGGCGTACCTGGGGATAACCCTCCTGGCCCTCGGGGACCTGCTGATGACGATAGCGTGGAACTACGACCCCCTCGTGGGCGGTACCATGGGGATCTGGGTGGTGGACCCGTTTAGATTCGTCGGGGCCGGTGGAGCTAGGTTCACGTTTGCTGCTCTCTTCATACTCCTGGTAGCCGTCCTCGTCTACGCCTACGCTGAGCTCCTGGCTAGGTCACCCTTCGGCAGGGTCCTGAAGGCTGTCAGGGACGCCGAGGTGGCCGCCAGCGTATACGGCAAGGACATAGTGAAGCTCAGGACCCAGACCCTGATAGTCGGGGGCGCTATAGCAGCCGTAGCCGGAGCCCTCTGGGCGTTCTTTACGGGGAGCATGAAGGCCGCTACGTACACGAGGCTTACCTGGACCTTCTGGCCATGGGCATTCATGATGCTGGGGGGCATCGGGAGCAATTTCGGAGTACTCCTGGGGGTCCTCCTCTACACGGTTGTGAGGACCGCGATAATAATCTACAAGGGAGCTCTTAGCGCCATCATACCGATAGACCCCGAGTGGCTCGAGTACATAATGATCGGGCTGATAATAGTGACCGTAGTACTCTTCAGGCCGCAGGGGATCATCCCCGAGAGACCTGTTTTGGCTCTACCGAGGAGGAAGCTCGAGACAATCCTGGGGGAGCTCGGTAGGGAGGAGCGCGGCACTAAGGCTGCCTGAGGGACTCGGCACCCTCTCGGGGACGCTCCGGAGCTCGCCCGCGGTCCGCGTCCAAGCACGGAGCCCGCTGCTATACGAGATGCTTCGTCCACAAGCATGAGGTCCCGTCGAGGCTGACGCTACGAATCCCCCGCCCGAAGGGCCGCCGTCCTTAGCCTCCTCGCAGCGTAGCGAGTTGCTGGGATCCGGACCTCGGGCGATCGCTGCTCATCGCCTCCCCGGGGGAAAGCATGCTCCGGTATCGTTTATGCGCGCTGTGATAGGGGCGCGGGCTCTGGATAGCCGCGGCGCGTCGCTGTTTACGGCGCTTAGGGCAGCTCCAGACTCGCTAGCTCGTACAACTTGGTGGGCCCGCGGGGATTCGAACCCCGGACCTCCGCCGCGTGAGGGCGGCGTCCTAGCCGGGCTAGACGACGGGCCCCTGAGGTCTTCCGCACTCCCTCTTAAAAATCTTAACCGGGGAGCACGGCGGAAGCTCGCGAGCTCCCGGCACCCGTCCTGGGAGTTTGGTCCGGCCCGGTGCCTGGGGCTCCGCGGGCTCGCAGTGCGGGGAGGTTCGACGAGTGGGACCTCAGTCGCTCCGCGGCCTCGCTCTCGGTGTCAAAAATCTAGAGGCCCGCCTTTTCCTTGAGAGCC
>CALKCU010000052.1 GCA_938083005.1 uncultured Sulfolobales archaeon | reverse complement strand
GAGCCTGCTGAGGAAGCATTTGGAGCACGCCGAGGCCCTCACCAGGGGAATCAGGATCCGGAGCATCGGGAACGTATCACGGGCGGCTAGAACAGCCCTCTTCGTGATCATCTCGGGAGAGAGCAGAGAGGTGCTGAGGTTCATGGACGCTGCCCTGAAGTATCCGATCAACGCCTCCTCGGCGATCTCCGGGGACCTCCGATCGCTTTCTCTCCAACTGCTGCTCCCAGGAGACATAGACGCGATAAGGAGCACCGCCACGACCCTCAGGAGGCTCGCCTTGGACTGGGGCCTAGAGCTGGTGGACCACTTCCTAGCAGATCTCAGCACGTTAAAGAACTACACGGTACCGTTCGTCAGGGAGCTGGAGTACTCGCCGGTGTCGAGAGACTGGCTCGACGAGGGCGTGAGAAGGGCCCTCAAGTACCTCAAGCTTAAGGGCAAGTGATGGAGGGTTGAACGGGAGAGAATTTAAGGCCTAATTTCTCTTCGCAGTAACCGCTGATATCCTCAACCCCGACTGCTTGGCGGTGCGCAGCATGAAGCGCGGCGTGAAGGTGGGCACCTACGTGAAGCTGCTGAAGCTAGCCAAGTACTCCCCGGTCATCGCGCTGGCCGTGGCCATCCTGCTAAAGGAGACGGAGATAGCGCCCACGGGCGTCGAGATCCCGAAGGGCCAGGACCCCTCACCCGTCTAGCAGCTCCTCTATCGAGGTCCTGTTGAGGAGGAACCCGGACGCGTAGTCCAAAACCCTTTTTACGTGGCCCCACTCGAGGTCCTCCGCATACTCGTACTCTCTCATGGCCCTCTCCACATCGGCCCTCTCTATCCCTATCATCTTCAGGGGGTCGGGAGAAATGGCCCCCCTCCTGACCTCCGCGAGGGCCCTCTCCCAGGACTCGCCGACGCGCTCGCAGACCTCTGGGCTCAGGTTCTCGTGCCTCGCGAGAGTGCAGCAGTAGTGGGCCCCCACGTAGTCCGAGAGCCTCGTCCTCCTGAACCCCCCGCGCTCGAGGTCGCTAGCGTAGGGCTCCCATATAGCTATCGAGTCGGCCTCGCCCCGGAGGAAGGACTCCACCCCCTCCTCCGGCCTTCTGTAGTAGCGTATGTCGGGGACGCCGTAGCCGAGGGCCCTGTGTATGGCTACGGCGGCTACCTCCATGGTCGAGGCCCTGCTGCTCAGGACCCTCCCGCCCAGCCTCCTGTACACGAGGGAGGCTCCTCCCAGGGCTCCGCCCCGGTAGGCTCTGATCGGGGCTCCGAGGGCTCTGTACGCGGCCTGAGTGTATATCGGGGTTATCGCTAGGTGGACCTCGGCCCTGGCGAGGGAGGCCGTGGCCTCCGAGACGTTCCCGTAGAGTACCAGCTCGACCTCGTACCCGCGCGACCTGAGGTGCGAGATGAAGTTCGGGAGGTAGACGTACTCGGCCGCCCTGACGAGGGCTATCCTGACCGTCCTACCGACGGAGGGGTCGAGGAACTTCGAGAGGACTACCCTCTTGGTCTTGCCCGGCCCGGGGACTCTGGTCACTAGCCCCCTCTCCTCGAGCTCCCTCAGGACCTCCGAGACCCAGCTCTTCGAGTAGCCGGACTCCTCGACAAGCTCCCCCTGACCGACCCCGCTCCTGCCGTACCTCTCGAGTATCCTCAGAACCCTCTCTCTGATCTCCGGCTCCACACTCCCTCCCCGCTCTCGGAGCATTAAAGCTTAAATAGAAAACGAACACCTGTTCTTTGGAGGTCCACGTGGGGCTGGCGGTAGCCCTGCTGGTGCTCTACGCCGCGCTCTCGCTAGTCCTGCCGCTCGCTCTCTCGGGGGACAGGAGCCTCGCGACCTTCGCCGTCTACGTGGTCCTGACCCTCGCTGCCATCGCGACCTCAGCGTTCCGCCTGAGGAGGTGGTCCGGGGTTGAGTGAGCTAGCCGCCGTGCTAGCGGGCTACCTCCTGCTTGTGGGGCTCACAGCGCTCTGGAGCAGGACGCGGACGAGGACCGGGGACCCCGTGGACTACTTCATAGCCAGCAGGGGCCTCTCGGGGCTCGTCTCCGCCATGACGTACGCGGCTACCACCTACAGCGCCTTCATGATGGTCGGACTCGTGGGGCTCTCCTACGCGGTCGGCGTGGGCGCGCTGGTCTTCGAGCTCGCCTACCTCGTCTGGACGGTGGCCATCCTGAGCACGCTGGGCACCAGGGTCTGGGAGCTATCGAGGGGGAGGGGCTACGTCACTCCGACCCAGCTGCTGAGGGATAGGCACGGCTCCTACTGGGTCACGGTGTTCACGGTCTTCATGACGGCGGTGGCGCTGATACCGTACTCGGCCGTCCAGATGGTCGGGCCGGCCGTGATACTCTCGGGGGTAAGCCGGGGGGCCCTGGACTACCGGGCCGCGGTGACGCTGGCCGCGGTCGTCGTGCTGCTGACCACCCTGACGGCCGGTCTCAGGTCAGTCGCGTGGACGGACGCCGTCCAGGGAGCGATAATGCTCTCCTCCGGGGTCGCGTTCGCGGTCTGGCTAGCGGCCAGAGCCCCGCCCGGGACCGCCGAGGCCCTCGGGGGCTCGGGCCTCCTCAGCCCCTTCAACGAGCTCTGGACTCCCCGGACCCTGGTTGCCTACGCGACCCCCTGGATCTTCTTCGCCGTAACGAACCCGCAGGTCTTCCAGAGGCTCTACCTGCCAAGAAGCAGGAGGGCCTACGCGAGGATGGTGCTCTACTTCTCGGTCTTCGGCCTCGTCTACACGGTGATCTCGGTCTCGGTGGGGCTCCTGGCTAGGGGGCTCGAGCTGACCGGGGTCCTGAAGCTGGGGATAGACCTGGGCAGCAGAGCGGACTGGAACAGGGTCACTCAGCAGCTCCTAACCTACGCTCACCCCGCCCTTTCCTCTCTCGTTGCGATATCCGTGCTGGCCGCCGCGACCTCGACGGTCAACTCCATAATCCTGACACTGTCCTCCATGTTCGCTTACGACACTCCGGTCCCCGGGAGAGCGAGGCTGGCTGTGGGCAAGGCCGTCCTAGCGGTGTTCACGCTCGTGGTCTACGCGTTCGCTCTCACCAGGCCCGCCTTCGTGGTGGACCTGGCCGTAGCCTCCTCGACTCTGCTGCTCCCCCTGCTGCCGCTCTACCTCTTCTCGGTCTACGGACCC
>CALKCU010000051.1 GCA_938083005.1 uncultured Sulfolobales archaeon | reverse complement strand
GAGGAATCGTGCGGAGCCGCCGTAGCTCAGCCTGGCAGAGCGCCGGCCTCGTAAGCCGGTGGTCGCGGGTTCGAGTCCCGCCGGCGGCTCCAGAGCCTTCTCGCTGACGACGCTTCCGCTAAGCCGGGCCGTTCGCCCACGGGTCCAACTCCCTTCCCGCCCGCCACAACCTCCCCGAGCCGGGACCCCCGGCTTCGAGCCGCGGAGTGGTGGTAGCACCCGCAGCGCTAGGCTCCCCGCGGACTCGCGGTGCCCGGCTTCCGAAGCCGCTAGCGGAAACGGTAGTCACGAGCGTAGAGAGTCGGACCTCCGCGTACTCCTGTTCGGAGACCAGAAGCGCTGGAGAGTCTGCTGAAGTCCGAGGAGATCCTCGTCGGCCTACTTAACCCCGGCGAGGGGGTTCTTCACTCTCCTCGTCTAGCCTTCTCCTGAGCTCTCTGTACTCCCGGATGATCTCCTCAAGGTCTCCGACCGATAGCCCTCTCCTACTCGCCTCCCTCTCCTCCCTTATCCTCTTGACTCTCTCCGCGACCTCCGCCATTCTCCTGCGGACGCTCGAGCTCACCACGGCGACCCCTTCTAATGCGCAGTAGATCCTCTCCCTGACGGCTGGGACGGCCATCCCGTCGACGATTTCGTGCAGGGCGTCGTCCGGGACCGCGTCGGGCAGCACGAGCCCTATCCCCAGCTTCTCGACCAAGGGCGCGAGCTCCCTTATACTCTCGAGAGTCGGGTTCTCTACGAAGACCATGTCACCCTGCTTCACGCCCTCCAACTCTCTCACCTGCTCTGGGGTCCCCACACTCCTTATCGCGATCAGCTTGCCCTCGGCGATTCCTGCTAGAGCGCTGACTAGCCTAGCGTACTGCTCCCTAACCCTCTCGTGCTCTAGCCTTAGGCTGTCGAGGTCTCTTACGGCGTTGGCGAGCCTCTGGGCCAGCTCGTAGACCTTGCGATCCCTCATGAGGTCCCTCGAGATGCTCGCCAGCTCCGAGTCTATCACCGACCTCAGCCTGGAGAGCTCCTCCTCAAGGCTCTTCACTCTGCCCAGCAGCTGCCTCCTCTCCAGGCTAAGAGCCTCGAGGGCTCTCTCCAGCTCCTCAACTCTCTTCCTCAGGGACTCGTTCTCCTCGGTCAGAGCTCTGACCTCGCGAACGGCCTCTAGCACTCTGGCTGCGGGCTCCGCACCGCTCAGAGCATCGGCTATCACCTCTTCGACTACGGAGGCCACGGGGACTCCCTCGGCTATCCTCGCCTTGTACGCGTCCAGGGTCACCGACGCTCTATCGAGGCCCATCTCCGCCAATTCCTCCTCCAGCTCCTTCATCTTCCTCTCGATCGACCTGAGAGCCTCGACAGCGGCCGCGAGAGAGTCCCTCACGTGGCTGTCCTTGATCTCAACACCGCAGAGCTTCGCGTATTCCCTAGCGATGGACTCCTTTTCATAGGTGGTTAGATCGCGCTCGGGAGAGTACAGCTTGGCTCCTAGCGCGGCCGCCACTCTTTTCACGAACTCCGGGGGCTGCTGTCTGTCCGTAGCTACGATCACGACCCTCCCCAGGCTCAGCAGCAGGGAGACCACGTCCTCGCGATCGAGCCCCCGAGCGGACTTTAACGCCACTACGCGCCCGTCCAGGTCAAGCGCGGCGAGACCGACCTCGATCCCCGGATCGATTCCCACTACCAGGTACCTCTGGTCTCGCTGGGTTGAGAGCAAGCTCTTTACAAACGCGGGGTTTACTACGGGCCTTATCCTCACGACCACGTCGTGTCCGACCGAGCTCCTCACGAGCCCGTGGAGCCTCTCCCTGTCACAGTACGCAGTGAACACGGCCGACCCGATCCCACCCCTACTCCTCCTGAGAGTGACGTCGTAGTCTATCGATGCGGACCTGAGAGCCTCCTCGATCTTCCTGACGGTCTGAGCCACCGCCGCCCTGAGGTTGCGCTTAAACCTGTCCGCGCTGGAGCCCCCGGCTCTACCGGACCTCCCGGGGTAGACGTATATCTTCACCTTCTTGCTGAAGAGCTCCACCTCCCTGCCGAACCCCCTGCTGGCCAGGAAAGCTACGAGCGCGGCCGAGAGCCTTGAATCGGGCTTCCCGTGAGGCAACTCTACGCCGGCCTCCCTAGCGGCAACGCGTAGGTCCCTCAGCCCCCTCTCGTCTACGTTAACCTGGAGCAGCCTAACGCCCGGGGGCAGAAGCTTCGCGAACCTGGAGAGGTTCCTTAGGGAGCCCCCGAGCTCGAGAACGTTATCCACCGCGAGCGCGTCGGGTCTGAGCTCCCAGAGCATCCTCACTAGTCTGCTAGCTGAGACCTCGTCTACCTTCAGCAGCGTCCCGCCGCGTACCACCGCCACCGAGTAGACGAAGTCGCTGAGCCTGCTCCCCTGCCTGACCACGTCTACGCCAAGGTACGTGGGAGCTCCATGTTCCATCGGCTAGCCCCTTAGGGGACCTAACGGCGACCCCTCGGTCCGAGGGAACTCAGCGTCCACACCTAATAAGTTTAGTAGCAATGGTCCTCGGGCCCGCGGGGCCGAGCTCCCGCTAGGTGAAGGTCCCCGAGCGGTGAGTATCCCGGGGGCGGGCGGACCCTAGTCCTGCAGGTAGGACCTGTCCGCCACCGTGTACTCGAAGCGCCTAGGGCCGAGGGCCTGAACTATGTACCTGAAGGCCTCCTCGGGCTTAGAGTGCCTCCCGCACGAGTAGACGTCGACCGTAGCGAAGCCGTACTCAGGCCACGTGTGCAGGGCGATGTGGGACTCCAGGATTACGGCCAGTACGCTGACTCCGGGCTTTATGTGCCAGGCTTTGACGTCTAGGAGGGTCATGTTGCCTATCTTAGCGGCCTCCGCGACGACGTTCTTCAGAAACTCGGGGTCTGCTAGCAACTCGTACTTGCACCCGTAGAGGCTACCGTACACATGCCTCCCGTACACCAGGTGCTTTGCCTCCCCCATCTCCTTCAGGGGTTCTTGGCGGGAAATTTAAGCGTATCCCCGTATCCCCACTCCCCCTATAGTTTACGTATTCTATTTCAATCTATTGCGGAAGTTTTGAAAAATAATTAAACAAAGCTTTTAAACTTTATCTCAAATATAGGATGCGGGACTGCCTCGCCGGGCGCTCCGCTCGGGGGAGAGTGCTGAGAAGCCCTTGAACCGCCCGCGCACGTTTATTAGTCGCCTAGCCAAAGCTCTCCCGGAACCGGAGGTGAGGCTAAAGTTTTACCTGCTCGACGTGAGCTACGAGATCCACGGCGGCATACCAGCCATACTCCTGTGGGCCGTATCCGAGGACGGGAGAAGGGTCCTCATAGTAGACAAGGGCTTCAGGCCGTACTTTTACGCAGTCCTCCAGGATGACGCCAGCGAGCGCGAAGTAGCCAGCAGGATCAGGATCCTGTCCAAGGGGGACTCTCCCATAACCTCTGCGGAGCCCGGCTACAGGAGGTACTACGGGAGACCCGTCAAGGTGCTCAAGGTGACCACCGTGAAGCCCGAGGCCGTCAGAGACTACAGAGAGGCTGTCAGGAAGGTCAAGGGAGTGGCTGACGTAGTTGAGGCAGACATAAGATTCAGCATGAGGTACATTCTGGACAACGACGCTCCGCCGTGTCAGTGGTACGAAGCCGAGGTCGAGCCGCTGGAGGGGGTTGGCGGGTACAGAGTCGACGCTGTCTACGGGTTGGCGAGCAAGCTGAAGCCTCTGGACGTAGCTATCCCACCCAAGCTCAGGATCCTTGCCCTGGACATAGAGGTCTACAATCCGCGCGGCGCCGTGGACCCCTCGCGCGACCCGGTGATAGTCGTCTCCCTAGCTACATCGGACGGTGGGGTCAAGCTGCTCACAGCCTCCGAGGGGACCCCGCCCCAGGATAAGGACCTTATCAAGGAGTTCGTCAACCAGGTGCTAGCCTACGACCCGGACATAGTGGTCGGGTACAACTCGAACAGGTTCGACCTCCCGTACCTCGTCGAGAGGGCCAACAAGCTGGGCCTGTCCCTGGACATAGGGAGAGTCCGCGGCGGCGTTCCAAGGCCCTCGGTCCACGGACACTACTCGATACCCGGGAGGCTTCACGTAGACGTTTACAACTTCGCGGAGGAGATCCCGGAGATCAAGATAAAGTCCCTGGACATCGTAGCGGACTACCTGGGGATCGTGAAGAGGAGCGAGAGGACCCTCATTCCAGGGCACGAAATATACAGGTACTGGGACGACAAGAGCAGAAGGGGGCTCCTGCTCAGCTACTCTAAGGACGACGTAATTTCGACGCTGAAGCTCTCGGAGAAGTTCCTCCCGTTCGCAATGCAGCTAGCTTCGCTGACCGGGCTACCACTGGACCAGGTCGGCGCCGCCTCGGTGGGCTACAGGCTCGAGTGGTACCTTATGAGGTCTGCCGTAAAGATGGGGGAGCTCATACCGAACAGAGAGGAGAGGGAGTACGAGCCCTACAGGGGCGCCATAGTCCTGGAGCCTAGGAAGGGGGTCCACGAGAACGTCGCCGTCCTCGACTTCACCTCGATGTACCCAAACATCATGATAAAGTACAACATAGGTCCCGACACCTATGTGGAGGGGGAGTGCGAGGACGGTCACGAGATCCCGGGAACGGGCCACTGCTTCAGAAGGGAGCCACCGGGGTTCTACAAGAGCGTCCTGGAGACCCTGCTCAAGCTCAGGAGGACCGTTAGGGAGGAGATGAAGAGCTATCCGCCGGACTCTCCCGAGCACCTGGTCCTGGACGAGAGGCAGAGAGCGCTGAAGATCCTGGCCAACGCTTCCTACGGCTACATGGGGTGGGTGGGGGCCCGCTGGTACTTCAGACCCGGAGCCGAGGCCGTAACGGCGATCGGGCGGGAGATCATAAAGAAGGCGATAAGCCTCGCGGAGAGCCTGGGTCTCGACGTGATCTACGGGGACACGGACTCTCTCTTCGTTTCTAACAAGCCCGAAGTCGGAAAGTTCGTGGAAGAGGTCATGAGAGCGCTGGAGCTGGAGATAAAAGTGGACAAGGTCTACAAGAGGGTCTTCTTCACCGAGGCCAAGAAGAGGTACGTCGGGATTCTCGAGGATGGCAGGATAGACATAGTCGGGTTCGAGGCTGTGAGGGGCGACTGGTCCGAGATAGCGAAGGAGGTCCAGGAGAACGTGGCCAGGATAGTCCTCGAAACGGGCGAGGTCAGGAAGGCCATAGAATACGTGAGGAACGTCATGGTTGAGCTGAGGCAGCTGAAGATACCTCTCGAGAAGCTCGTGATCTGGAAGACCCTAGCAAAGTCCCTCGACGAGTACGAAGTCAGCGCTCCGCACGTGGCCGCGGCGAAGAAGATGATAAGCATGGGCTTCAGGGTCGAGAAGGGGGACAAGGTAGGCTATGTGGTGGTGAAGGGTCAGGGGCCCATATCATCCAGGGCCCTCCCCTACTTCACGGCTAAGCCTAGCGACGTAGACGTAGACTACTACGTCAGGCACCAGGTGATACCAGCTGCCATGAGGATCCTGGAGTACTTCGGCGTAACAGAGAAGCAGCTGGAGACTCTCTCGAGAGTCGGGAGAACCCTCTTTGATTTCGGACAGCGCGGCACAGCGTAAAACTCTGGGCCGATTGGAGCGAGCTTAATGCTACTAGAGCTTGGCAGAGCAGCGGAGTTCTCTGGTCGCTCTCAAAAGGGTGTAAGCAACGGCTATCGCGGGCATGAGCCCCAGCCCGGACACCGTGTAGTACCCCCTGGACAGCGCTGCTACTCCTAGGATCGCGGAGAGAGCCGCGACCGCGTACTCCTCTACGTACTCGCGGTACCTCTCCCGGTCCTCCGGGCCCTTAGGGGTTACCGGTACCCTCAGGCGCCTACCCAAAGCGCCCAGGATCAGCCCCTTAATTACTACGGGTGCCACGGCGAGACCTATGGCCGAGGTAGCCCCGAGCAGCCTAAGACCTTCGAGAACCCCGATTCCCGAGGCCTTGAGTGTTCGGAGCACGGTTACGACGTAGAGAAACGAGAACGCGCCGATGACTAGCATCGAGTGGCAGCTCAGCTCCTCCCCGGTCACTAAGGCCAGGGAGGGTATGACTATTGAGGCTGCTAGGGCCGAGAGCCCGGGGAGGTA
>CALKCU010000050.1 GCA_938083005.1 uncultured Sulfolobales archaeon | reverse complement strand
CACCACCGGGGAGTTCCCCGGGACGGCCGGGGAGGGTGGTCGGGGAGGCCTCCGCCTACGGGAAGCTCCCAGCCGGAGACCCCGAGGTGATCGGGGAGGCCGCTGGACGCTTCGCACTCGCGGATCGCCGCGCCTCCGGCTCGGATAGAGGGCTGAGCGTCGAGGCGGTCGAGCTGTTCTAGACGGGAGGGGACCGCTCTAGTGCTTCGGTCTCTAAGCCCTCGCGGCCGCGGGAAGTTCCGGTCCCGAGCGCGGTGGAGAGCTGCTCCAGAGCGGAGACCGAGGAGGATACCGCCGGGCTTAGCAAAGCGGGAGCCGAGCGAAGTCCACGGAAAAAGCTCCTCTACTCGGGGAGCCTCTTCTTGCAGAGGTACCAGTCGACGCATTCGTAGCCTTTCTCGGCAGCCTCCCGCAGCCTCTCCTCGGCCATCTCCCTGGTAGTCGGCGGCGGCACTATCACCGGGTCCCCGGGTCTCCAGTTCGCCGGAGTGACCACGCCGTACTTGTCTGAGGTCTGGAGAGCGTCGATAAGCCTTAGGATCTCGTCGACGTTCCTCCCGGCGCTCATCGGGTAGTACAGGAGCGCTCTGAGCTTCATCTCGGGGTCTATCACGAAGACCGCTCGAACCGTGGCCGTCGTGCTCTGCTTCGGGTGAATCATCCCGAACAGGCTCGCGACCTTCATGTCGAGGTCGGCGATTACCGGGAACGGTATGTCGACCCCCAGCTTCTCCCTGATCGACCTGATCCAGTCTATGTGGGAGAAGACGCTGTCGACGCTCAGCCCTATGAGCTGGACGTTCCTCTTCGCGAACTCGGGGTAGAGCTTGGCGAACGCCACGAACTCCGTCGTGCACACCGGTGTGAAGTCGGCTGGGTGGGAGAACAGCACCACCCACTTCCCCTTGAAGTCCGAGAGCCTTATCTTGCCGTGGGTCGTCAGGGCCTCGAAGTCCGGCACCACATCTCCGATCATCGGCAGGGACCTCTTCTCGGCTTCCATCCCGTCCACCCCGCGCCGTTCCGCTTCGCTATCTAGTTCGGTGCGAAGCTTATAAGCTTTCTGTGCGAAACACTACATAAGGTAGTGCGAAATGGTTCGAAAGAGAGCGCGCGAGTCCTCGGGAATGGACGAGGTCGACCTGGGTATTCTCGAGGTGCTAGCGGAGGACTCCAGGACTCCGTTCCTCGAGGTGGCCCGGAGGCTTGGGATAAGCGAGTCCGCCGTGCGCAAGAGGGTCAGAGCGCTCGTCGAGAGGGGCGCGATAAGGAGGTTCACGGTAGAGGTCGATCCGGCGAAGCTCGGCTTCGGCGCGGTGGCGGTGGTGGGGATCGACGCGGATCCGTCGAAGCTCCTCGAGGTGGCCCGGAGGGTCTGCGAGCTCGAGGGGGTCAGGAGCGTCGCGATAACGAGCGGGGACCACTCGATAGTGGCCGAGGTGTGGGCCAGGGATACTCGGGAGCTCACGAGGCTCCTGTCCGAGGGCGTGGGATCGATAGAGGGGGTCAAGAGGGTCTGCCCAGCGATAGTCCTCGAGAGGCTCAAGGGCTAGGGCCCGGTCGAGCGCGCTGAGGATGAGGGGGAAGGCTACCGAGGACGTCGGGACAGCGTTCGCTAGAATGACAGCCTCCGTGCCGGCAGGGCTTAGCCCATCCGCATCGCCTCAAGCTGCGGATCGGCCCTCGCGCGGCTCGCTAGGGAAGCGGCCAGTACCGGACGGGGGTCCAGCTCCGTCCGACTCGGCGGCAGCCCGCGAGGTGAGTGAGACCTTCGGGAGCGGGGTCTGCGGATGTAGGAGGAGGAAAAGAGCGAGCGCCCGGGAAGTCTAGGAGAGGCTGCGAGAGCGTGATGGTGGGGGACGAGCCCGAGCATCCGCCGGGGGTCGCCGGCCGATGGGATTCTCCAGGCCGGTAGCGGGGCAAGCACTCGAGCCCGAGCGGCTGGAAGCGCTCCGGCGGCTTCCAGTGGTGTAGGCGGGTCACGCTGTCCGCTCAGCCGACCCCGCGTCCGGCGACCCGCGGTGGAGCGTCTATACTGTAATAAAAGTGTAAAAATGGAGATATACTGGGAGGAGTGCGAGAGGATGGAAGCACTCCCGCCGGGTTATTCGAGGGTCAGGTTCAAGAGGTCCACCGGCGCTTGGGTAGGGAGCGACAAGAGGGTCTACGGCCCCTACAGGGAGAGCGAAGTAGCGGTGGTAGAGACGGTGGCAGCCAGGGTCCTCGAAGCCCTCGGTGCCGCCGAGGTCCTGGAGAGGGGGCCGGAGCCCAGGACCCCGGATGAGATAATGGCCGGGTTGCCGGAGGATCTGAGGTCCTACCTGAAGCTCGCGGGTCTGGACCCCGCCGGTGACCCCACTCCCGGGGTCCTGCCGGGCTCCGCGGAGTCCACCTACATGATCCCGGTCAGAGACGAGGGGACTGGCGAGGTCCTGAAGATAGTCTACCCGTGGCCCCGGACGGTGACCGGCGGGTGCAGGATCACGGCCGTAACCAACAAGAAGGGGGAGTCCGTACTGGTCGTCGCTCTAGCGGAGGGAGGCTCGCAGCCCGAGATCGGGGCCGAGGAGGCTAAGCCGCCGCGGGAGCTCGACGAGTTCGAGGAGCCTCCCGAGGTAATAGTCAGGAGGGTCTACAAGGACACGGGCGACCCGCGCAGGGCTCTGGAGTACGCTCCCATGATCCGGGAGGGCCTGAAGATCATAACCGAGGAGAAGCTGAGGAAGATGGGCTACAGGATCCTGAGAATCGAAGAGATCCCGAGGGAGATCAGAGTGGCCGGGCTCCCGGACTTCGTGGCCGTGAAGGACGGCCGGTACGTCGTAGTCGAGGTCAGGCCGAGCGGGAGGCTGAAGAAGTACTCCAGCAGAGCGAGGATAATCCTCGTCACGGATCTCGAAGAGGGGGGCAGAGTGGAGGTGTGGGGCATGAAGGAGCTGACCAGCCCCAGGGAGCTCATAGACCCCTCGATATTCTGAGCAGCGCTGCCGGCGGAGACCGGAAATCGGAACAGCGCGCACCGCATGGCTCCGGGCCCTGCGGAGGCCTGCCGCTAGCCGGAGGGCTGAGCAGGGTAGAGATCGACCTGTGGGCTCCCAAAGAGGGTTTTGAAGCGACGGAGGAGTGCGAGGTCCCCACACTAGCCCCGCGAAGTCTGCTAGCAGACTTCGCAGAGAGCGTAGCGCGGCGGACCTGGAAAGGACGTTGAGGAGAACTAGGTTAGCGGGATGTCTCTTGGCTGCAGCGCGGTGGGAGCTCAGGTCCTCTTAACCCTCCGTTCTTCCAGGCGTAATGTAAGACCTCGACGCCGGGCTGTGAAGTGATGGGCCCTATGCTACGATAGATCGGATCCTCGTGGCGCAGGCCTCGGGCTAGTGGCAGGCTCGACGGCGGCTTGTCCACAAAGGCCGTTAGCGTTCCCGCCGTGGGAGAAGCCGCTTGGACGAGTGTGAGGAGAGTAGGGACGACAGTGCGACCCTGCCTTGAGCATCCCCTCCCAAGCTAGGGTCTTGGCCCCCACGCCATCCGCCAGCACTAATAGGTAGGAGGGCCTACGTCCTCCGTGGCTGAGCTTAAATCCTTTTTACTTTATAGACCTTACGTAACCGTGGAGTTTATAGTACTAGGGATAAGCCACCCCGGTAGTGATATGGCCCAAATCTCCGAACCTAAGGAGACCGGGGCCGAGCTCGAGCTTGCTCTGAGGCCGGGCAGGAGGCCCTTAATGATGCTTGTGGCAACGCTGGCAGGCCTTGTAGTCGGCTGGGTTGTCGGAGAGCCCATTACGAGCATAAAGTTCCTGGGAGACATCTTCATCTACCTGCTGAAGTTCATCGTCGGACCACTGGTCTTCGTGTCCATAGCATGGGCTATTACCACGGTCAAGGTCTACGCGAGGCTCGGCAAGATATTTGGGGGGTTCTTCGTGTACTGGCTCATTATGGGCTTCTTGGCAGCCACCACGGGCTTCGTGATGGCTAGCTCCATACGACCGGGCGTTGGGCTGCAACTGCCCCCGCCCCCCGGGTGGGCCGCGCCGAAGCCTGCGTCGGCCATTGATGTGCTGCTGGGGATCATTCCAAGGAACCCGATCCAGCCGTTCCTAGAGCTCAACATGCTGCAGATAATAGTCATGGCTCTATTCGCGGGCTTCGCGATATCCCTGATAGGCAAGTTCGCGCCGGAGAGCAGGGAGTTCCTCGAGAAGCTGCTGATCGCCACCCTGACGGCGATTTACAAAATAGTAGACCTCATCTTGTGGTACGCGCCGGTCGGAGTCTTCGCCCTGATGGCCAACCTCGTTGCGACGATCGGCGCCATGGGTCTGACGGCCGTTGGCATGATGATCATAACCCAGTGGGTCAGCTATGCCATAGTGCTCTTCGTCTATCACCCGATAATACTTCTGGGAGTACTCAGGCTGAACCCTCTCCAGTACTGGAGGAGAATATACCCGGCGATGGTGACCGCGTTCACCACGTGCAGCAGCTCCGCGACCCTTCCGGTGACCATGAGGGTCACGAGAGACCTGGGAGTGCCCGCGGACACGATGAGCCTGATCCTGCCCGTAGCGGCGACTATAAACATGCAGGCGGTCGCAGCTGAGATGCCTATCTACGCCGTATGGGTGTCCCAGATGTACGGAGTCCCTCTGGGAGGTCCCGAGACTTTCATAGCGTTGCTGATGGGAGTTCTAGGCTCAGCCGCCTGTGCCGGGGTCCCCGGCGGAGGCATAATGATAGCCGCTGTGACCATGGCCACACTAGGTCTTCCCATGGAGCCGGTTGGATGGATAGCCGGAGTGTACACGCTTGTAGACATGCCAAACACGATGCTCAATGTCACCGGGGATCCTCTCGGCGTCCTGGTCGTGAGCAAGCTAATCCTCAGAGACTTTGACGTGAGCAAGTACTACTCGCGCTGAGGAAGGCTTCCATGGTCAAGCCCGGCAGGGTCGTGCTAGTAGCCGGGCACATCGGCGTCGGGCACGTATATAGCCACAGTGGCTTTTTTCAGGACGACTCCCTCGGATTCTCCTCAGCTGTGGCCTTACTCCGGGATTTCTTCGACTTTGACACCACCGTGAGGAGAGCCGCTGTAGACTCCCTGAGAACTGTATGCGTCGAGACCGGGGACGGGGGCGTAGGCTGCGCCTCGCCGAGGAGAGGTCTGACGGTCTTCGAGGCCGAGATGTTAAGGCGTCTCGAGGGAGCGGACGCGTCTCTGCCGCACCTGGAGACCCTGAGGATTTTCGGGAGGGTATACGGTAACGGCTGCCTCGAGGTTCCGGTAGCGGTCGAGTACGCTTTGTCCGCGGCTGTCCTCGACACTCTAGCCAGGAGGGTCCGCGGCTTCGTCCTTAGGAGGAACGAAGAGACTGGTGACGTGATAGGGGGCGTGAGGGTGGACCTCGAGGGGGGAGCTCTCGCTGTCGTGATTAGCGTAAACGGCTCTGTGTACGGAATAGGGCCCAACGAGAATCTGGAGGGGAACGTCCCGCTCGGCGCCAAGGGTGAGGTTATGAAGGAGCTGGAAGCCCTTGTCGCGCCCACGATCATCCTTGAGGGCAAGGCCTTCGTCCCAGGGCTCTCCGAGAGGGTCCGATGGACCTCCATTCTCCTGAGGTATAACAGGGACTACGATAACATCGCGGTCGCCGAGGTCATCAGAAGTGTGCTTGAGGAGAGAAAGCTGGACTACGTCGAGGTCGATAGCGCGTTCCCGAGGTTTGATGGGAGCATGGAGAGAGCTAAGCGCTCTTTAGTCGAGTCCTTGAGGGAGGAGATTCTAAAGCTCGAGAGGTCCCGAGGGGCTCGGGAGAAGGTGGCAGCCGCAGCCAGCCTAGCAAAGATAGTGTGCGAGGACATCGGCGGTGTGATTTTCATGGACGACGACCTCTGCGAGCTGGTAGGAGCCTGCGGTGTTGTTCCGGGAACGGGTGCCGTGGTCTCCGTGGTTGTTGGGAGCGACTACATCCGTCGCAGCGGGGTGCCCTACGCGACGCGCGATGATGCGGAAGTGCTCGCGGACGTAGCCCTGGAGTCCGCGAAAAGGTCAATCGTTGACTATGATAAGATCATGGAGGTTCTGAGGAGTAGGTACAGAGCGCCTGTCGGCAGCGCGTAAGAGGATTCAGATTTCTCCGTCAAGCTAATGAACATTCAGGGACAAGCAGCACGGCACGAGCCTCGCCCCTATTATTCGGCAGAACGGTTCTACTAGCTTCCATCAATCACACCTCGATCTAGGGTCGGAATTCGCTCTCCTCAGACATCACCCTCGCGCTTCCCATCGACACGACCGCTCGGAGGTCCGAGCGATCTCCTCGTAGAATACATTTAGGGGCCCATCGCGATCCTCCGGCAGTCGTGTTTTGATCGAAGAGCTTGCGGAAGATCGCGATCGCCAGCCGGGTCCGGGATGTCTTTTTAAACCGCCGTGGTCATGTACGTGCTCGTCCGATGCGTGACTGCGCGGAACTCCCAGCCAGGTTCAGAGATCGTGAAGTTCGCGACGGTCTGGAGAGCAGGGAACCCCGTTAGGCCTGGAGGCCCGGCTCTTCGGACTAGGGCGTAGCGCGAAAGCCCGCGTTTTCCCAATCCCACCATCGTCTACAGGACGTAAAGGCTCCGTTGAGGTTAGTGAAGCCAATTCCGCTTGCGGAGCTTTCTCACTCCCGGGGCTCTCGAAAGCCGCACCGATATCTC
>CALKCU010000049.1 GCA_938083005.1 uncultured Sulfolobales archaeon | reverse complement strand
CAAGGTGTTGTGAATGGCCTGGACCAGCAAATACCCGAGCCAGCCCTGCGTCATGGCGCCCGCGATATCGAGAGTCTGGGGCGGTATCCTCGCTTTCAGCCCCTCCATCCACTCGCTTATTATGCCGACCTGGGGACCGTTGCCGTGGCTCACCGCTACCCTATACCCCTCCTCCACTACTCTCACGATTACCTCAGCAGCCGCAGTCGCGTTCCTCCAGTAGTCCTCCGGGGTCCCCCTATCCCCCTTGGTCTGGAACGCGTTGCCCCCCAAGGCTATGAACACTAGCCTCTCGTCCCTCCGAACCATGGATGACGCCGCAGACTAATCGCCGCCGTCTAAAAAAGCTTCGGCAGAGGGGGGTCTCGGTTCACCACCGCCTTAGACTATCTCCGACGCGATCGCTAGTGGCCGGGACCCTCGAGGGCGGCGTGGTCCTCCCCGGTCGCGAGCTTCCGCAGTAGGACCGCCTGCGAGATTAATGCCCGCGTGAAGCGTGATGGAGGGGTGACCGGAGTGTATATGGTTAGGCCAGCCACGAGGGAAGAGGTCGAGATGCTCAGGTCTGTCGCCGATTACCAGTTCGGCCTGGGCGTCGGGCGTAGCGCTGTGCCGGACGCGGTCTACTTAAGGGTCTCTAAGAGAACCGGGAGGGTTAGAGCAGTCCTAGATGAGTCCGGGAGAGTGCTGTACACCGTTAGAGCTTACACCCACACCCTGATACCCTCCATCTACGGCGCGATGCTGCTACACAAGGCCGCGAACTATCCGAGGCTCAGATGTGTCGTGGTTTCCGAGGTGGTGAGGGACCTGCTCGAGCGCAGGTCAAGCGTCTTCGCCAGGCACGTCCTCTACGTGGACGAGAACCTGAGGGCCGGAGACGAGGTCCTAGTAGTCGACGAGTCGGATAGGCTCCTCTGTACCGGGACTCTGAGGCTATCCCCGCGTGAGGTCCTGGAGTTTATTAGAGGACCCGCGGTTAAGATAAGGGCATGCTTAGTTGGCTAGGTCGGTTAGGGCAGTCCTGTCGGAGCGGGGGAAGAGAGTAGTAGAGGAAGGGAAAGAGTGGCTCCTCGTAACGGGCTTCCCGGGCTTCGGCTATGTGGGTACGATAGCCGTTAGATACATGGTCAAGAAGCTGAACGCTCTCAAGATAGGCAACGTATTCACAAAGTACATGCCGGACTTCATAGCCGTCGAGGACTACGGCATAGTGACTCCCTTCGAGCTCTTCGCCCACAGGGATTCCGGCGTGCTCTTCCTGCTGAACAACGTGATACCTCACGCGTCGGAGAGGCAGGCCTTCGTGGAGGCCGTTGCGGACTGGTTCTACTCGATCGGGGGCCGAAAGGCCATACTAATCGGCGGGCTGAACCAGAAGTTCAGGGTAAGCGAGAGGGAGGAGCTATCGTGGCTCTGCCTCAACGAGTGTGAGTGGGAGCTCCCGGAGACGCCGCTCCCGAGGGGGCTTTACGTAGTGGGGCCGCTAGCCCTCCTGGCCATGGCTCTCGAGACCCGAGCTGTGCCGACTCTGCTGATCCTCCCGTATACCGACCCGAGCAGGTACGACCCGAAAGCGGCGTCGGTGGCCGTGGACAGGATCAGCAAGATACTCGGGCTACCGATAGACGTCGGCGAGCTTGTCGAGCAGTCGAGAATAGTGGAGGAGGCGGAGGAGATGCTGAAGGAGGCGGTCAGGGAGGCGGAGAGCAAGGTCAGAATGCACATGTAGAGCTTCACAAGTCAGTGCGTCCTCTGGCTAGGGTACCAGTCTCACGAGGAGCCTCGACCTAAGCTTTCTGTAGAGGAGGTAGGATATCGCGAACCTGCCGTACATGTCCGTTATCTGTGTAGCCCAGACCCCGTAGATCCCGTAGGCGGGCTGCAGCGCCTGCGCGAGGACAGCCCTAAGGAGGACGATCGTGAGGGAGTTTACCGCGAGGGGCACCCACGTGTTTCCCATCCCCCTGATGACTCCCTGAATGGCCAAGGATCCACCGAACCCTATCTCGGACACGGCTGCGAGGACCAGGTAGACGCAGACGAGCCCGGCTATCGCTCTGTCCTGGGTGAACGCGGACCCTACGTACGGCGAGAGCGCTAGGAGCAGGGCCGTGGCTACGGCCATCCAGGATAAGCCTACCTTGAGGGCCTCTCTGGCTAAGCTGTCCAGTCCCCCCGAGCCCTCGGACCCGACCCTCTGACCAACCCTCGCCGACGCCGCTATGCTTATGGCGAAGACAGGGTTTATGACTATGCTCTCCACGCTTATGCCTATGTTGTGAGCGGCCAGCGCCTCGATCCCCGACCTCGCTACGGCGTTGATGTATATGTTCTGTCCCAGGCTGGCCACCACTCTCTCGAAGGAGGCCGGTACCCCCACCGAGAGGATCCTGAGGAGCACGCTCGACGGAAGCCTCGGGCGCAGCCTGAAGGGGGGTCTGAAGAACGCGTAAACCAGCAGACCTAGGTACTGCGACACCGCCGACGCGAGTCCCATACCCTCTACGCCCATCCTCGGGAGATGGAGGTAGCCGAGCCCCAGTGAGGGGATTAGCACAGCACTGAACACACCGATGGATATCGAGGAGTAAGCCGGTGTCCAGGGCATGTCTACGGCCCTGTAGGACGAGGCTAGGACCAGGTTGACCATCATTGCTGGCACCGAGAGCATCCTCAGGCTCAGGTACGTGCTGGCCACGGCGCTGACCTCCTGCTGACCCCCCGAGAGGACGCTAGCATAGCCGTGGATCCACAAGTACGAGGAGGCCACGATAGCTCCGGCTAGCGCTAGTGAGACGACTAGGGACTCTCCGACAGCTCTCTCGACTAGGTCCCTCCTACCCGCCCCGTACGCCTGCGAGCAGTAGACGAGCAGACCCACCATGAAGATAGACGTCACCGCCATGAGTATAAAGAAGAAGTACGAAGCCAGACCCGTCCCGGCGACGGCTTCGACGCCGATCCTGGAAGCCGTGACCATGCTTACCAGGCTTACGACGGAGTCCGGCACCATACCTATCAGCGTAGGGAGGGCCATGCTGACGATCTCTCCCCTCGGCCTCGACGCGCTTCACCGGTGCTACCCTGCGGCGCGCGGAATTATACCGCTCGGCCTCGCGCGGATAGAGTGCGGAGTGACGGAGCCCACGTTTCATGCACTAGCACGAAGTGCAGATCCGCCAGAGGGTTTCCTCCGAAGGCGCGGAGAGCGAGAGTCTCGCAATCCTCGAGGAGCTGGGCAGGCTGGCGACCACAGTAATAGTGCCGTCAGCGACCCTTCTCGCAACCTTAACCCCGACCCCGATCTCCTCGCGCAGATCACTGAGTGTCCCCGTAAGGGGCTAGCTGGAGATGATCGACTTTGTGGTCTCCTGACCCCCCACTTTATAGATACGGGAGACCGAATGACGATGGCGGGGAGTAGAACGTTGGCCGACCCGGAGCCGCGGCGATCGTTGTGGCAACCACGAGGCCGCTCAACGGTGAGGGCGCCTGCCTCTAGCCAAGCTATAGCCTGTACTTGGCCTCCCTGGGAACCGTACCCCCTCTTAAATACCAGCCAAGGTCGAATATAGTCTTTGCCACAGCGTCCGTCCTTCTGAGCCTTCTTATCTCCCCGCAACTGGAGATCCTCGAGAGGCCTATCGCGTACACGAACCCGTCTGGCCCCAGAACCGAGAGCACTTCCCCGGTCTCCACGGGCTCGTAGCAGGAGCTCACGGACTCGGCAAGCAGGTCCCTCCCGTAGAGGACGGCCTTTACCCCGGCCTCCGACGCCTCCACGGCCCTGAGCGGGCGCCCCAGATGCCTGTAGACCCTCTCGACGAGAACGTGAGAGGGGATGTAGACAGGCTTCGCGGGCCTGAGCCTCCCGGCATAGAGCCCAGCGAAGTACGGAACCCTACCGCTCCTCATCATCAGTTCCACGGCTTCCAGAAGAGGCTCCCTGAGTAGGTACACCTCAGTGAAGAGCCCCGAGCAGTAGACCGGTGCGTAGCCCTCTATAGCCTTCAGAGCGCTCTCGCTGTACAACCTAGCGACGTGGGTAAAGAGCTCGCCTCCCCCCAGAGCACACTCTAGCTTCCCTTCTTCTCGAGCACGCATACGAAGAGTCCCTCGAGACCGTGCCTGTGCGGGTACGTCCTCCCGCACAGCCTAAGCTCTCGCGGTAGCTCGACTCCGAAGTACTCGGTGATGCCCGGGTCTAGGTCCACCGCGACCTCGGGCTTCACTACCCTCACTCCGCTCAGCCTCCCTAGAACCTCGGCTATCGTGAACTCGTTCTCCTCCGGAGCTATGGAGCACGTAGAGTAGACGACCCTCCCACCCGGGACCGCCGAGCGCAGGACGGCGACGAGGAGCTCAACCTGTCTCCTGTGGGCTTCGACGAGGTCGTTGAACCTGGTTTTCGTCTTCCTGGTCGGGTCGAGCTGTATTATACCCTCCCCGGTACATGGAGCGTCGAGCATGGCCTTCGTGAAGTACTCTCCAAACACCTCGGGGACCTTCCTGCAGTCCGTCCTGATGGCGACGACGTTCTCGACCCCCATCCTCTCCAGGTTCGTTCGCAGAGCCCTGAACCTCTCTCTGCTGACGTCTGTCGCAACTATGAGGCCTCTGTTGTCCATCAGCTGAGCGACGTGAGTGCACTTGCCGCCCGGAGCCGCCGCCGCGTCGAGGACCCTGTCCGACTCGACCGGTCTCAGGACCAGCGGGGGGATGAGGGAGGCCGAGCCTCTGTAGAGGTAGTAGCCGCCCAGCAGAAACTCGTGCGTAGCTCCGAGGGAAACCGTGCCGCTCTTTACGACGGTGTAGGAGTGCGGCTCCCAGGGTATCTTGGAGAACTCGTAGCCGAGCCTCTCCAGCCTCTCCACTACCTCCCCGACCCTCCTGAACCTCAGAGTGTTGACCCTGATGGTCTTGGGGAGGGGCCTCTCGAAGGCTTCCAGCAGACTCACGACCTCCTCCCACTCCCCGAGGATCTCACGGTACCTGGCCACCATGTAGCTCAGATACCCGAACCTAGACGCCAGGGCCTCGATCCTCGAGTCTATCGAGCTCTCCACTCTCCTTCCGACGTCCTCGAGCAGTCGGGTGTAGCTCACCAGCTCTCCGATAGCTGCACGAGTGAGCCACATTAAGCTAGCTCCGGAGCCCGCTCGTGCCTCGCGCTAAGACTTAACTTAGGATGCGCTACAACCCGGGGCTAGCGGCTTGCGCGGAGCGGAGTTTGAGGTCAAGGTGAAGCTGAGCGGGCTAAACCTAGGGGAGCTGATTGAGAGGCTGGTTCGGCTGGGCTTCGCGGTCGAGGGGGAGGTCTACGAGGAGGACCGCTACTTCGATCTGAGGGGGTGTCCCTGGTACAGACCTGGGTCTGTGCTCAGGTTCAGGAAGGTCAAAACGAGCTCGGGTACCGAGTACAGGCTGACGTACAAGGGTGTGGTAACCTCGGAGGGCGTGAAGGCGAGAGAGGAGGTCGAAGTGCCGTTATCGGATGAGGGGGTCCTCGAGGTTCTGGAGATGCTGGGAGTGAAGAGCATCACCATCAGGAAGAGGAGGGTCTACCTCAGGGGAGGAGATCTGAGGCTCTCGGTGGACGAGGTGGAGTGCTTGGGCGCGTACCTGGAGTTCGAGGAGGTCAACCCCCCGTCGGCTGAGGAGTTCCTAGCCAAGGTCGGGAGGGTCCTCAGAGCCCTAGAGCTCGAGGGTAGCGAGCTAATCGCGGAGTCGTACCTAGAGCTCTACACCAAGCAGGGCTGCGGGTAGGGAGGTCTCCTCCCAGCTTATATGTTCTTCGAGAAGTCCGATTCGGAGGGGGCTCGTGGTCTGGAGCGACGTGGTCCGAGCGGTGTACCCCGGCAGGTTCCAGCCAGTCCACCTGGGGCATGTGGAAGTCATCAAGTGGGCTCTCGAGAGAGTTGACGAGCTCGTAGTAGTTATCGGGACGGCTCAGGAGTCGCACACCGTGGTCAACCCGTTCACTGCTGGTGAGAGGGTACTCATGTTAAAACTGGCCATGGCCGACTTCGGGATAGACATGGGCAGGGTCTACATAATCCCGGTCCCCGACGTACTGATGAACTACGTGTGGCCATACTACGTCCAGCTCTACGTGCCGAAGTTCAAGTACGGAGTGGCTAGAAACCCGCTGGTCGTGAGGCTCTTCAGGGAGGCGGGCTACGAGGTCCTCGTTCCACCCCCCTACGAGAGGGGGAGGTATTCGTCGACTAGGATTAGGAGGCTCATGGCATCCGGAGACGAGAGCTGGAGGTCCTACGTGCCTCCCTCGGTGGCAAAGTTCATAGATGAGATAGGCGGGGTCCGGAGGCTGAGGGAGATCCTCGGCACAGACTAGGTGGCGGGCCTTGCTGGTAATCGATGGGTCCTTCGGCGAGGGAGGAGGCCAGATCCTGAGGACGGCCGTAGCTCTCTCCGCGGTAGCGGGCATCGACGTAAAGGTCGTTAACATAAGAGCCAGGAGACCGGAGCCGGGGCTCAAGAGGCAGCACCTGACGGGCATACTGGCTGCGGCCAAGATGTGCAACGCCGTCGTGGAGGGAGCCTCGGTCGGCTCCACAGAGGTGGTCTTCAGACCGGGGTCCATAAGGGGAGGGAGGTACGAATTCGACGTCGGTACCGCGGGCTCCGTTACCCTCGTCCTCCAGACCCTCCTGCCGATAATGGCCTACGCCGACTCTCCGGTCACGGTAGAGATAAGGGGCGGCACCGACGTCCCGTGGTCTCCACCGGTGGATTACCTGGGGTACGTGATAGAACCACACCTAAGGGAGATCGGCTACGGATTCGGGGTAGAGCTCGCGAGGCGGGGACACTACCCCAGGGGCGGAGGACTCGTCAGAGTGAGAGTCGAGAGGCCTCCGAGGTCCTTCAAGCCCCTAGATAAAGTGAAATCCGGAAAGCTCCTGAGCATCGGCGGGGTGTCGCACTGCGTCAGGCTCCCCAAGCATGTAGCGGAGAGGCAGGCCGACGCGGCTGCGAGGGAGTTAGCCAAGCGCGGCGTCGGAGTTAGGATGGACCTGAGGACCGAGTGGTACGAGCCTGAGAAGGACCCTCACTTGGGCCCGGGCTCGGGCATAGTGTTGTGGGCCATCACCGAGTGGAGCATTCTAGGGGCCGACTCCCTGGGGGAGAGAGGCAAGCCCGCCGAGCTCGTAGGAAGAGAGGCCGCTATGAAACTCCTGGAGGAACTCTCCACCGGCATGGCTTACGATAGGCACATGGCTGATATAATCATCCCCTATCTTTCTCTAGCTGAGGGGTCCAGCACCATCGGGGTCTCGAGACTTACTCTCCACGCGTATACCAACATATGGCTCGTGAAGAACATGCTGAAGGTGGAAGTCGAGTACAGCGGGGACCTCGACTCTCCGGCGGTAATCAAGACCAGGCCCGGGGCCGGCAAAGAAATTTAAGCACGCTCGCAGCATTACTCTGAGGGGCCCGTGGCCCAGCCAGGATAGGGTGCCGGCCTTCTAAGCCGGTGGTCCCGGGTTCAAATCCCGGCGGGCCCGCCACGCGAGGGCTCGGGATCCCCTCTCGGGCGGAGGAACCCCTAGATCGTGGACTGCGTTTAGATTCGGAAGCGCGAAATTTTCGACCCTCGTACGATAAACACGTCGCGGAGGCTTAGGGATCTTCCGGGTAGAGCCCCGGGGCCCTGTAGACCGGCAGATAGACGCCCTTGGTCAGCCTGACTACGCCGGGCTCTAGAATGGCGAAGCCGTGCGAAAACGCTACAGCGCTTTGGATTGGCGACTCCGCCTCGATCACCTCGACCTCGAAGTCCCCTACCGACCTCACGAACCTGATGCGAGTGAAGCTCGAGAACCTGCCCGAGTACGTGTAGTCGGAGGCCAGCCTGTACAAGCCTAAGGGGTAACGGGTCCGCGGAGCGGCTCCCTGGAGCCGCCTGATCAGCGGCTGCAGCACGAAGATCGTCCCCGCGACCGTCGACTGTATGAGTCCCGGGAGCAGCACGAACGGCTTCCCCCCGGCTCTGAGCAGTGTAGTCACCCTCCCGGGCTGTATAGCCACCCCTCTAACCAGGACCGCGGAGTCCGGCAACTTCATCGCTGTCGCGAGAGTGTAATCGCTCCTCCCTAGAGACGCTCCGCCTATCGTCGCGATCGCGTCGTAGAGCTCCAGGTTCTCTCTCACGACCTCATCCAGGGTCTCCGCGGAGTCCTCGACCGGACCGAGAGTGTCCACCAAGGCGCCGACGGCCTCGCACATGGCCTTTACTAACAAGCTGCTGGACTCCCTCTTAGCGTTCGTGACGAACTCGGTACCCACCGGGATCAGCAGCAGCTTGGGTCTCCTGTAGACCTCGACCTCCTCCACGCCCAGCTCTACGAGGAGCCTGGCCAGGGGCGGAGTCACCACCTGGCCCCTCTTGCCGACGACCATCCCCCTGGCGACGTCGGAGCCCCTCCTGACGATCCCGTGAAGCCTCTCGTAGCTCCTGGGGATGGTGATGGAGCCCTCCCCGACGAGCCTCGTGGACTCCGCGGGGACCACGGCGACGGCGCCCTCGGGCACGGGCCTGCCCGTCTCCACGTAAGCGGCCTCGCAGAGGCCTAGGACTCCGCCGCTCACCACTCTGAAAGTCCTGTCGTCACACTCGGAGACGGCGAAGCCGTCTACGTGAGCTACGTCACACTCGGGCAAGTCCTTGGGGGATACCACGTCCTCCGCAAGTACCCTATAGAGGGACCTCCCGACCTCCGCGGGCTCTACGCCCAGTGGAGCGAAGTAATCCACGATTATCCTCTCGAGACGCTCGGGCTTCACGTACTTAAACAGGGGCTGGCTCACCAAGGACCCGAGGCCGCCGAACCGAGGGCTCTCGTTCAGTCCAAGTCACCTCCAGCGCTCCCCGCCTTCAAGGCCTAGGGTAAGCTAAAATGCTTCACCCTCCGGAACTACCCTGGCGCGGTGGCGCTCCTCCCTTACGAGAGGAGCCCTAGTAGCCAGCGACCGAGTCCCTCGGACCGGCTGGGGGGCTCAGCTGCTGGAGAAGCCGGCACGCCCCGTCTGTCGCTTCGTCACAGCTCGAGTATTCTCAGAGAAACCTCTTCACCGTGACCGAGAACTTCTCCACGAACTTGCCTAAGGTCAGCTCCCTAGCTCTCTCTACGGACCTCCGGGAGTAATCCCTCCATAGTCCCCCGTCGGTCAGGAGTCTCGCCAAGGACTCGACCGCCTCGTTCTCGCCCTCGTAGCCTAGACCGCAGAGACCCTCGAGAGCGAGGTCGGTCCATGCACCCCCGGACCTGTGGACGACGATTGGCAACCCCCTCGCCATGGCCTCCGCGATTGCTATGCCCCAGTGCTCGTTGATGGTCGCATGGAAGAAGACCTTCGACGAGTCCATGAGCCTGTTTATCGTATCCCTCGGTGCGTCCGGGAGCAGGTACACGTCAGCCTCGGTGTTTGGATTCCTCGAGACCCTGAGGCCCGCTCTCCTGGCTATGGCCTCCACCCCGCTGAGGTACTGCCGGCTGGTCCTCGTTCCGGTCCCGCCGACTATGTAGAGCTTCGCGCCCCCCACTTCCCTTCGGAGCTTCGGCAAAACCTTCTCGACAACCCAGTGGTACCTCTTCTCCTCCGAGAACCTGCCCAACATGAGCACCGAGTCGCTCCTGGAGCCGAAGTCCGCGGGCTTCTCGACAATCCCGGTCCTCGGGGCTATCGGCGGATTCAGAACCAGGGGCGTCTCGCCGTAGAGCTCCCTGATCACCCTGGCCGTCCACGCAGAGTTGGTTAGAACAGCCGAGGCGGACTCGAAGGGATTCCTCCTGAGGAACGGAGAGGAAAGTCTGAGGAAGAGCCTCCAGCACACGTTCAGCGGGAACCCGCCATACCTCTCGAGGATGTAAGGGTCCTCTGCGTAGCTGGAGCCCCGGAGGTGAGCCTCGAGGGGGAAGTGTATGTACTCAAACAGCCTCACGTTCCTCTTGCTCTGAAGCCTCTCGATCTCTCTGTAGAAGCCGTTATCTATGTAGACTACATCCGCACCGAACCTCTCCAGAGCCCTCTTAACCGGGATTCACGATAGAAGCCTCGAGTAAAGACCGAAGGCCCTGAGCCTGAACCCGAAGAGGGAGAGCTTCTCGCACCTTGTCAGGTCTATGCCGAGCCACTCACCGTACTTGACGGGGTCGAAGCTGAAGACCGAGACGAGAACGGGCCTGAGCTCCATCGCTTCGAAGGTCAGCGCTGCGCGGCCGACACGAGCTCACCTCCGCCGGGCCTGTCCCAATAGTGGTGCGCTACTACCGCTCTTCTCAACCCCCGTCACCCGAGCTACACTCTAGTGAGCAGCCCATATGTCGTCGCTAAAAGCCTTGGCACCGTATTCTTCCTCAGCAGCGAGACCGGTGCCCCGAGCTCCCTCAGTCTCCAGAACATCGCCACCCTGTCGTAGTGAAGCCGGAACTCGTGACAAAACCCCCGCCCTCTGGTTAGAGACCTCCCGTGGGTTATATGGTAAACCGTTGGAGCCCTATCCGCGTCCTTTATCATATACACTCTACAGCCCTCTGTCGCGACTTGGTATGCTAGAATCTGCTCAAACCAGAGGCACTTCCTGCTCCTACCGTACAAGCGCGCGAGCGGGAAATCCCCGATCAACCGCGCTCTAAACCCCATGTTCGCGCCCCTCAGGTTTAGGGAGGGGTGAGCACCCTCACACGCCCTACTTCCGGGAAGACCTGAGGTCGATATCCACCCGCAGTAGCCCCCCAGTATGCTCTTTGAAGGTCTCCCGAGGCGTTCCCGTAGCCGAGCTCGTAGGCGTCAGCGCACCGACCCCCGCTGCTCTGCAGCACCAGCCTGACCGGCAGAACCTTCCCGAACTCTTCGACTAGAGTCTCGCTCTCGTCTCCACAGGTCTTGAGCACCGTGACGACCTCGTCCGCGGGCCTCAGCTGGTGCGATAAGCTTTCGAGGCAGCGCCCGAGAGCCCAGGATCTACAGCAGGACGTCGCCACTACCGAGATCCTCACGGCGATGATCGCCGCGCCTAATCGGCAGGCCGGGATGTAAGACGCTGTGCGACCATAGACGGCCTAGCCTCTGCTCCCAGACGCGTAGTCGCACTCCTCGAGAAATTAAAAGCCGGCGCCCGTCCTAGTCTTCGGTGCCCAAAGCTGAGCACGGATTGCGCGATCGCTCTGGACGTCGATGGGACTCTTATCCCGATACTCGTGGACTTCGAGACCCTCAGGGACAGGATCAGGAGGGCCCTGGGTCTGGACCACCCGCTCAGGCCCCTGGGCGAGAGCTTAGCCAGGCTAGCCCTGGACAGGGGTCTCCTTGAGGTGGCGTGGAGGATGGTCGAGGAAGCGGAGATCGAATCCGTCGAGAGGCTAGACCCCGCGGAGGTGGCCAGGAACGTCGAGAGCGTGAGGAGCCTGGTCTCCCGAGGGGTGACCCTGATCCTCGTGACTCTCCGCAGCTCCAGGACTGCCGAAATGGTCCTAGAGAAGCTGGGACTGCTGGGCGTCGCCTCAGCGGTTATCACCCGCGATCACAGCCCGTTTAGGGTCGAGCAGCTGAAGCGCGCCCTTGAGCTCTCCGAAGGGAGGAGCCTCGTGTTCGCCGGGGACACCCCCTACGATGAGGAGGCAGCAAAAATCGTTGGTATAAGATTCGTGAGGGTACGGAACCACAGAGAGCTCCCAGAGGCGCTGAACAGAGCTCTGGACACGTGCTCGGTGCCTACTGGGTAACGTATCGCGGGCCCGAGTGCGCGTCCTATTTTACCGGTGAACGCCGGTAGGGCTCGGTGAGCCCTCTGGGAGGGAAAAGCGTCGACTGGTTCTCGGTCTCAGAGGAGCTCCACAGGAAGTACGGTGGGAAGATAGAGGTAGTGCCCAAGGTCCCCCTGACCAGGCTTGAGGACTTCTCGGTCTGGTACACCCCAGGCGTAGCTGCTCCCAGCAGGAGGATATACGAGGGGGGAGGCGATCTCTCGTTCGACTACACGCTCAGGTGGAACTACGCTGCGGTGGTGAGCGACGGGACGAGGGTCCTAGGCCTAGGCGACGTAGGCCCGGAGGCGGCCCTCCCGGTCATGGAGGGGAAGGCGCTGCTATTCAAGTACCTGGGTGGGGTGGACGCGATCCCACTGGTAGTAGGGGAGCGGGACCCGGATAGGTTCGTCTACGTAGTGAAGGCGCTAGAGCCCAGCTTCGGAGCCATAAACCTGGAGGACATAGAGTCGCCCAAGTGCTTCTACGTGCTCGAGAGGCTTCAGGAGGTTCTCGAGATCCCAGTCTGGCACGACGATCAGCAGGGCACGGCTCTGGTGACCGTGGCCGGGCTTATCAACGCCCTCAAGGTGGTCGGCAAGAAGATAGGTGACGTCAGGATAGTGCTCGTGGGAGCTGGGGCAGCCAACGTAGCTACCTACAAGTATCTCAAGGTGGTTGGCGCGGATCCGAGGAACATCGTCGTGGTCGACAGTAAGGGCACGCTACACAGGGAGAGGCCGGACCTCGAGAAACTGAGGATCGAGAACCCGTGGAAGTACGCCATAGCCTTAGAGAGCAACGCTGATGGAATTAGGGGAGGCATTAGGGAGGCCATGAAGGGGGCCGACGTAGTCATAGCAGCGTCCAGGCCTGGCCCGGGAGTGATAAAGAAGGAGTGGGTAGCCGAGATGAACAGGGACTCCGTAGTGTTCGCGGAGGCGAACCCCGTGCCCGAGATATGGCCCTGGGAGGCTAAGGAGGCGGGAGCGAGAGTGGTGGCCACCGGCAGGTCCGACTTCCCGAACCAGGTAAACAACAGCCTAGGGTTCCCGGCGGTGTTCAGGGGGGTCCTAACGGTTAGGGCCAGGAAGATGACCGACGAGATGTTCGTAGCCGCGGCTTACGCTCTGGCCGGGTACGCTGAGGAGAGGGGGATACACGAGGAATACGTGATACCGAGGATGGATGAGGAGGAGGCGTACGTCAGGGAGGCCATCGCGGTGGCGGAGAAAGCCGTGGAGCTGGGGCTGGCTAGGAGGATCGTGAGCCGCGGCGAGCTTGAGAGGGAAATCCGGGAGTTAATAGAGCGCCCGAAGAAGTATATGGAGCTAGCGTTAGAAAGGGGCCTCATCGAGCTGCTGGCACCGTTCGGCTCCTGGTGAACATCTCGCCTCTCGGTAGTACAGCCAAGCGGTAATGCGAGCGGAGGCTCCGGAGCTCTCACACCCTTTGACTGGCTACCGACTCCGATCCCTTTACCCGGATCGTGGGATTTTATGGAGGTCGAGCCCTTCGGCTACACGCTCAGTAGCAGCTCGCCCAGGTGAGCAGGGTCAGCGGCTCGGACGGGGTTCGGAGTAGATATAAGCAGTCCTCTGCTAGGTGTATGGTGCGCTAGGTGGCCACGTTCAAGGTGGTGGTCGGAGACCCGGGGGCCAAGAAACCCAAGGAACTCTACGTAAGAGTGGTGGAGTCCGGGGAGCTGAGGCTGACCGAAGCCATGAAGGAGGGGAAGGAGCTTCTTCGAGCCAGAGCTAACCCCAAGCTGGTAGAGCTGCTCAAGACCCCCTACAGGATCGCCACGATCAGGGTATGGAAGGACAGAGCGAAGAAAGAGAAGGTCAGCCTAACGGTGCGCCTCGAACCGGACCCGAGCGTCCCCGACGCGACGGTCTACGTCCCAGCCGGGAGCCTTTCGGAGAAGCTCGGCAGCAGTGAGGCCCTGGCAGAGATGTTCAGAGCGAAGTGCTTCCAGATAGT
The DNA here is from genome assembly GCA_938083005.1 of uncultured Sulfolobales archaeon. Taxonomy (GTDB): domain Archaea; phylum Thermoproteota; class Thermoprotei_A; order Sulfolobales; family NBVN01; genus DRZP01. Next base: position 5,219 of record CALKCU010000049.1, on the reverse strand, counting down.
GGTCGACGGCTCGAGGGCGGCGGTCTTCATCGGCAAGAGGATAGGCGAGTACGTGGACGCCTCCGTAGTAGGCATACCGGGCAAGAGGCTAGTGATAACGGGAGGCACGGATTCTTCGGGCTTTCCGATGGTCCCGGGTCTGCCCGGTCCCGCCAAGAGGTCGCTCCTCCTCTCCTCTCCGCCGGGCTTCCATCCCCGCAACGAGGGTGAGAGGAGGAGGAAGATCGTAAGGGGGGACACCATAAGCGAGGAGATAGTCCAGGTGAATACGAAGCTCGTGGACTAGGGGGCCACCGTCTCGATTCTGTTCAGCTAGGCGGCGGGCAGCACGATCGCCGCGACGAGGCTCTTCCCGGCTCTACAGCTCACTCTACCTCCAACGGAAAGGACCTTCACCTTGGTCCCGCTCCTCACGAGCGGGTTCCGGCAGAGCTCGCTGAACTGGCAGGGAATGCCGCACTCGCGGTGCGTGTACGTCACCAGCACCCCCTCTACGGCTGCCCTCGGATCCAGGGCCACGCTCACCTCGGCCGGCTTCACATCGACCGTGACCACCTCCCCCAATGCGGGGCATCTGTTGACTATCCCGTAAACTTTGACCACCTCGTAGGCCACTCCCTCCTTGAGGTTGTCCACGCACGCATGCCTGAACCGACACCCTAGGCATTCCTCCATCCGTCCGGAGTAGAGGAATCTGTAGCCCTCCTTAGCTGCGTACTTACTAATCAAGGTCTTGACAGTCTTCACCCACGACACCGGTTTTGAGAGCCAGGTCCTCAGCGGCCTCCCTGGTGAGACCGCTCTCTCCGAGTATCGTGTACCTATGGGGCCTTATCCTATGGGCCATGGTTAGAGCCTCGATCACGTGCTCCTCCCTCACTCCGAGCTCCTTAGCTGTAGTCGGCAGCCCGAGCATTCTGAGGGCTCTTCTGATCCTCCTCCAGTTTATCCCGTGTATGTACCCCATCATTATCGCTCCGAGACCCACCTGCTCTCCGTGCAGCGCCGGGTAGTTGGCCACTATGTCGAGTGCGTGACTGAAGAGGTGCTCGGAGCCGCTCGCGGGCCTTGTCGACCCGGCTATGCACATAGCCGTGGAGGAGCTTATGAGCCCCTCCACGAGAATTCTGAGACCAGCCGGGGTGCGCCTAGCTATCGTCTTGCTGAAGGCTATTACGTGCCTGGCGGACATGAGCGCTAGGGATGCTGCGTAGTCCCCGTAATACTCGCCCTTCAGCCTGTGGGCTAGCCTCCAGTCCCTAACGGCGGTTATCTTGGCTATGAGGTCCCCAGCGCCCGCGAGGGCTAGCCTTCTCGGGGCCGCCGCGATCACCTCTATGTCCGCTACGACGGCGATGGGGGGAGAGGTCTTCACCGAGTATACGGTCTCCAGCCCCCTCAGCGATGCGAACGGCGAAGCTATGCCGTCGTGCGACGTGACCGTGGGTACGCTGACGTAGGGTACGCCGACCTTATGCGAAACGTACTTGGCTACGTCGATGCTCTTGCCTCCCCCGACGGCCACTATGATCGACGGTCTGAAGGAGTTTACCGGGTCGGCCACTCCCTCGGCTGCGTCGACGGACGGCGAGGTCGCTTCGAACACCTCGACGCTGAAGCCGCCGAGGGCTCTCTCTATCAGCGGTTCGACCACGAGTCTCCTCACGTTCGGGCCCGCGATCACCACCAACCTGTCCCTGACCCCGAGCTCCGATAGCATAGTCCCCAGCTCCCACCTCACTCCGTGTCCCACGACAACCTTCTTGAAGAGCTCGATCGAGTGCTTCAAGCAGCCTCACTAAGATTTATAAGCCGGCTATACTTTTAAGCTGGGGATAGGTCCTCAAAGGTGTGCCCGGGTTGAGGATTCTGTACGGGACAACAACGGTGGGTCTAGTAACGAAAGGAGCGGCGGTGGTAGCTGCCGACAGGAGAGCCAGCAGCGGAACCTATGTGGCCCACAAGGCTGTGAAGAAGATAGTCAGGGTAGCGGACCACGTGGTCCTGACCACGGCCGGGCTGGTCGCCGATACGCAGGTCCTCGCATCACTCTTAAGGATCAGAGCGACGGAGTACAGTCTAGCTAACAAGACTAAGATCCCGGTAAGATCTCTGGCCGCCTACCTCTCCATACTCTTAAACAGCTACAAGTACTACCCGTTCCTGGTCCAGTTCATACTCGCTGGCTACGACGACAGACCCAGGCTCTACAACATAGAGCCTTACGGGGACTACTTCGAGGAGACTTACACGGCGACCGGCTCGGGATCCCCGGTGGCGATGGGCATCCTAGAGTCTGAGTATAGGGAGGACATGAGTGAGGAGGAGGCTGTGACCCTCGCGGTTAAGGCTATCAGGTCGTCCATAAGGAGGGACGTCTTCACTGGTGAGGCGGTGGACGTGGCGATAGTGAGGCCGAACGGTATTGAGGAAAGATCATACTCGGCGGGTTAGCGGTTGAAATGATCGCGAGAGACTTCAGGTTCGTAGACGATATAAGGGAGAACATCAGAACCGAGATATTCACGAAGCTGCCGCCGGAGGCCCAGGTGACCAAGGTAGAGTTCGAGGGTCCCGAAGTAGTAGTGTACGTAAGGAACGTCACCTTCATAGTGGAGAACGAGGAGGCCGTCAGGAGCCTGGCCAAGGCCATAAAGAAGAGAGTCGTCGTCAGGGTCGATGAGTCCAGGAGGCTCCGGGAGAGCGAGGCCAAGAAGGCCATACTGTCCAAGGCCAGGGAGTACGTCGAGAGCGATTCCGACGTGATGTTCGACGAGGTCCTAGGGGAGGTCATCATAAAGACCCCGCAGCCCCAGGCGTTCATGGATAACGACAGGAGGCTCTTCAAGGAAATATTCGTTGAGACCGGGTGGAGGCCTAAAATCGTCAGGAAGCCGCCGCTGAGGTCTCTCATCCTGGAGTCCGAGCTAAACTACGTGGTTAGGCAATCCGCGGAGAGGCTCGAATTCCTGAGGGCCGTCGGTGAGAGGATACACAGAGAGGTGCTCTTCAAGGACAACTACGTTAGGATCACAGCTCTCGGGGGATTCATGGAGGTCGGCAGGTCGTCCATCCTGGTCGAGACGGCGGAGTCCAAGATCTTGCTAGACTTCGGCCTGAATCCCGGCAGCATACTACTGAAGAGCTTTGCCCCCAGGATAGACGCGGTCGGGGTAAAGCCGGAGGAGATAGACGCGGTCGTCGTGACTCACGCCCATCTGGACCACGTCGGGCTTGTGCCCTACCTCTTCAAGTACGGGTACAGGGGGCCGGTCTACATGACCCAGGCGACGAGGGACCTCATGGTGTTGCTAGAGAAGGACCTGCTCGAGCTCTCCAGGAGGGAGGGAAGGAGCCCCCCGTTCGAGTCCCGCCACGTCCAGGACGCGCTGCTCCACACGATAGCTCTGAGGTACGGGGAGGTCACGGACATAGCCCCGGACGTCAGGCTCACGCTCTACAACGCGGGCCACATACTCGGGTCCGCGATAGCGCACCTGCACATAGGCGATGGACTCCATAACATAGTCTACACCGGCGACTTCAAGTACGACAAAACGAAGCTGCTCGATAAGGCGAACAGCAGGTTCCCGAGAGTGGACACTCTGATAATCGAGGGGACCTACGGCAACTCAGACCAGCCTAGTAGGGAGGAGTCGGCTGAGAGGCTGATCACTATCATCGGAAAGACTATCGAGAGGGGCGGGAAGGTACTTATACCCTCGCTAGCTGTCGGGAGGTCCCAGGAGGTCCTGCTGATAATAGCGGACGCCATGAGGGCCGGTAGGCTACCCGAGGTCCCGGTGTTCATCGACGGGATGATAAACGAAGTCACCGCGATCCATACCGCGTATCCGGAGCTCCTCTCCAGGGAGCTCAGGGACAGGATCTACAACTCGGAGAACCCGTTCATGCACCCGTCGTTTGAGATAGTCGGAGGTGGGGTGGCCAGGTCTGAGATAGTCGAGTCCAGAGACCCGTGCGTGATACTCGCGACGTCCGGGATGCTCAACGGGGGTCCGGCGGTGGAGTACTTCAGGCTCATGGCTGAGAACCCGAACAACTCCCTCGTGTTCGTCAACTACCAGGTCGAGGGGACCCTGGGCAGGAAGATACGCGACGGCGCGAGGGAGGTCCACATACTGGTCGGGGACAAGCTCGAGCTCGTCAAGGTAGCCATGGAGGTGCACTCTATCGAGGGGTTCTCGGGTCACTCCGATAGGACGCAAATACTCAAGTTCCTGAGGGACGTCGAGACCAAGCCGAAGAAGGTAATCCTAAACCACGGAGAGCCCTCCGCGCTGGAGGGGCTGAGGACGACCATCTCTAAGAAGGCTAGAGAGCTAGGGCTTCCGCAGGGCGTAAAGGTGGTAGTTCCGAGAATCCTGGACTCGCTCGCGCTAGTGGTCTAGGGGACTTTGCCTATAGCACCGGGGAGGGTCCCACCGGACAACCCCGGAAAGTCCTCAGCTGAGGCGGTGCTTTGAGGAAGCCGAGAGTACTCTCGATCAGCCAACCCCTCAGTCTAAGCTGATAGCAGAGCTATGCCCCTCAGAACGTCGGCTACGTCCTCGCAGCGATCTGCGGCGTTCTCTATAGAGTCCATGATTTCCTTGATCAGCAGGCACTTGGAGCTCCTGGCGGTGTCGCAGAACCTCATGATCTCTCTGAACGCCTCGTGCCTGATGTCGTCCACCTCCTCCTCTAGGGACTCTATCTTGTTAGCTAGGTCCAGGACCTCTCCCGGGTTCACTGGAAGGCTCTCGGCTGCTCTCTTTACGAGCTTCACGGCTTCGTGGACCCTCGACGCCATATCGTAGAGGGCCCTGCCCACGTGTTGGGGCGGCTGGTCCGGCAGGTAGAGCATGGCCCTCCGGCTCCACGCCTTGGCGTAGGCCGCTACGTCGTCCGTCGTGAGGACCAGCCTCACTATCTCCTCCCTGTCTATCGGGTGGAAGGTCTCCTTGGCTAGCTCCGCGAGGATCCTCCTCTTAATCTCGTCCGCCCTCCTCTCCGACTCGAAGACCTCTCCCCAGTGCGTAGCGACGAGGTCAGCGTTCCCCCTGCTGAGCTCCTCGACCACTCTCTTAGACTCCTCGACCACTCTCTCTACCTCAGCTACGTGCTCTATGTAGAACCTCAAAACGTCCTTCCTCCTCCTCCCCGATACCCACACCCAAAATGACACGACTACATCCCTAGCAGCTGTGGTGCTATAC
>CALKCU010000048.1 GCA_938083005.1 uncultured Sulfolobales archaeon | reverse complement strand
GCGTGCGAGACCCCGGCCGCTATCACCAGGGTCCTCCCGTCTCCGTAGACCCTGTTGAACGGGAAAGCGTTCAGCTCCCTCCGCACGGCCTCCATCTTCTTCAGGAGTTCGAGCCTCTGGACCCTGGCGTTGCTCGGGACCAGGACGTGCGCCGGCCTCGGCTTGAAGGAACCGGCGACCCTGGGTCTCGGTATCGGCCCGAGCTCCACGGGCCCCCGAGTGTGGCTCAGCCTCGTCGTCGACCTGAGGATCACCGGGTGCTTCATCCTCGAGCTGAAGTCGAACAGGTACTTGGTGAGCTCCTTGGCCTCGCTGGGGCTCTCGGGCTCGAAGACCGGCACGTACGATATCAGGCCGTAGAGCCTGTTGTCCTGCTCGTTCTGGCTGCTCCACATCGACGGGTCGTCGGCGCTGACTATGACGAAGCCCTCCTCGACTCCGGTGTAGGCGCTACTCATGAGGGCGTCAGCCGCCACGTTCAGGCCGACGTGCTTCATAGCCGTCACGGCTCTGATGCCGGAGAGAGCGGCTGCCCAGCAGAGCTCGAAGGCCACCTTCTCGTTCGTGGACCACTCGACGTAGATGCCGACGTCCTCGGCGACCTCGGCCAGGGACCCTATAACCTCCGAGGACGGCGTGCCGGGGTACGCAGCGGCGACGCTGATCCCGGCCTCTAGAGCGCCCCTAGCTATCGCCTCGTTGCCGAGCAGGAGGGCTGAGCCTCTGCTCAGACCTAGAGTCCTCCTTAAGGACGTGGCTCTCCCCCGGGGTCGTGTTAGCAAGAAATTTATAGAACCGCGAGCGGGTTTGAATAGTTTAAGCGGGTCGGTGCTGTGGAGCTAGCATGGGGGTTCGAAGAGCGTGCGCGCGAATCCCCTGTAGCGCTCTATAGACTTGGTGAGCCTCGGGTCCACTCCCCTGAGGCCAGCGAGGAGGACGGAGGCCATGCCTACGATCCACGATCCGTAGAGCACCGCCTCGAGGTAGCCCCGCTCGCCCAGGTCTAGGACCTCCGGATCGTAGCCCACCTCCCGCAGGTAGCCGAGCGCGAAGTCTGCTAGCGGATCGGAACCCCTCCTCACGACGATGGGCCTTAGCGGGCGCCCGGGGTCTCCCTCCCACGCGACGATGTCGTTGTGACCCCACTCGGGCAGCACCTCGACCTTGCTCGCAACCTTAGCGTTCTCGTTGACCTCGTTCTTAGCCCTGAGGCCCAGGGGGTAGAGCTCCTCCGCGACTAAGAACACCGGGAGGCCGTCGCGCATGTAGTTGGCCAAGACCTTCGCTCTATCGAGAGCTCCCGGGTCCCGGAGAGCCTCGACCCCCCTCTCGATCTCTATCCTCAGGCCGGTCAGCCTGCTCACGAGACCCGCGACCCCCGCGAGCAGGGACGGCATCGCCGTCCTCGGCAGGTGACCCTTCTCGGCGACCGCGCGCGGTACCCCCATCCTCTCCGACAGCTCCACCAGCCGCCCCCCGGAGGCTACCACTCCCAGCTCGGCCCCCCTCCTGTGAGCCTCGCAGAACACCGACAGGGTCTCGGGAGTGTTGCCGGAGTAGCTAACGGCTACTACCAGCCAGCCCCTCCCCACGTACTTGGGTAGCGCGTGGCTCTTCACCACGACTACCGGAGCCTCAAGCTCCCTCTCCAGGTGCTTGGCTACAACGTCTCCGACTATCCCGGAGCCCCCCATGCCGGCGAACGCTACCCCCCTTACAGCGCCCACCTCCCTAGCGTCCAGGACCCCCCTCTCCAGGGCTCTCTCAAGCTGAGAGGCCCAGCCGAGGTACTCCTCCAGTAGCTCCGGCACGAGCCCTACCTCTTGGGCAAGAAGTCCTTTATGTAGACCCCGAGGAACTTGGTGAGCGGGTTGCTCATCACCGCGGTGTAGAGCTCCACCATGAAGTCGAAGTACTCCTTCTCCTCGTGGTCCGAGGTGAGGAAGTCCTCTATCCTCCTCAGCACGTTGTCCAGGGCCTCGAAGAGCTCCTCGTCCTCGGTGTTCTCCCGGAAGAACAGGACTATGCCGTAGACGTCCTCGAGGGCCGCCACGACCTCCGAGCTCATGGCTAAGCCTGGATGCACTCGCCCCCGGACCTTATAAACGTGTCGGCTAGGAGCGTAGGCACTTCGACAGAAAGCGAGAGCCTTTTAAACTCGCCGACTTAACCTGTGGGTAACGCAGGCATGGGTGGGACCTCCAGGATACCGGGGTTCTACAAGCTCTCTATAGAGGAGAGGATTAGAGTCGTGAGGGAGTTCGCTAACCTCGCGGACGAGGACGTGGAGCTCCTCAGGAGGACCGGTAGGCTGGGGCTAGACGTGGCGGACAAGATGATAGAGAACGTCATAGGTACGTTCGAGCTCCCGTACGGCGTCGCGGTCAACTTCCTGATAAACGGTCGCGACTACCTGGTCCCGATGGTGATCGAGGAGCCCTCGGTGGTGGCGGGTGCGTCGAACGCCGCCAAGTGGTGCCGCGACGGGGGCGGTCTCTTCTCGATAGCCTCCGAGCAGATAATGATATCCCAGATCCAGGTGATCAAGGTGCCCTCGCCCCACGTGGCCGCGCTCAGGATACTGGAGAGGAAGGCGGAGATCCTAGACCTTGCGAACTCGACCACCAGCACGCTCGTGAAGCTGGGCGGCGGAGCCAAGGACGTAGAGGTCAGAGTGCTGGACAGCCCCGTCGGGAAGATGGTCGTGGTCAACCTCCTGGTCGACGTCAAGGACGCCATGGGAGCGAACATAGTCAACACCATGGCCGAGGCCGTGGCCCCGATAATAGAGGAGGCTAGCGGGGGCAGGGTCCTCCTCAGGATAGTGTCGAACCTGGCCGACAGGAGGATCGTGAGGTCCTGGACGAGGGTGCCCAAGGACTCGATAGGGGGAGAGGAGGTCGTGGAGGGGATAGTCTACGCGTGGGCCTTCGCCGCGGCGGATCCCTACAGAGCCGCGACTCACAACAAGGGCATAATGAACGGCGTAATAGCCGTGGCCCTGGCCACCGGGCAGGACACGAGAGCGCTCGAGGCCGGGGCCCACGCCTACGCGTCCAGGAGGGGGAGGTACGAGCCCCTTAGCGTGTGGGAGATGGACGAGAAGGGCGACCTCGTGGGCTACCTGGAGATGCCCATGTCCGTGGGGACCGTCGGTGGGTCGATAAGGTCCAACCCGATGGCTAGGCTCTCTCTGAAGATCCTCGGAGTGCAGACAGCGAAGGAGCTCGCCGAGGTCGTGGGAGCGGTGGGGTTAGCCCAGAACCTGGCCGCGCTCAGAGCGCTCGTCACCGAGGGTATCCAGCGGGGGCATATGAAGCTGCACGCTCGCCAGCTGGCCCTGGCAGCCGGCGCTAGACCGGAGGAGGTCGACGCGGTGGTCGAGGAGCTGATGAAGTCCGGCAGGATAACGCTGGGGAAGGCCCGGGAGATACTGGAGAGCATGAGGTCCAGGAGGTAGGAGGCTCCCGACCGCGGGTAGGCTCCGGCTCTAGAGCTCCTCCAGCCCCATCTTTTTGGTCTCCTCGATAGCCCGCGGACCCGCGTTCAGGTCTATCGTCAGCGGGGTCACGGACACGCAGCCCTCCACCTTGACGGCGTACACGTCGGTGCCCTCCTCCGCCTCTACCTCCTTCATGTAGAGCCAGTAGTAGGGCCTGCCGAAGGGGTCCCTCCTGCCGTCGTAGCCGGAGTACCACCTCACCCTCGAGGCCCTCGCGACCCTTACGCAGCTCCTGAACTTCCTCGGGTTGGGGATGTTTACGCTGAGCAGGTCGACGCCCGGGGGGAGCCCGCGCTCGACCACTCCCTCGATTATGGCCCTCAGGTGCCTCATCGCTATGCCCTCCATCTCCGGAGAGGAGAGCTGGTCGAAGCTCTCGACGTCGGCCGAGAAGGCTATGGCCGGTATCCCCATCACAGCCGACTCTATGGCGGCCGCGACCGTTCCGCTGTAGAATATGTGCTGGAGGGTCAGGTTCTCCCCCACGTTTATCCCGGACAGGACGACGTCCGGTCTATAGCCTAGGACGTTCAGGGCCAGGTGGATCACGTCCACGGGGGTCCCGTCCGTTAGGTACACGTCCACTCCGCCGACCCTCATCGAGTAGACCCTGAGGGGTCTGAAGAAGGTTATCGTGTGGCCTATGACCGACCTGGGGCTCTCCGTCGAGAAGACCAGCGCCTCGCCCACGCTCGATGCTACCCTGTAGAGCAGGAAGAGCCCGGGGCTCGCGTAGCTGTCGTCGTTCGTGACCAAGAACCTGACCACAGCGCGCCCCAGCTAGACTCCGCGAGCTCGGCAATTAACTCTCGCTGCCGATAGCACCGGCCTGGGCTCCCCCGAGCTCCTCCTCGAAGACTCTCTCGAAGACCTCGTACGCCTCCCGACCGTAGAGGCACACTACTACGCGCTCCAGGCTCCTCGCCGAGGGAGCGAACTCCCCGAGTACCCGGGCCATTATCCGAGCGCACTGAGCGTAGGGGTAGCCGAAGGCCCCGGTGGAGATCGCGGGGAGAGCTATGCTCCTGAGCCCGAGCTCCTCCGCCTTCTCTAGAGAGCTCCGTATAGCCGAGGCCAGCTTCTCGTCGCCCCCCTCCTCGCCGTACCTCGGTCCCACGGCGTGTATGACGTACCTCGCCTTGAGCTTTCCCGCACCGGTCACCGCTACTCCGCCCACGGGCACGGGTCCCCGCTCTCTGACCCAGCGGTCGCTCTCCTCCTGAACGGCCCGTCCCCCCTTCCTGACTATGGCGGCCGCTACCCCGCCGTAGTGCTTCAGGTAGGGGTTGGCGGCGTTCACCACGGCGTCTACCTCGAGCTCGGTGATGTCTCCCTCCACGAGGACTACCCCGAGCCTGCCCAGCTGGAACTCCCTGCTCGGCACGTGAACGGTACCCGCTCGGCCCCTTAAATCGCTCAGCGCGAGCGGTAGCCCCCCCCGCCGGCGCTCCGGGGATCCAGCAGGCAGGCCCCCACCCACGCGGGCCTTACGGGACGCTCAGAGCCTAGACCCCCGCGTGGGTGGGGACCGAGCGGAGGATCGTACCTCGCCCAATCCAAGTAGGGGCTCATAACGCGAGCCTCCTCCGCTCAGGGGAGCGTGGGGGGCTCTACTGAGGAGTCGGACCAGGAGCAAGGAGGAGGAACCCGCTCGGCCCTGCTTGCGGTCCGAGAGCAGGACCTCGAACAGCGCGGGCCGAAGTTCTTGTACCGAGGTGCTCACCTCTCCACCAGCAGGCGCAGCAGGACGGCCAGGGAGGCCGCCTCGACCGCGACCACGTAGCAGAGGAGCAGCGGCCCGCTACCCAGGAGGTACGTTAGGGCGAAGCCCCCGGCGGACCAGGAGACCCCCGTCAGCAGGCCGAAGGTCCCGTAGGCCAGCGCCCTCTCGTGGGGCTCGACGAGGTCCGCCACCGCTGCCCTCATGCTTGTCTCGTAGATCCCCATGACCGTCCCCCACAGGGCCCCGACGGCGTACGGAGCCAGGGGTCCCCTCGCGTAGACCAGGAGGGCCGACACCGCGACGACGAGCGGGGGGACCACGGTCAGGCTCCTCAGGCCGAACCTGTCGTAGGCTGCGCCCACCGGCAGGGCCACGGCCGCGTCGACCGCCATGGCCACGGAGTACGCGAGGGCCACCTCCGCGGGCGAGACCGCACCCCTCGAGGCCATGTGCATCGAGGCCACGGCCCAGTGCGCGTAGCCCGCGAGGAGGAGGGACATCGAGGTCGTGTAGAGCCAGAACCTCCCGGGGAGGCCCCGGAGGCCCGCGGGGGCCTCCGGAGCGCGGCTAACAGACTCGACCCTGGGGTAGAGGAGGGCGGCCGCAGCGACGAGCCCCACAGCAGCGGCGGCGGGCAGGGCCAGGGAGAGGAAGGCCGTCCTGTACCCGCCGACCCCCAGGGCCCACGCGACGATCAGGGGCCCGAGGAAGGCACCGACCTGGTCCATCACCTCGTGCACCCCGAACCCCTTGCCGCGCCCCACGCTAGACGTGACCTCGGCCAGCACGGTGTCGCGGGCCGGGGCCCTCAGCCCCTTGCCCACTCTCTCGGCTAGGTAGAGCGCGACCGCGAGCTCCCATCTGCCGGCGAAGGCCAGGAGGGGGACCACGACCAGGTTGGTAGCGTACCCGGCGATCACCGTGGCCCAGAGCACCGCCGAGGACATGAACAGGGTGCTCACGTATCCCCCCAGGAACCTGGCCAGGTAGCTCACGAGCTCCCCGCTCCCCACGATCGCCGCCGCCAGGGGGACGGCCCCGAGGCTCCTGAGGAGGGGCCCGCTCACCGACCTAGCGCCCTCGTAGGTCACGTCCGCCGTTAGCGAGACGAGCCCCAGGATCAGGAACACGAGCATGACCCTCCTCGTGCCGCGCACCCCCGCTCACGGAGTTGCGGACCAAAAAAGCTAAAGCTTATTAGTTGGCTCTCCCAACCATCCCAGGTGCCGGTGGATGCCCCTGAGGCCAGCTAGGTGCTACAAGGGCGTAGACAAGCCTCCGTACACTAGGACCGACTACATAGACGGGATACCCCAGCCGAGGATAGCCAAGTTCGTCATGGGGAGGGTCGACGGGGACTTCGAGTACAAGCTCGAGCTGAAGGTCCTGGAGGCCGCCCAGGTCAGGCACAACGCTCTCGAGGCCGGCAGGGTCGCCGCGCACAAGTACCTGACCAGGGCCGTCGGCGAGGACAAGTTCGCGCTCGTAGTGAGGGTGTACCCGCACCAGGTGCTCAGGGAGAACAAGATGATGGCGTTCGCCGGAGCGGACAGGCTTCAGGAGGGCATGAGGAGAGCGTTCGGCAAGCCCATCGGTCTAGCCGCGAGGGTCTTCCCGGGCACGGCGCTGGCCGAGGTGAGGGTCAACAAGGAGCACCTGGAGCACGCCAAGGAGGCTCTGAGGAGGTTCAAGGACAAGGTCGGCGTCCTCTCGACGATAGAGGTAACGGAGCTGAGAAAGGTCTCTTCTTGACCGAGGAGCACCTCCTGCTGGGAGACTACGAGCTCCGGTTCGGGGGGATCCTCGCAGAGCTGGCCAGCGCGGGGGCTAAGCGGGTCCTCCTCCAGCTGCCCGAGGGGCTCAAGAGGTACTACCCGGCGGTGGCCGACTACGTTAAAGCGAGGCTGGGGTCCGAGGTCCACCTCGACGCCGGCCCGGTCTACGGCTCTTGCCTAGCGGGCGAGCCCGGAGGCTACGACCTGGTCATCCACGTGGGCCACGACCCCTACCCCCTCTACGCTCCGCGCGGTGCGAGAGTAGTCTTCCTGGACCTCGAGTACGTGGGCGTGGACCCGGAGGAGTTCTCGAGCGCGGTGGGGGAGTACCTCGGCTCTATCGGCGCGGAGAGGGTGGCGGTCGTGACTACGAACCAGCACAAGAGGCTCTCCAGGGTACTGCGCGAGAGGCTGAGGAACCGCGGGCTCGACGTAGTCTTCGGCCCCGCGACGGTCTTCGGGTGCTACGCTCCCCCGGGGCTCGGAGCCGCCGGAGCAGACGCCGTGGTCGTGGTCGCTGGGGGGCGCTTCCACGCGATAGGCGTGGGGATGCTGGTCAGGGGCTCAGCCGTGGTCAGGGCCGACCCCTACACCAGGACCGTCGGCGAGATATCGAGGGAGGTCGCGAGATTCACCTCGGTTAGGCTCAAGAGGATGTCCGACGCTCTGGAGGCCAGGAGCTGGGGGATAGTCGTCGGCGTCCTGGGCCAGTACAGGCCGCGGATCGTGGAGAGGCTGGAGAGGGCCATCGGGGAGAGGGGGTTCAGGTACTACCTGTACTCGGCGCCCGTGCTCGACGCCGGAGTGCTGAGGAACATCGATAGCCCGGAGGTCGACGCCTACGTGGTCACGTCGTGCCCCAGGATAGCGGTCGACGACCTCTCGGACTTCGAGAAGCCCGTGCTGACCCCGGCCGAGGCCCTGGTGGTCCTGGAGAGGAGAGAGGTGAGCGAGTACCCCCGGGGCTTCCTGTAGCGAGCGGCGAACGCCATGCCGGAGAGGGTCAGGCTGAGGAGGGACCTCGAGCTGGTCCTCGAGCGGCTGAGGGACTTCACCAGCCCCGTGGAGTCGCTGGAGCAGTACCGAACGCCCGGGGACGTTGCCTCCCTGATGATATGGGAGGCCTACATGAGGGGGGACCTGGCGAGGGACCTGGTCGTAGACCTCGGGTGCGGGACGGGGGTCCTAGCCTACGGCTCCCTACTGCTCGGAGCCCCGAGCGCCCTGTGCCTCGACGTGGACTGGTCCGCTCTGGCCGTAGCTAGGGAGAACCTGTCCGAGTTCCGCGGAGCGTACGACCTCGTAGCCGGTGACGTGAGGAGCCTCCCCCTGAGGCCGGTGGGGGACCGGTGCTCGGTAGTCATGAACCCGCCCTTCGGTGTCAAGAGGAGGGGCGCGGACGTGGAGTTCCTGAGGGCCGCGGCGGCCGCGTGCTCCACCGTGTACTCCGTCCACAAGCACTCCCCGGGCTTCCTGAAGCTGGTCGCCCGCCTGGCCGGAGAGCTCGGGTGCGGCGTCGAGGTCGTGGCCGAGACGACGATGACCCTGAGGCAGACCATGAGGCACCACAGGAGGAGGGTCCACCGCTTCAGGGCGGTGCTAATTAGGCTCGCGAGAAATAGCGGTGGAGAGAGTGCGCGGCGTTGAGCGGGGAGGAGCAGCTGGTAGTCCCGGGGGACCGCATCGGGGTAGCGGAGGAGTTCCTACCGGGTCCGTGGACCTACGAGCTCGACTACCAGATAAGGGCCGCCGCGGTCGGCAGGGTCGTTAGGGACGCGGTCAACAAGGTCGCCACCGTGAAGCCCCTCAAGGTCCCGGCGATGCCCCGCTCCGGAGCCACCGTGCTGGCCTCGATAGCTGAGATACGCGAGGACTTCGCCATAGCCAGGATATTCTCGGTGGAGGGGTCGCTCCTCCCCTACCCGTTCACCGGGATACTCCACGTAGCCCAAGTCGCGGAGAGGGCCAGGGAGGCGAAGCACATGCACAACTACGTCAGGATAGGGGACATCGTGAGGTCCAGGGTCCTGAACGACCGTCCCCCCTACGTCATGACGATAAGGGAGGCCAGGCTCGGCGTCGTCCTCGCCAGCTGCAGCAGGTGCGGAGCAGTGCTGAGGCCGTCGGGGGACAGGCTGAAGTGCCCCCAGTGCGGAAGCGTGGAGCCGAGGAAGCTGGGGCACGGCTACGGGCGCTTCTAGCCCCCGAACCGCCTCCTAACGGTCTCCGCGAGCAGCTCCAGGGCCCTCCCCACTCCACGCACCACGTCCCCGCCGGGCGGAGCCGGGACC
>CALKCU010000047.1 GCA_938083005.1 uncultured Sulfolobales archaeon | reverse complement strand
CCGTGCGCGTGGAGGAGCCGGTTGTGGATGCGTAGAGGACGTAAGACCGCCTGAGGGACTCGGGACGGCGTGGAGCCGGCGGAACGCGACCCGCGCTCCGTTCTCAGCCTCCCCCGAGGCCTCCATGGGGGGCGGCGAAGCTTTGAGGTTACCTGTAAAGCACCACCGACTCGCACTACGTCCGGAGGGCTCTGCGCACAGCTCATGTCGAGAAGAGCGCTAGCTTTTTAGAGAGAACTAGCCCATGTACGCTCGCGGAGGGGCTAGAGGCTCCGACTCGGGACGCGCGGCGGAGCTTCGCCTCGACTCGGGAGCTCCCGCGGAGCAGTCGGGGAGCGGGCGATCTAGCTTCATAAAGAGAGCTCTTAAGCCGCGGCAGAGCATCGTCTTCAAGGAGGGTGTGAAGAACGCACGAGGCGGACATTGTAGCAAGCATCGTTAAGGCTTGGCTGGGGAACCCCGTTCCAGGGGCCTGCTTAGGTGGATCTCGAAGAGAACGGAGGGGGGCAGCAGGCTGGAGAACGCTCTGAGGAGGTATGCTGGCGAGCGGGTAGACCTCGGGCTCCAGGAGTGGATAGCCTACGCCGCCGTCAGGCTAGCCGTCAGCGGGGCTTTGAAGGCCCTCGGCATCCCGAGGGAGCGAGTGGTGGAGGCCCTGGGGGACCCCACGGTGAGGAGGGGGGTCGTGAACGTCCTCGAGGGGATAGCCTACTACGGCGTGCGGAGACCCCAGGTCACGGCCGCACCGTTCCTCGTCGTCTGGGACTTCACGAGGATGTGCAACCTGAGGTGTAAGCACTGCTACGCCAGCGCCGCACCGAAGCCGGATCCCGACGAGTTGACGACGGAGGAGGCAAAGAAGGCCGTAGACGAGTTCGCGAAGGCCGGAGTGGTGGCCATAGCGTTCTCGGGCGGGGAACCTCTAGCGAGGAGGGACTTCCTCGAGGTGGCCGGGTACGCCGCCGATAGGGGCTTCTACGTCGCGGTGGCGACCAACGGGACTCTGATCACTAGGGAGGTCGCGCGGAAGATGAAGGAGGCCGGCGTAAGGTACGTAGAGGTCTCTCTGGACGGGCTCGAGAGGACCCACGACGAGTTTAGAGGGGTTCCCGGGGCCTGGAGGAGAGCTGTGGAGGGGGTAAGGAACTGCGTCGAGGCGGGCCTAGACGTGGGGATCGCGGTCACGGCGACGCGTCACAGCCTGGGGGAGATACCAAAGCTCCTCGAGCTCGCCGAGAGGGAGCTCCACGCGAAGAGGTTCGTAGTCTTCAACTTCGTGCCCGTGGGTAGGGGTAAGGGGATCGTGGACTAGGACTTGACCCCGGAGGAGAGGGAGGGGCTTCTGCGCTTCCTCTACTCGAAGCTCGCGGATGGCGGCAGGAGGGTAGACACGTTCTCTACGGCTCCCCAGTACGCCGTCGTAGCGCTCAAGTACGCCTCCGGCCCGGCGATACCGACCCACTTCACGAGCAGAGAGGCCGTGGAGATGTTTAGGGGGAGGACGAGGTCCCTGACAGAGTTCATCGGTGGGTGCGGAGCGGGCCGCCTGTACTGCGGCGTGGAGCCGAACGGAGACATAGTGCCGTGCGTCTTCATGCCGATAAAGCTGGGGAACATCCGGGAGAAGAGCTTCACCGAGATCTGGAAGGGGTCATCACTCCTGGAGCAGCTGAGGAACAGGGACCTCTACAGGGGCTGCGAAGAGTGCGAGTTCAGGTACGTGTGCGGTGGGTGTAGGGCGAGAGCCTACAGCACTAGTCGAGGCCGGGGAGAGCGTGAACGGCCCTCCGCGGGGTACGCGCCGGTAGGGCGGGATCCGGGGGCATAGCCCCGCGCGGAGACGCCGGGTAGCGACTCTCCCCCGCTACGTGCGGTCCACCCGGCGATCAGAGCAGGGCCGGTCCGTACGGTCTAGAGTACTCCAACCTCCCCGCTGAAGGGTCCACTCTCAGTCCGAGCCCCTCGAGGGCAGTAGTGCCGAGCAGAGGCTCCGGAGACTCCAGGATCACGATGGGGAGCACCCCCTCTCCGTAGGATCTTCATGTAAGCGAGTGACACGCCGACTTTCAAAGCGCTTGTCCGCCAGCGTCAGCTCGGTCCTAGCGTACGGCCTTATCCCGAGCGCTTCGGCGATGCTCGCGGGATCACCGTGTAGAAGGCTCCCGTGTCGACTAGGAGCTCGAGCTCCGCGACTGACGTCCTTTCGGCATTCCCCACGAGAGCCCTAACCCTTACGTAGCCCACGGCCGGCCCCATGCTCTAGCTAACAATGGAGTATAGGTAAAAATAAAGAGTTCCCCCTCAGGCTTACCCATGGGATACTTCGCTCGCAATCCTTTGAGAGGCGCGAGAAGTGAAAGCGAGACTGCCCTGACGTATGCAGCCGAGTCCAGCTAACGTTGCCGGGTTGCGAGCCTGCTCTTCGAGTTGATGGAGGCTATGCCAGCGCTCTTGAGAATTCGGATCACGACGATGTAGAGATGGGTGGACTAACCTTGAGTCTACCACATTATAGATGTAGGATTAAGGATCTTCGAACACTATTCTCTTTTCTACCTCTCATAGCTCCTGCGGTCCTTTAGAAGCGTCCGAGGAGAGATCGCGTCTCAAGATATCGCAGAGTTGATCTTGCGGCAACGCTTCAAGAATTACAAGCTCTTAGAGGTACTAAAAGCTAGAACCTGTAGTCGAAATCAGTCGACGAGCCTGAGATTTTTACCGATACCGACAAAGGGAGATGGAACGGGCGAGTGTAATTGTTCGGTGATGATAGGAGTATGATACGGGCTCACGGAAATTTATAAGCCTTAAACGACAAAGGCTAGGGGCGCTGGTTGAGGATCGGTTTCCTGACTATAGGGCAATCGCCCAGGGTTGATATTCTGAAAGATTTACGCGAACTCCTGCCAAGCTGGATCGAAATTATCGAAGCTGGAGCTCTAGACGATTATGACGAAGTCTACATTAAAGAGAACCTTACCCCAAGCGAGGGAGATGTCGTGTACGTGACGAGGCTTCGCACGGGAGCTGAGGTCAGGATATCAAAGAGCAAGATCATACCCTTAATGCAGAAGAAAGTAGATTATTTAAACGCGGTCGGTGCCGATTTGATAGCAATACTCTGCACCGGGGAGTTTCCTGAATTCTCTTCAAGGGTGCCGATAGTTTACCCCGATAGAGTTCTGAAGAGCGTGGCTTCAGGTCTACGGCTCCAAGGCGTGGTGGGCATCTTGATACCAGACCAGGCACAGGTGGATTACGCTACGAGGAAGTGGTCGGAGTTTTTCAGGGAGGTGATCGTATATCCCATATCGCCTTACTCCTCAACACTTCGGGACTTCGTCAGCGTGGCTGAGAAACTCTCTTTGAGCGGAGTCTCTTTAGTGATAATGGACTGCATGGGTTACACCTTAGAGCAGAGAAACGTGATCCGGAAAATAGTTAGGAAGCCAGTCATCACGTCACGGACCGTATTGGCTAGAGCATTGACCGAGCTGCTAGATTGATACTATTGCTTATTCCATAGCTATTTCGCGGACCACTTACTTGAGCGGGCAACGACTAGATAGCATTTTATCTCCTGGGACGGCGTTCTGGTGTAGGATCGCTCGTCAAATGTCACCAGCTCCTGTTTATTCTGCTCCAGTCGTCTCTCATCATCTCCGCTGGTTCATCAACAGGCTGAGGCATGGCCGCAGAGCATCGTCAAAAAGGCTGCGAATCTGAGGCCGTACGTCTACCTCGACAGAGTAGCGGACCCGTCTCGAAGCACTCCATAAGCCGTTGTAGGTCTTCAGGTAGTTTTCGCCTCAGTGTATCCTCCACGAACTTAGCGCTGAACCTTCTAGTCTCGGGATCCTAGCGTCAGGCACAGAGTCTCTCTGATCGTTATTGAAAAGAGATGCCAGACGAGGAGCCCTTGGATCATTCGTCTCCCCTAAAGCCAGGTTGAAAGAATACCTTAACTTCCCCGAATAGCTTGTGCTACACATTCAACCACGAGTGCAATCATTTAATTTATTTAGGTCATTCAACTTGCGCAAGTATAAAATTTAATAAGTACTATCTACCAAGCTTCCTGGCTAGTTCAGCGAGTTTAGGCTCCACGAATTTGCCTTTATCGAGTATCTGTACGTCGTCTAACCATACCGAGGAGTTTAGGCATACTCCGTCAGTGTGCGATGGGGCTTCAATGGGAGCTGAGCCGGTTAATCTACGGCTTACGTAACCTATCCCCCACTCAGTGGCTCCCCAGACCCTTTCGTCCTCGAGTATATTGCCGGTCAGCTTAGCGCCCGGGTTGATGCCAAAGCTCAGGTGTGCTAGCCTTAACATCTGTGGGTGGTCGAACCCTCTAAGCCATTTATCGAACGCTATGGCTTCCTCACCTCCCTCGATTCTCACTATTACTCCCTCCTTTACGTGAAGCTTAACCGGCTGCTTGAGTAGCCCCAGCGGCGGGTATATAGAGCCATCGAAGACTATCACGCCGTTAATAGTTTCAAATTTAGGTGCTATACTTATCTGACCAGGTAACATGTGTGAGCCCGGTATAAACGCCTCCCCCTTGTTATTCAGTATTGCGCCCGTGGGCTCCCTTTCAAATTCGACGTCGGTTCCAGCGGGGCTCGCGATCCTAATGCGCCTAGCGGATTTCAACATACCGGCCAGCACGTCCTGGAATGCTCTGAGTGTTTGTAGATCAACGCGCTCGATAACTCTAACCATCATGTCGGCGTTCATACCGACTAAGCATAAGTGCCTCAGCTTTTTGTTCCGCGTCATAGCGTTTTCATAGGTTGTTGAGTATAGAAGCCACCTATTGTTGAGTTCTATCCATACATCAGCGTTGGCTAGTAAGGCCGAGAGGGCCTCCACGGGTATTACCGGGTCTGTCAACTTCCCGACCCCGAGGGGCGATGCGATCATCCACACGCTCAGAGGCTTAGCCCCCGCGTTGTATGCGGCACCCGCAGTTACGTCGACGACTCTCTGGTCGGACTCGGTATCAGCGGTAATAACGACGGTTTCGCCAGGCTTCAGGCCGAGCATTTCGGTCACAAGCTTGTAGGCGGCGCGGTAAAGCTCCCACTCCACGTACTGAGGCATTAGACCACCGACAAAACTACGAAGATGACATTTTAAATTTGCCGAGCATGCGATGATGATAGCGGTTAGGAGCTCGTCCCATAAGACTCTCAAGACTGCTCATAAATTCATTCATCACTTATAGAGTCTCGCTAGCGCTTCAGCTAAGATGATGGTGGCCTTGAGAGGGTCTATAACCGGTATGCCCACAACTTCTTGAACCTCTTCTGCCAGACCGGCTAAGGCTGTACACCCTACAACCACGACTCTACTACCGCTCTCCTTAGCTTTCCTAGCCTCCTCTATTAATAGCTTAAGTGCCGTAACCTTATCTTTATCCACATCTAAAACTCCGTACGGAATGCCCCTAACGTCTGCAACGCCTTCAAGGCCCAGCCTCTTAACGAACTCCCGCATCATCTCAAGGGTTTCCACTTGAGCTCCGACAGTCACAACGGTTACAGGCGCTCCTAAGAGCACGGCCATGCGTAGTGACGCTTCTCCGGGACCTATAACGATCTTATCTCTGAGCGTCCTTCTAAGCTCCTCAACTGCGGGATCTAGAAAACAGCTGATCACGATAACGTCAAATCCCTCACCCTTTCTCACCGCAGTCTCGATAATCAACGGTACGGCCTCGTCATGATCTTTACGTGTCTCGAGCGAAAGTGGTCCTCGCGGGAGAGAGACGACCTCGATTTCCGTATCCCGTGACGCATATTTCTTGCACACAGCCTTCCGGCTCTCGTTCCGGGCGCTAGTCCCTACAGGGACTATCACGAGGATCCTGACCATGACTCGCGCCTGTCACAGAAATGTCCATCCGCTATATATGTTTCATGCACAACCGCTCTTTGAGGGTTGGCGAAGGATTCCGCGATCTCGCGGCAATAACGCTTGACAAACATATTGAGAAGCGCGATGGTGAAGCTCATCTGAGCTCCCGACTCCCTGCGATTCGCCATGCGATGAGGGGATTGGGAAAGAGTATTTCCGCAGATGGAGGGCCCAGCGGCGTTGGACTATACAAGGTCCCATGCTCTATTAGTGAGGTCCGTTCATAGCGATATTAACTCCGTTAATGGGAATGCCACCTACGAAAATTCTTTTTCAATTTTCACAACGCGAGAGCCCGAGATCATAAGGTCAGAACAAAGCTTATAAAGTCTGATTTTTAACCCCCTATGGTGTGCCTAGTGCCGTCTGCGCACTCTCAATTTAGAGCTGGTATCAGCAAGCTCTACGCGACACTCATAGCAGCCATAGTGGTCGCCGCCGCTATAGCTGTGATAGTGTACATTACCATTCCTACCGCGGTTCCCGCTACGCTAACAACCACACCAATACGGCCCGTAGAGAGGGTCTTAAGGTTCTCGAATGCTAATGTTCCAAACCTAGATCCCGCCGTTGGAAGTGATGAGGCCAGTACTATTTACTTCATAAACGTCTACGATACGCTAGTATATCCTCTCCCTAATGGTACAATAATCCCGCACGCTGCTGAAAGATGGTCCATCTCTAAGGACGGCCTCGTATGGACGTTTCACATAAGGAGGGGGATTAAGTTTCACCATACCGGTAGGGAACTAACAGCTCGTGACGTCGAGTTCTCATTGAGGAGGCTCGTCACTATAGGTCGCGGGTATGCATACCTGATTATGCCGATCGTGGACCTAAATAGGACCAGAGTGGTGGACGATTATACCATTGAAATAGCTTTGAAGAAACCTTTCGGTCCATTCCTCTACATTTTGGTGAGGTTATACATACTAGATAGTGAGCTCGTAAAACGGAACACGAAGCCAGGGCCGTATGGTGATTTCGGTGATTACGGTACAGAATGGCTGGCAGAGGGCATTGCTGACGCTGGTTCCGGACCTTACATGCTTGCTGAGCATAGGAGAGGGGAGTTAGTCGTCCTACGTAGATACGAAGGTTGGTGGGGTGAGTTTGCTCCCAAAGCTCCCGACAAAGTGATAATGTTAGGGACTAACGAGCCTACAACGGTACTGACGCTCATGACCAGGAGGGAGCTTGAAATCACTGACACATGGCAGCCCTTGGAGAACTATGAAGCTATGAGCAAAATTAAAGGGATAGAGTTGGCCGTAATCTCGACCATACGAGGATTCTACATTATGATGAACACGCAGAAACCGCCGCTGGATGACATCCACATAAGGAAGGCGATATCTCTCGCGTTCGATTATGAAGCTGCTATAAGGGGTGTTAACCCCTACCAGAAGAGGGGCTGGGGACCCGCTCCAAGAGCTTTAGTCGGGTTCTGCCCACCTCCAGCGGTTCTCGAGAGGAATGTCGCGGCGGCCGTGGAAGAATTGAAGAAATCAAAGTACTGGGGTAAGCTAGACGAGCATCCCATAGTCGTCTGGTGGGTCGCTGAGGTCCCGTGGGAGGAGAGAGTAGCGCTGCTGCTTAAAGCGAACCTGGAGGAGATAGGCCTCAAGGTAGAGGTCGTTAAACAGCCTTGGCTCTCGGTAGTCCAGGGCTTGAGCACTCTAGAGACGTCACCTCACATGGTTTTGGTTATCGTTACCGCGGACTACATGGAGGCAGGCTCTATGCTCATGAAAAGATACCACAGCTCAGCCCACGGGAAGTATCAACAGAACGAGTGGCTCTTCCTACCCGAGCTCGACAGGATGATCGAGGAAGCCCTCGCAACGATAGACGCGGAGGAGAGGTTAAGGAAGTACTGCGAGATACAGCGCTACATATTCGATCTTTACCCAACGCTCTACGTGTTCGACTTCGTCGATCTCAGGGCTTACCAGGCGTACTACGTTGACTTCCCGGCCGCTAGAGGGGAAACCGTGCCTCTCCTAGGGTACCACTTGGAGTGTAGGTGGATACAAGTATATCCTGAGAAGAGAGCCGAGCTGTTGAAGTGAGCGCGCATGATGGATAAGGTAAGAGTGTTTTTTAAGTCAGCATATAAAAACGTCTTCGCCAGAAGAGCTCTACGTTCTCTTCTCTCTCTGTTAGGGCTCTCATTGCTAATATTCGCCTTAGCTAGGGTTCTACCTGGGGACCCGATCAGAGCCGCTTTCGGGCCTGACGTGCCTGAGGAGGTTGTCAAGAGATATAGGGAGATGCTTAATTTAGACAAACCGCTTTACCTTCAGTACTTCTACTGGCTTAGGGACGTTTTCCAGTTCAGGCTGGGCAGGTCCTTAATAACCGTAAGAGACGTAAGCGCGGATATAGCAGAATTCTTCCCAGCAACATTAGAATTGCTGCTCGCTTCAGCGGTGTTTCGCATCATCGTTGCGTTCCCTCTGGGAGTGTTGAGCGGGAGGAAACCCGGGGCTATCATGGACAACATCATAAGGGTGCTGGCGTATATCGGGATATGCATACCCACCTTCGGGTGGGCTATCATACTTCAGCTAATCTTCGCGTACTGGCTCGGATGGCTCCCAGCCATCGGTAGGATCTCCGAGGAGTTCACAGGTCATGTCCCCAGAATAACGGGGCTCATGACCATTGACTCCTTGGTGAGCGGGAACGTTCCAGCCTTCATTGACGCCTTGAAGCACCTGTTAATACCAACTGTGGCCTTATCTATAGGTGGGGCTGTCCAGGAGGCTAGAATACTAAGAGCGAGCATCGTTGAGAACATCGGTAGAGACTACGTGCTTAACATGAAGTCGCACGGTATTCCCGAAAAGATAATATACTTCAAGTACGTTCTTAGGCCATCCCTTACAGCTGTAGTCCCGGTTATGGGTTTAGATATAGCATCCGCGATCGGCAACGCCTTCCTAGTTGAATCTATATGCAACTGGCCGGGAATGTCTAGGTACGGAATGATAGCTATGTTGAGAAAAGATTTAAACGCTATAGTGGGGGTGGTGCTCATTACAGGCATTGCCTACATAGCCGTAAACACCATAACAGACATAGTACTTTATGTGATCGACCCACGGGTTAGGCTCAGGGGGCGTGAGGAGTAGTGACGAGCAGAGATCTCAGTACCATAGCCCGTAAAGAGAGGGAGGTAAGGTTAGAAAACCTGAAGAGAGCGTGGTTCAGGTTCTCTAGGAACAGGCTGGCTGTAGCGGGTCTAATCATTCTTACAACTGTGGTAGTAATGGCTTTGTCAGCCGAATACGTAACGCCGTACCCGAGTCACGCGGGTCTCTACATAAACTTCGAGGAGAGATACCAGCCTCCAAACCCAAAGCACGTGCTCGGGACCGATATGTACGGTAGGGATGTATTTACAAGGGTTGTTTTCGGGTTTAGGTACGCTCTTATGATGGTTGGAGTGGTGCTCGGTATAGTGGTTCCCGCAGGGACGGTCTTAGGACTACTCGCAGGTTATTATAAGGGTACTCTAATTGATCACGCAATCAACGGGGCATCAGAGGTCTTCGTAGCGGTTCCGCCGTTAGTTCTAGCGCTTGCCATATGCTCGATTTTGGAGCCTAACGTGTTCAACGCATTATTAGCGATAACGCTCATGTGGTGGCCCTGGTACGCGAGAATGGTGTACTCAATGACCTCCTCATTGCGTAACGAGCCTTACGTCTGGGCGGCTAAAGCTCTCGGCATGAGAACCGTGGATATACTCTTTAGAGAGCTCTTGCCCAACATGTTAGGGCCCATACTGACCAAGGCGACCCTTGACGCTAGCTGGGTTGTGATAATAGGCGCCTCTATAAGCTTCGTGGGTCTCGGCGCGCAACCTCCGACGCCGGACCTGGGGACTATGCTCTCGGAGTACTGTCGTTACTTACCAGCCTACTGGTGGATGACCCTAGGCCCCTTGCTCGGTATCATAGTACTCGTACTCTCTTTCAACCTAATAGGTGACGGTCTCAGAGACGTCTTCGCGGGTGAGTAAGCATGAACCTTCTCGAGGTAAGAGATTTGTACGTAAAGTACAGGAGCTACTGGTACACCTACCACGTTCTGGATGGTATTACACTTCGCGTGAGCCCGAGAGAGAAGGTCGGTTTAATAGGTGAGTCAGGCGCCGGAAAAACGACGCTTTTGAAATCGATCCTCCAGATACTACCGCCTCAGGGCAGAATAGTGAGGGGGGAGGTGTTATGGAAGGGGGTAGATCTCCTCAAGGCTGACAAGGGTTATGTAATGAACGTTAGGAGAAAGGGCATAGGGATGATATTCCAGGACCCTTTAAGCGCCCTTAACCCAGTCTTTAAAATAAAGGACCAACTTCTCGAAGTACTCAGGTATTCATACGACGGCTATAGCAAGTCGGAACTCTTGAGCTTAGCCGAGGAGCTAATACGTAGCGTCTTGCTTCCGGACCCGGCAAGGGTTTTAGAGTCCTATCCGTTCCAGTTAAGTGGCGGGATGAGACAGAGAGTGGTTATCGCGATGGCGCTCGCCTCTGCCGGGGATCTCCTGCTAGCTGACGAACCAACTACTAACCTAGACGTAACCATACAGGATCAGATACTCCGGCTCATAGACAGGCTAGTGATAGAGAGGGGTCTAAGCATGATACTTGTCTCTCACGCGCTAGGAGTAGTAGCCAAGATGACGCATAGGGTTTACACTATGTACGCGGGTAACATAGTCGAGGAGGCGCCGACCCCGAAGCTCTTCAACGAACCTCTACATCCCTACACCAAGTTACTTATCGAGAACGTGCCAAGAATTTCCAGTAGGCGACTCGGTGAGGGGATAAAGGGCAACCCCCCTGATTACAGGTATCCGCCACCGGGGTGCAGATTCCATCCTCGGTGTCCCTATGCTGTTGACATATGTAAGAAAGTGAAGCCCTTCTGCGTCAAGGTCTCTAGGGACAGGCGTGTAGCGTGCCACATGTACAGTGAGGGGCTGGAGAAGGTAGATGGCGATGTTAATGCGAATTAGCAGCCGTTCTAACGGGAGCTCTAAGCCTCTCCTCATGGTGGAGGATCTTAAGAAGTACTTCAGAACCCCAAGGGGTATAGTTAAGGCGGTGGACGGCATTACTTTCTCGATGGATCTCGGAGAGACTCTCGCGCTGGTTGGCGAGTCTGGGTCAGGTAAGACGACTACCGCCCACGTCATCATGGGCTTTTATACGCCCACGGAGGGCCTGGTAACATATAAAGGCATCGATATAGGGATTCCCGTCGAGAAGAGGCCTCTCTGGCTGAAGAGGGAAATACAAATAGTGTTCCAGGACCCCGCAACATCGCTTAACCCGAAGAATACCGTTAAAGACATCCTTGACGCTGCGTTAAGAGTTCACGCAAGTGGTACAAAGCTTGAGAGGCTTAATAAGATGCTTGAGCTGATGAACTATCTCGGACTCCCCGAAGAGCACCTCTTCAAGCGCCCCACGGAGCTGGGCGGCGGCGAAAAACAGCTAGTAGCTTTAGCGAGAGCTCTAGCCGTTGACCCGGATTTCATAATACTCGACGAGCCTACTTCAGCTCTGGACGTCTCGGCTCAGTCAAAGGTGCTGAAGACTCTCTCGAGAATCCAGAGAGACCGAAGGGTTTCTTACCTGCTAATAACTCACGACCTAGGCGTCGTCAGAAACATATCAAATAGGGTAATAGTAATGTACCTTGGCAAGATATGTGAGGAGTCCGAAACCGACGAGCTCTTCAGCAAGCCTTTGCATCCTTATACACAGATGCTTCTCTCCTCCGTACCAGCCATGACAAAGGAGGACGAGAAGGTCCTACCTGTAAGAATCGAATCACGAGGTGAGATACCTAGTGCTATTAATCCGCCTCCGGGATGCAGGTTCCATACCAGGTGCCCTTTCGCGATGGAGATCTGCAGGAGGGAGGAGCCACCTGCGTGTAATGCGGGTGCTTCATCACATGTGGTGCGTTGCTGGCTATACTCTTCCCGCACGCGTGTTTAGCTTTGTTGAGGTTCAGCGACGGCCGTCTTCACGAATCCTGGCAAGGAGTCAAAGATAGAGAACATCTCAGGACTTCCGGGACGCTGTCCCGAGTTGCACGCTGGTGACGTACAGCCCTCCGGCTTTTGACCTTCTCTAGGTGGGGATAGTATACGTACGGACTCTAATTGGAGTCCATTCTCTGGGACCCGGAAACGATGGTCTACGAAGCCGACGCGGGACTCTACCCGGCTGTAGACCTCTCTTCTCAAACCCTGGCAGCGTAAACTCTTACCGCACGGAGTTCACGGTATCCTCCTTGCGTACTCCATATGTCGCGATATCGATCTGACCCTTTAGGAGGAGTAGTGCGGGTGAACCGGGAAATCGCGTGTCACCGGTGTGTGACCAGGGATAGGGATAATCGACAGGGGATTCCGCGAGGATCTTAGGGCGTTGCGAGACGAGGTTAGGGACCATACATCTTAACATTTCGGCTGCGAGGGCTTCATAGGCAGCTCTTGGGGTGACAGTGAGAGCCTCATGCTCAGAGCCCAGGGGCCGAGATTCGCACGACAACCAGGTGTCTGTCCGCGTGAAGTCCCGCATGCGTAATTAAGTCCTGCGTATGTATGGGGTCAAAAAGGCCCGCTGACGCATAAAATAGACATCGCAGGGTCCTAAGATATGCTCCTCGGAGGTCTATCTTCGTAAGCGACTAGGCCTAGACGGTCTGACCTCAGAGCGCTGCCGGTCGCGATCTCTCCGTAGACCCTGGCAGAGCTCCGGGGCCCCCTCCCCTTAGTCGCCAGGTCCACCTCGGATAGCCCGAACTTCTGCTTGAACCCGTAGGCCCACTCATAGCTGTCGTTGAGGGACCAGTACAGGTACCCGCGGACCCTCAGGCCACGCTCAATGGCTCTGTGAGTCGCGTAGACGTGGCTCGCCACGAACTTTGCTCCGAAAACGTCTCTGCGGTCCGACACTCCGTTCTCGGTGATGCACAGGTTGTCCGATGTCCGAGTACCTGGATGCCATGTCGAGAGCGTCCGCGAGGCCCTCGGGGAAAACCTCCCAGCCCATCTCGCTACACCACCTCCCGGCCTTCGACACGCTCTCCGGTTCGCGCCCGCCCAGCGGATGCTCTACGTAGTCGACGGCGTTGTAGAGTGCGCACCCTCACGTAGATACGACCCAACCGCTTCACTCGGGAGGGCTTTCCTCGGGCATATAAACACTCGGTAGCGCGCCGCACTCCTCCGCAGCTAGACAGCTAGCGCGGGGACGCTGCGTTGGCAGACCCTAGAACCAGTACTGGGGGGCTCCGTCTCCCTGACGACGCTCTCGTCGGAGAACCTCCACTTCCCCCTCAGGTCCAGTATCACTATCCCTAGTTCCCCTCCGGGAACGTCGCTCATCAGGACCTCGAACTCGAGGTTCGATATCATGAGGTCGCAGAGGGCAGGCCCGACGGTCCTGTCCCTAGCCTCGACCCAGACCTCCGCCGCTCCTGGGACCAGATAGTTCCTCACGGGACCCCCGGCCGTGCCGACCTCCACCAGGTGAGCGTCCTCCGGCGGGGGCTACAGGCCCAGCTCGAGCGCCAGCTCCTCGGGACCAGGAGCTGCGGGCTCTCGGCCTCGAAGGCGGAGTTGACGAGGGCCTATGTGACGACCTCCCTACCGCTCCTCAGGGACCTTACCCTCAGCTTGACCCTCACCGCCACGGGGGGCACCCAGCCTCGGGGGTATATGTGGCCTATCCTCCTCTTGATGCGGTATACGTGACCCACCCTGGTCCTCGGTCTGTCCGAGCCCAAAACCTCCGCACCAGCCTGATTCGCGAGCCGCAACTAGTATCTAGCCTAGGTTCGACCGCCGCGCCCCCCTCGCGGATTTCTCGGCGCGGACCGTCTGCGGCGCGGGGCTACGCGCGGATTCCGGGAGGGCGCTCACGCGCGACGCGAGCGCCTAGTACTCAGCGAATCTCTCGAGGAACTCGGCGATCCTCTCGGCAGCGGCGTTGACCAGCTTCTCGCCCTTCTCCTTCGTAGCTAGGGTGGGGTCCCCGATCGAGCCTGTCATCGTGAGCTCGCTCCAGTCCAGGGGGACGTTGGCGCCCCTTCGTCCGGGTCCGACGTAGGGGAGCTTGACCTCCCTCATCTCGGCCTTCCTCAGGGCCTCGAACCTGACCTTCCCTGGATTGATGGCCATGACCTGGGAGGTCTCGTACTCGCAGGCGTGGCCCCAGATATCGCTCTCGACGGTCTCCTCGATTACGTCCCTCACTATCTCCGCGCAGTTTATCAGAGCCACCTTCATCCCGAGCTCGTCTTTCACGATCCTAGCGGCCACCTGCAGGACAGCGGAGTTCCCGCCGTGCCCGTTCACGATGACCACTCTCTCCACTCCGTGGACCTTGAGGCTCCTGCAGATGTCCACTATCAGGGAGATCAGGGTCTGCGGGGACAGCGTGATGGTGCCCGGGAAGGACATGTGGTGGGGAGACACTCCGTAGGGGACCGGTGGCAAGATTACGACGTCCGTCCTAGCCCTCTCGGCCGCCCTCCTCGCTATCTCGAAGGCCCGCACGGTGTCTGTGTCGAGGGTGAGGTGGGGCCCGTGCTGCTCAAGGCTTCCGACCGGTATGATGGTCACCTTAGCTCTCTTGAGGGCCTTCTCCGCCTCGACCCAGGTCAGGTCCTGGAGCAACACGTACATGGACCTTCCCCGCAGATGCAGGAGAGCAGTCCTTTTTCTTTTTAGCGCGCAGACCCTCGGTGAACCCCCGAGCTCTCGCGATCTCCGGCTCCGCTGAGGAGCCGCGGAGTAGAGCTGCTGAGCATCCCGCGATCTTGGGGCACTGCTGGACCTCGCGAAAGCATATATGACTCGGTGCGCAGGATCAGCGGTGTTCCCCTTGGGCGGGGACGTTCTGGTCGTAAGGAGGGTCTACGACGACGAGTTCACCGACGTTATCGGTCCCAGCGTCAAGATGCTGGGACCCGTGACCGACGGCGGCACGATAGTGTTCGAGACGACCCCCGCCTGCTGGGGTCCCATGATAACCCCCAGGATAAGGAGCGGGCACGAGGTCAACGTCCCTGTGGCTGTCGATGGAGCTAGGGTAGGGGACGCGATTGTCGTTAGGGTGAGGAGGGTAACGGTCAAGTCCGCGGCTAGCAGCTCGGGCGTCGACAGACCCGTCGAGGGGGCCTACGTCGGAGACCCCTACGTGGCCAAGAGATGCCCGAGGTGTGGGACTACGTGGCCTGAGGTCGTCGTCGAGGGGATAGGGATAGGAGCTATTCGGTGCGCCCGCTGCGGAGCTCCCGCTAGCCCGTTCGAGATGGTCCACGGCTACACCGTGGTCTTCGACGAGGAGAGGAGGCTTGGGGTGACGGTCGGCAGGGAGTGGGCCGAGAGGATAGCCAGGGAAGCTAGGGAGTGGGGAAGGATCCCCGGGAAGTCGGCCCAGGTCCCGGCGCTCGTAGCGGCCAAGGCGGACCTCGTCGGAGTCGTGACCAGGGTCAGGCCGTTCCTCGGGCAGCTCGGCACCACTCCGGCGGTCGACATGCCCTCGTCCCACAACGCGGGGGACTTCGGCTACTTCCTAGTCGGCGCTCCCCACCCCTACGCGCTGACCCAGGAGCAGCTAGAGAGGGCCAGGACGGACGCTCACCTCGACATAGACTCGGTCAGGGAGGGAGCCGTCCTCGTATGCCCGGTGAAGGTCGAAGGGGGTGGAGTGTACGCCGGCGACCTGCACGCGATGCAGGGGGACGGCGAGGTCGCCGGGCACACGACGGACGTAGCGGGGGAGGCCGAGGTGGAGGTGAGCGTGGTGAAGGGTCTGAGCATAGATGGACCTATACTCCTCCCGCCCGCGGAGGACCTCCCGCTCCTAGCGAGGCCCTACGGAAAGGAGGAGTGGGAGAGGGCGCTGGCTCTCTGCGAGAGGTACGGGGTCGAGCCGGAGAGGAGCGCTCCGATACAGGTCATAGGTACGGGCCCCGACCTGAACAAGGCCGCTCGGAACGGGTTCGAGCGTGCGGCGAGACTGCTCGGCATGAGCGTGGAGGAGGTCAGGAACAGAGTAACGGTAACCGGTGGTGTTGAGATAGGTAGGCTGCCGGGCGTCGTGCAGGTTACCCTCCTGGTCCCGATCGAGAGGCTCGAGAAGCTGGGGATAGCTGACGTCGTGAGGGAGCAGTACAGACTACTTTTCTAGGGACGCTCCGGGCTTCCTCTCTCCCCTTGGTCTGAACCGGTTCTCTCCCAGACTAACATTTCGACGCATCGCGCAGATATCCGGCCTCTCGCAGCCCCCCGATCTCGGTACCGCATCTGAGGGTGTGAGGTTCAGGAACGGAATGGGAGTCTAAAGAGCTCTTGCCTCGTGAGACACGCAAAGATTCCCGAGAAAGAAGTGACCACTACAGCGGTTTGGACGAGGTTAGAATAGCTAAGCCGTTTCACGGGCTTACCTTATTCGGCGGCTCGACGTAGAAAATGGCGAACCCGGAGCTCGATCCTCGGCCTCCTCTCTGCCCGGCTCATATTACCTATAAAGGAGACGGTCGGGCTTATTAACTCTTCCGTCAATACGCTGTGTGTGGCAAGAAATGTCTATGGAGGATCTATTCAAGGTTATCGATAGCATGCGTCACGAGCTCATCGATCTAACAAGGGAGTTCATTCAGGTCCCTACGGTTAACCCGCCCGGAGAGCGCTACGAAGAGATGGCCGAGGTTATGGCTAAAAGGCTTAGCGAAGCGGGCTTCTCTACGCGGCTCGTTAGAGTTCCCGACGAGCGGTTGAGGGAGTTGGGGCTCGAGCTGCCTCGAGTCAACGTAATCGGGGTCCTGAAAGGTTCTGGCGGTGGGCGCTCTCTGTGTTACAACGGGCACTACGATGTGGTCCCGCCCGGCGGCGGGTGGAGCGTGGACCCCTTCGGCGGCGTCGTGAGAGACGGGAGGATTTACGGCAGAGGCGCTGCTGACATGAAGGGAGCCAACGCAGCCATGATCGTGGCCGTCAAGGCGTTGAAGGAGGCGGGCTTCAGATTGAGGGGCGACGTAGTTTACGTTGCGACACCCGATGAAGAGACGGGAGGACATGCTGGTGCCGAGTACGTCGTCAAGGAAGGCTTGGTTAGGGCTGACGCGTGCGTAGTCGGCGAGCCCACAGAGGTCGATAAGATCGCGGTCGCTCACAAGGGTGTCGTGTGGCTCGAGCTAACGACCTACGGTAAGGCGGCCCACGCGAGCCTCCCCCACAGAGGGATCAACGCCGTTGAGAAAATGGCAAAGGTGATAGTCTCTCTCGAAAAGCTTAAAGCAGAGCTGGCTAAGCGGGAGACCAAAGTTCCTATGCCTGAGGATTCCAGGACGCCGACTATGATGGTGGGAGGAGTCATACATGGAGGAGTGAAGATAAACGTTGTCCCGGACAGGTGTGTCGTGACCATAGATAGGCGCCTAATACCTGAAGAGGACGCGGAGCAGGTGATAAGCGAGATACGGGGCTTCATTGAAGAGTTGAAGAGGGAAGACCCCGAACTCCGCGTCGATCTCAGAGTTCTCGAGGTAGCTTCTCCCGCGTATACGCGCGAGGATGAAGAGATAGTTAAGGTTGTCAGAGAGAGCATTAAGAGGGTAACGGGCAGGGATGCCGTCATCACAGGCCTCACAGGTTTCACTGATATGAGGTTCTTTAACCAAGTGATGCCGACTATACTCTACGGACCTGGAAGCATGTCTCAGGCCCACGTAGCGGACGAACACGTAGCTGTGGAAGATCTGATCGTCGGGGCTAAGGTGTATGCTCTGACCGTGCTAGGGTTCCTCGGTTATAAAAAATGAGGAAAAGCTTTTGAACTGAGCTATTTTCCTATCGCAGCAAAGAATTCCTTCAGCCTCTCTTCAGAAGGAGGCTTGGTGAGAAGGGAGACCAGGATTGCTACTGGGAAGTTGGCAGCGAGCCCCCAGATACCCGAGTGCACCTGGAACGGGTCGGGCCAGACGAACGTGGTGAGTATGACTACCAACGTCCCGACGACTATCCCTGCGAAGACCCCATGCTTCGTCGCTCTCCGCCAGAGTATCGCGAATACGGTGCCCGGCAGGAACTGAACTACGCCCGCGTATGCGACCAAGAGGAGGTAGACCAGCAGGGCCGGGTAGAAGAGCGATAGGTATAGCGCCATTATGCTGACGACGATTGTTAGGAACCTGGCCGTCCACGCGGTAGCCATGTCGCTCAAGCCCCTTAGGAACCCCCTCTGGATCAGGTTCCTCGATATCAGGACAGCTGTCGCCTGTATTAGGCCGCCGCCGGTCGACACCGCGGCTGCTAAACCTCCGGCACCTATTAAGCCTACCAGGGCCGGCGGGAAGAACTCTCTAGCGCTTACCATCACTGCGGCGTCCGCGGGCGAGAGAGTGGGGAAGAGGAGTCGAGCGCTGAAGCCTACCAGAACTATGGGGAAGGCCAGGAGAGAGTACCACGACATCCAAGCGCAGGTGCGCATCGCTATACGCTCCGTCTTCGCCGCGTACGCTCTCGAGACCAAGTGCGGGAACATCCAGAACCCGAGCGTTGTGAGCGCTAGGGTCGACATGTACCACTGAATTCCGTGAATGCCTCTAGCGCCCGGCAACGTCAAGTGCGCCGGGCTCACAGTCATGATTCTTCTGAACATTTCCTCTATGCTACCAAAGGCTCTTATGGGCACAGAGAGCATAGCGAAGGCAGCGACGAACATGAGTATACCCTGCAAGACGTTAGTCCACGCGAGACCCCTGTAACCCCCTATGAAGAGGAATATCGTCACGCAGATGTAAGCTATCAGTATTGCTGTGACTCTGTCTAAGGCTCCGTAGCTAGCTATCTCGACGATTATACCGGTACCCAGAATCTGGAGTTGTATGTAGGGTAGTAGGAAGGCGATGCCCGAGAGAGCTACCAAGACGCCTAGGGCTGAGCTCTCATACCTGTGCATGAACATGTCCGGCTGAGTTATGTACCCGAACCTCCTCGCGAGCCTGTTGTAGTAAAGGGTCACTAGGAAGCCCGTTGAATATGCCGTGACGAAGTACGCTAGCGCGTAGAATATCGGGGCCCCGTAAGTGAACGCCCATCCGGCCAGACCGAGGAACGTGAAGGCGCTATATATCTCCGCAGCAAAGGCGAAGTACACTACGACGAAGCTCAGGCTTCTCGAGGCTACGGTCCACTCCTCGAGGCTGAACTTCTTCAGGATACCTGCCATTATAGCTACTATCGTCGAAATGATTAGCCAACCGAATATTATTATGAGCGCTACTATCTCCATCCTCACTCACCCCTCGTACGGATAATGTACGCTATGGTCAGCAGCACCGGCCCTACGATCAGCCACATTAAGTGCCAGAACAGGTTGAAAGGTAGCCCAAGCACGAAAGGCTCCACTCTAGGCATAACCAGGGGGGCACCGAATATCATAACCACCGGAGCGATGAGGGCCACCAGAAACGCTAGCCTCTCCCTAGATACGGGCATACTATTTACCACCATGACTTGGCAAGACCTGGAATATTTAAACTTTTCCTTTGAAACATTAGTCGAAGCGGGAATAGGCTTCCTAGAAACAGCCGGGAGTTCGCTAATGTTTGTTGGCCCTACCTAACGTTATGAACGCGCAGGTGATTACGGGACGATGTTCCACTAGGCTGCCCGAACGGCGTCTCGCTCTAAGGCGGAGTATGGAGAGCAGGAGCTGAGAGCATGCCCCGCCGCAGCGTCGGCTCTCAATACCGCTTTGCTCACTTATCGGAGAGAGTCTCGACATAACTCCACCTCAGAGGAGGTGGGGGGACCTAGAATGCGAGGACGAGCGCCGCGAGTAAATGCTTGTCCACCTCCAGGGTCCCAGTAAGACCGAGTATGAACACGCGCGGAATGCCTCGCAAAATTCGGTTACCGGCTAGAGCATGAGGAGCCTCCCGAAGCCCCCTATTTTCTCCCCGATCCCCAGCCTCCTGAGGGAGGCCCACATCGAGGCCTGGTTGCTGGTGACCACGGGGACCCCCAGGTCCCTCTCGAGAAGCTCCACGACCTCTATGGTCCTGAGGTTCGTGCAGCTTATGAAGAGTCCGTCAGCCCCCTCCCTGTACACCGACCTCGCGAGCCTGTAGACCTCGTGGGGAGGCACCCTGCCTATCTCGACGTTCCTCCTGATCCCCATGCCCCTGACGGCCACGACCTCGAAGCCGTGGGCCTCGAGGTACCTCCTCTCGGCCTCGTTGACCTCCTCAACGTAGGGGGTCGCGACCGCGACCCTCCTCGCGCCCAGGGCTCTCAGGGCCTCGACGACCGCCGTAGCGGTGGTCAGAGCGGGCCTCCCCGTGGCCTCGCGGATCTTGACCTCTATCGCTCTGTCGAACTCGGGGCCACCTATCAGGCTCCCGCTCGTGCAGCCGTAGAGTACCAGGTCGACCTCGGCGTCGGCGAGCTCGCGCGCGGCCCTCAGAGCGCTCCTCTCCATCTCCAGGAGCTCGCTAGGGACGACCTCCCTGAGGGGGACCCTGGACGTGTGTACGGAGACCCCCTGCGGTGCCATCCTGTAGAGCTCGGGCTCCATCGTGGTGTTCGAGGAGGGGACTATGAGGCCTATCCTAGCCCTCCACCCGTACACCGGGCTTCCTCCACGCTGTAGTAGGCCGGGGAGATGAAAACCGGGGAGCGGGACGCGGAGACGGTTCCGCAGGTCCGCGGGGACCTCAAGGCGGAGGCCCGGCCGAATCGCGGCGGCGAGCCGTCGAACTTCCCCGCTCGGCATCAGGGGACCCCCGATTGCTGGACGAAAAGCTCTACCGCGATAGGGGCTGCTCGCGCTGGGTCGGAGCGGGAAAGCTGGAGGAGGTCCCTGCTCAAGCGAGCGAGAGTGGCCGAA
Source organism: uncultured Sulfolobales archaeon (assembly GCA_938083005.1). Classification (GTDB taxonomy): domain Archaea; phylum Thermoproteota; class Thermoprotei_A; order Sulfolobales; family NBVN01; genus DRZP01. The sequence goes on along the minus strand of CALKCU010000047.1, from coordinate 6,691 downwards.
AACAATAAAAACATAAAAAACATATATACCTCCCGCTGCTACCCGTATCTGTGAGTAACCCTATGCTCGGAAGAGGTTCTAAGCTAGCCGCTGTTAAGATCTCGGCCATAATCGTGACCGCCATCGTAGTAGTAGTCGCGGTGGCCGGCGTCGCTCTTTACATCCTAACGGCACCAGCGCCCACCCCGACCCCAACGCCCACCCGCCCGAAGATAACGGAGATAAGGATAGGCATGATAGAGCCTCTGACAGGAAAGTACGCGGTCTTCGGGAAGGAGGCCGTCGACGCGGCAAGGCTCATCATAGAGATAATCAACGAGGAGCTCGGCGGAGTGAAGTCCCTGGGCGGAGCCAAGCTCGTCCTGGTGGGCGTCGAGGACGCGGGCGAGAGCCCCGAGGTTACGGCGATGGCCGCTGAGAGGCTGATCGCTACGCACCGCCCGCACATAATAGTGGGCGCGTACATAAGCCGCCTGACGGCCGCCGCAGCCGAGGTGACCGAGAGGGAGAGAGTGATATTCGCGTTCGACGCGCTGGTCGACTGGCTGACCGAGAGAGGGTGGAGGTACGTGATCAGGCTAGCGCCCAAGGCCAGCGCTCACGGAGCGACGGCAGCGCGGTTCGCTCTGAGCCTAGCCAAGGAGAGGGGGGTGGAGGCTAAGAAGGTCGTCGTGCTGCACGAGGACTCCGTGTTCGGGACCTACGTCGCCACAGGAGCTATCAGGGAGTTGGCGGCCAACAGAATACCCTACGAGAGCGTATCGTACCCCTACACCATAGAAGACTTCGGACCTATAATCTCCAGGCTGAGGGAGATAAAGCCGGACATCATAATAAGCGTCCCGTACTTCCACGACGGGGTGCTCTTCGCTAAAGCCTACAGGGCCTCTGGGCTCAAGGTCAAGCTCATCGCCGGCGCCGGCGGCTGCGGCTACATAGATCCGGGCTCCATAGAGGCCGTCGGCGAGGCTGTGGAATACTTCACGAACACCCTCAGCTACGATCCCTCTAGGGCCACCGAGTGGAACAAGAAGGTCGTCGAGAAGTACGTAAGCCGCTACGGCAAGCCTCCGTCCGAGGCCGCCGGGATAATATTCTACACGCTGTTCTTCATATACGAGGGTCTAGAGAAGGCCAGTGAGATGTTCCCCGACGACCCCCTGAACCCCGACAACCTAATGAAGGTCTTCATGTCCCTAGACCTGACAGACGAGAACAGCATCTCCGCTCAGCTCTACCCGACCGGGAGGATCAAGCTCGCTCCCAACGGGGACAACATATACGCGGGGACCGCGGTACTGCAGGTCATCGGAGGCAAGGCCAGGGTCGTGTGGCCCAAGCCCGAGCCGGGAGTCGTGCCCGTCTGCCCGATGCCCTAGGGCTTTAAACCGTAACATGTTTTTATACGCTCCCGTCACGAAGCTATGGTGATTCCGTATGCTTCCGAGCCCTAGCCTGATCGTCCAGAGCCTGGTCGACGGAGTGTTCCTGGGCTTCCTCTTCTCCCTCGTGGCCCTGGGCCTCTCCCTGGTCTTCGGAGTGATGGGCTTCATAAACTTCGCTCACGGAGACTTCCTGATGGCCTCCGCGTACCTCGTGTGGGTCCTGGCGAGCTCCCTGAGGACCGAGCCCCTGGCCACCGCCGCGCTGACGGTGCCGCTGTTCTTCGTCGTCGGCGCCGCCGTGTACTTCCTAGTGGCTAGGCCCTTGCTGGGCAGAGAGCCGCTGATGCAGATAGCCGTGACGGTGGGCGTGGGGTACGTGCTCCAGAACGTCGCCCTCATGTCCTTTAGGGCCGAGCCGAGGGCCTCGCTCAGCTACGCACTGAACACCTACTTCGGTCTGGGACCCGTGAGCGTCCACGCGGCCAAGCTGGTGGCGGCTCTGATGAGCTTTGCTATAGTCGTAGGCCTCGACTACCTCCTGAAGAGGACGTGGTTCGGGCTGGCCGTTAGGGCCACCGCCTACGACAGGGAGACAGCCATGCTCATGGGCGTTGACGTGAACAAGGTCTACGTCGCCGTGTTCGGTCTCGGGATAGCCCTGACGGCGCTGGCCAGCTCCCTGTGGATGACGTTCGGTCAGGTCGATCCGTACCTGGGAGCGTCCTTCGGTCTCGTATCGTGGATCGTGATAGCCCTGGGAGGCCTCGGCGGGGTGCCCGGGATCCTAGCCTCCAGCCTGATAATAGGAGTGGTCCAGTCGCTGACCACGAACATCGTGTCGCCCTCAGTCAAGATGGCCGCAGCCTCCGTAGTGTTCCTGCTAGTCCTGTGGTTCAGGCCCAGAGGGCTCTTCGGGAAGGTGTAGGTGATCGAGGCGTGGGCGGACCGACGCTAAAGGCTTCCCGCTTCGGGTGGCTCGCTCCGCCGCTGGCTCTGGCGGCCCTCTGCGGGCTCGTGCCGCACATGGTCGGCTTCAACCAGTACTACATACTGGTCGCGACGAGGATAGCCATAGTGGCCAGCGTGGCGCTGAGCTGGAACATAATAGGGGGTCTCGCTGGTCAGCTGGACCTAGCCTCGTCAGCCTACCTGGGGCTGGGGGGCATACTGGCCGCCGAGCTCATGATAAAGTACGGCGTGACGCCGTGGATCGGGATGCTCGCCGGGGCCGCGGCCTCGGCGGGAGTAGCCTTCCTCATAGGCTACCCGCTCTTCAGGTTCGGGATACGCGAGGTCTGGTACGCGCTATCGACGGTCGCGCTGGTCGTAGTGCTCCACGAGCTGGCAATAGTGCTCATGGGTCCCTTCGACTACTACGTACCGCCTGTAGAGGGATGGTACTACCTGAGGTTTAGGACCTGGGAGAACCTCTACTACGTCAGCCTGGTCCTCCTGGCCTTCGTCATAGTGGTCAACCTGTGGGTCTCCAGGTCGAAGCTGGGGTACTACCTAAAGGCTATCAGGGAGGACGAGACCGCCGCCGAGGCCCTGGGCGTAGACGTGCGCAAGTACAAGCTCCTCGCCCTCCTGATCTACGCTACGCTGGTCGGCTTCGCAGGCTACCTGTACGTCGTGACCCAGAGGACCTACTCCTACAAGACCTTCAGTGCCCCCTTCTCGATATACATAGCGGTCATAGGGATCGTGGGGGGACTCGGGTCTGTAGACGGGATCCTCCTGGCCGCGGCGATGCTCGGGATGGCCGAGGAGTACCTGAGGGCCACCTTCGGGGGGACCCTCCCGGGGCTCCACCTCCTAGTCTACGGGCTGCTGCTAGTGACTGTGGGGGTCTTGAGGCCCGAGGGGCTCGCCACGGTCACCAGGCGGCTCCTCAGGCCGGTAAGGACCAGGTTCCTCGGGGGTGAGAGCGCGTGAGCTCCGAGCCCATACTGAGAGTGGAGGGACTGGTCAAGAGGTTCGGGGGCGTGGTGGCCCTCAACGGAGTGTCGCTAGAGGTGAGGCGGGGAGAGATTCTGGGCATCATAGGTCCCAACGGGTCCGGGAAGACCACTCTAGTGAACTGCGTCACCGGGATCTACAGGCCCGACTTCGGCAGGGTCTACCTGCTGGGCGAGGACATAACGGGGGAGCCTCCCCACTTGGTGGCCTCCAAGGGAGTGGCCAGGACCTGGCAGAAGGTGAGGCCGTTCGCGAAGATGACAGTCCTGGAGGCAGTCATGGCTGGGGCCCTGCTGAGGACGGGCGACGTCGAGGAGGCTCGCAGGGAAGCTGTCAATGTGCTCACGATGATCGGGTTCCCCAGGGAGAAGTTCGATAGCCCGGGTAGGAGCATAAGCCTGGTCGAGCACAAGCTCGTCGACCTGGCCAGGGCCGTGGCTACGAGACCCAAGCTGCTCCTCGTGGATGAGATAGTTGCCGGTCTAAGGCCCCACGAGGTCGAGGCCATGGTGGGGGTGATCAGGAGGGTCAACAAGGAGCTGGGGGTCACGCTGGGAGTGATCGAGCACGTGATGAGGTTCATAGTGAGCATAAGCGACAGAGTGGTCGTCCTCCACGAGGGGAGGCTGATAGCCGAGGGGCCGCCCAGCGAGGTGGTCCAGAACCCCTTGGTGGTGGAGGCCTACCTGGGGACGAGACCCATGTAGAGGGGGTGGGGAGTGTGAGCCCGCTGCTGGAAATCAAGGACGTGGAGGCCGGCTACGGTCCCTTCGTCGTGCTTCACGGCGTGAGCTTGAGGGTAGACAGGGGCGAGATCGTCGCTCTGGTCGGTCCCAACGGGGCCGGGAAGACCACCACTCTGAAGACCATCGTCGGGCTGACGACCCTCTACAGGGGGCGGGTAGTGCTCGACGGGAGGGACGTGACCAGGGAGCCTCCCCATGCTAGGGTCGGCAGAGGCTTGGCCCTGGTCCCCGAGGGGAGGGGGATATTCGTGCCGCTGACCGTCCTGGAGAACCTGCGCCTCGGGGCCTACAGCAGGGAGGCTAGAGCGAAGATGGATGAGACCCTGGAGATGGTGTTTAGCGTGTTCCCGAGGCTCAAGGAGAGGAGGAACCAGATAGCCGGCACCCTCTCCGGTGAGGAGTCCCAGATGCTGGCCATAGGAAGGGCTCTGATGTCCAGACCCAGAGTGCTCCTCCTGGACGAGTCCAGCCAGGGCCTAGCCCCGAAGATAGTCGAGGAGCTCTTCGAGGTCTTCAGGCGCCTGAACTCCGAGTGGGGAGTGACCATGCTTCTCGTCGAGCAGCACGTCAAGCGCTCCCTGGAGCTGGCCAACAGGGCCTACGTCATGGAATCTGGGAGGATAGTCCTCGAGGGCGAGAGCGGGGAGCTGATGAGGAACGAGATGCTTAGGAAGGCCTACCTCGTAGTCTAGCTTCGCTGAAGGGCCTAGCCGGTCCAAGCGGTTAAGCGATCCGCGCGCCGCGAGCGTTACTCCGAGTCCCCCTCCCACCGACCCTCGAGCAGCGTTGCCGAGGTCGCGGAAGCGCTGGGAGGAGGACTTTGCTAAGCGTTAGGGTCCGGCTGGGGTACCGAGTAGGAGGATCCCGCGAACTATCTGCGAAGGGTCGACGGGCGATGAGACCTGGCCCCAGGTCCTTACGCGTGCCGGCGATCCCCTAAGCGTGACCTCCGAAATCCGGTTCCCCTCGCACCGTCCTCGATCTCATGGGTCATTCTCGAGCGGCCCGTCCTAGATCTCTTTAGTGGTACCGAGCGCTTCTCCTCAGTCTCCCGCAATCCTTCTACAGTCTCGATCCGCTCGACCATCGCGGGACTATGGTAGACGTGGAGATTGGTAAACTCCGGCCGAAGTCTTGACCGGCGCGCTCGAGCGGCTACCTTTCCAGCAGCTCCCTCTCCAGCTCCTCCACCTTCTCTAGAACCCTCTGTTCTCCAGCTATGTCGAACAGTCTCCAGACCCGCCTCATGAGCTCCTTCCTCTTCCTCACCTTCTCCTTGTACTCCTTCACTGCCTCCTCCTTCAGCGGACCCAGCACCACCTTCCCGTTCTCCACACTCATCAAGTAGCTCTCGCCCAGGAACGGCCCGACGGCGGGGTCTATCTCGCTGACTACGTCTATCACGAACGTCGACAGGGCCCCCATGTCCAGCCACTCCTCGGGTCCGTAGCCCAGGAGCCTCAGGAGCAGGTTCCCGCCCGTGAAGAATCCCGTGCCTATGACGGCGAAGCCGGGGTTTTCGTGCACGGGCTCGGCCAGGCCCCGCTCGTCGAACAGGTAGATGGACGCTCTCCCGCTGGGGTCCACGCTCGCCAAGACCATGCCGAAGCTGAAGCTAAGCCCCTGGTCGCGCAGCTCCCTGAGCCTGCCGATCAAGGCGGACTCTATCCGGCCGACGGCCTCTTCGAACTGCTCGAAGCTCGGGGTCCTCCTACCCCACTCTCTCGCGGCCAGGTCCACGAGGATCCTCTCGCACACTCTGTAGCCCTGCTTAACGAGAGCGGAGTCGCCAGCGCCCCCGGCGATCGCGAGCGGGATCACGTCTTCATCCGTCTCCAGGACTATCGGGTACACCTTCCTGGTCTCGTAGCTGACGGGGCCGACCGTCACCCTGGAGTCCGAGGTCACGACTACGCCCTCCTTATCGTCGAAAACCCACTTCAGGGCGATGAGCAGGGTCACGGACGCCCCCGCGATGCAGCTCCGCCGGAGCTTTTAGCCCGGAACAAGCGAAGAGTTCGACTAGCGCGCATCCCGGCCGCGGGATCGAGGACCCTTCTGAGGAGCTCGCGGTGATGTCGCTTTTGTTTCCGCCACGGGGGTTGTGGACAGCCGAGGAGGCGCGCCTGCCCGTACTGAGCCCTCGGCGCGCAGGGCCGCGGGCCGGGCGTGAAGCCCGGCCTGCTTATCCTAAAGAGGACCCACTCAGAGGGTCGTAACGATAGCCTAGCCGCTCGCAGCGGCTCTCCCCGCACGTCGGCAGGAAGTTCCGAGTCCTCGGGCTCCCGCGGTCGCTTCCTCGACCGAGGGGCATTGCTGAGGTCTAGGACCGGGAACTCCACCAGCTCACCCCTCGCGTCGATCTTCCTTGGGGCGGGAGGAGCTCGCAGCGAACGGAGGCCGCTTCGCGTCAGAGATCTTCGAGGAAAATGCGCAGGATTTATTTTAAGGTTTAAGGAATTTTTAGAATTTATAAGGGGAACAAGAGGAAATACTAGAGGCTGTCAAGCGTGGCCCGAGGAGCGGTCCGGACCGCAATCGCTCTCATCGTCATCATAGGAGTTCTGGGCTTCCTGGGGTACACAGCGTTTAGGGAGAAGA
>CALKCU010000046.1 GCA_938083005.1 uncultured Sulfolobales archaeon | reverse complement strand
TGGTGATAGTCGCGTTCCCGCTGGCCGTAGCAGAGTACGCGATCGGGAAGCTCGGTCGAGGAGGCCCGGTACACGGGCCCTACAACCTGGCCGCCAGGCACAAGAAGCTGGCCGCGTTCGGGGGCATGTGGATGGCGTGGGCGGACTTCATGATAATGTGCTACTACTGGGTCGTCACCGGCTGGATATTCTACTACATGCTCCACGCTATAGCCGGGACCTTCTTCGCTCCCGGCTTTGACGCTGCCGCCTTCTGGAAGGGCTTCGGCTACTCTTGGGAGTCCCTGGGCGTCGGGATCCTCATGATGGTCCTGAGCATAATCGTTACAGCGTTCGGGATCAGGGGGATAGGGCAGGTGGCCAGGTTCATGTTCCCGCTGCTCTTCATCTTCACGGTGGGACTAGCTATATTCACTTTGACGCTGCCGGGGGCAGAGAAGGGGCTGGAGTTCTACATGGTGCCCAGGCTTGAGGCGCTGGGCGATCCCGCGACCTGGGTGCAGTCGCTGTCCCAGGTGATATGGAGCATTGGGATAGCCTGGGGCTTCCTGATATGCGCGGGCGCGTGGATGAGGAGGAACGACGATCCGACGCTCACGGCCTTCGGTAACGTAGTCAACGACTCGGCGGTAGCCTGGATGGCGGGGACGGCAATCATACCCCTGATCTTCGCGATCTCGGCCACCCCCTACAAGGACATAGAGGCAGCTGGGGAGGGGCTAGCGTTTATAGTCCTGCCACAGCTCTTCAGGAGGATGGGTCCAGCGGGGCCACGCTTACGCTGCGTTCTTCTTCATAGCGTTCTGGTTCGCAGCATTCACTAGCCTCATCACCATCCACGAGGTGGCCATGAGACCCCTGAAGGACTTTGGGCTCAAGACTCCGCACGCCGCCCTGATAACCGGGATACTCGCGCTGGTCTGCGGGATCCCTCCCGCCCTCAGCGGCACCTGGCTCGACTACTACGATACCGTTTGGGGCGTCGTGGGCCTCAGCGTGGGCTTGATATTCATAGCCCTGATAACGGCGTTCCTAACTAGCGCGGCCGAGGTGAGGAGGGGGCTCATGGACATGGACATAAAGCCCCTCGTGAGGCTCGGGAGGTGGTGGGACGTCCTGGTGAAGGTAAACATAGTCGTCCCAGCGATATTCTTCGCCTGGTGGATAGCCTACCGCGAGTGGATCGAGGGCTGGGGCGCTGGACTACACACGTACTACACCTACCCGGGGATGGTGATACTGGTCGTCGGGGGCTTGATAATGTACTACATCGTAAGCAAGTCCATCGAGAAACACGTGGGGAGCTCCGGGTGAGAACATGGCCTGGGTGCTGTTCTTCATAATCGCGTGGCTCTTCGTGATAGCGTCGTTCTACACGTGGTACAGAGCCGTCGAGAATGAGAAGAGGATGAGAGAGCTGGAGGAGAGGTGATAGCATGTCCTCGTTCCCGTTCCACGACTGGCTCGTACTGATCATAGCGCTGGTAACGACGGTGCTCTGGCTAGCGCCGCTCTACTACGCGGCATCCAAAGGTGCGAAGCCCGAATCCTCCTCTTAGCGGCGACAGCTTTTTCTCTTACCGGCATTCCGCGCGGTTCTCTTTTATCTTACCCTCGCGCGATACCCCACCGGGACCTGCTTTGAGGACTCTAAGCTTCATCGAGGTTCACAACGCCGGGATGCCCGTCAGGATAGTGTTCGCTCCCAGGATTCCCGGGAACGATATGAAAGAGAAGAAGGTCTACTGCGAGAGGAATCTCGACTGGATCCGCAAGCTGCTCACCTACGAGCCCAGGGGATTCAGCAGCTCCTACGGAGTGCTCGTCACTAGCCCGTCTAGCAGCGGAGCTCACTACGGGGCCCTGTTCTTCGATCCTACCGGGTGGCACGACATGTGCGGCCACGCGTCCATGGGTCTGGCGTGCTACCTAGCCAGGAGCGGTCTGCTACATGAGGTCGTCCGAGAGGTCGTCCAAGATACTCCGGCCGGCCTCGTGAAGCTGACCGTGGACGAGGAGGGTAAAGTGTCCATGGTAAATGTGCCGTCCTTCGTCCTGGGCGACGTCAGAGCCGGATCCGCGAAGTTCGGGGACGTGACGGTGCGCCTAGCGTACGGGGGAAACCTCTACGGCCTCGTAGATCTCGACGAGCTGGGGGTTGAGTGGAGCCCCGAGCTGCTATCCGAGCTCTTCGAGCTCTCCCGAGAGCTCTGGGACAGGGTCTCCGAGGCGGCCCGGAGCGCGTCCGCCCACGAGTTCTACGGGTTTAGGTTCTCAAAGAGGATCTCGCGGAGCCCGCCGAGGTACTACGGCATACTGGTCTTCGGTAGCCAGGGGAGGCCCCTCCTCGACAGGTCCCCCTCCGGTACCGGCTCCTCGGCTCACCTAGCCTACCTCCACTACCTAGGCGAGATTGGAACCTACGAGCCCGCGGAGTTCGTGAGCGCTATAGGGACGGTGTTCGTGGGCAGAGTCGTCGAAGAGGCGGTGGTCGAGAACCGCAAAGCGGTGGTCCCGGAGATATCCACCGCGACCCGAGCGTGCTACGTAACGGGGTACTCGACGGCGATCCTGGAGTCGGACGACCCGCTGGGCGAGGGCTTTCCGCCTCTGCCCTACTGAGATCGGTCTCTAGCCCGCGAGCGACCCCAGCGCTCTGCCCAGAGCGTAGAGGGCCGCCGAGACGCCGAGGAGCATCGCCGCGTTCGAAGCGAGCTCTCTGAGGTAGCTCCTTCCGAACAGCACCGAGCTGTACACCGAGACGTAAGCGACGATCAGGATCGCGCTGATCACCATGAAGACGAACGCTAGCAGCAGCGCGTCCGCGAGGAAGTAGGGCGCGGCCAGAGCGAGCACCACGGCCAGGTACGATAGACCGGTGAAGAGGGCGGCGGTGCCAGGCCTCCTGCCGGCTTCGTGCTTCGCCTGAGCGTAGGACGCCGCGGCCATGGATATGGAGGCCGAGAGCCCCGCTAGAAGCCCTACGGTCCCGGCGGTCCTCGCCGACTCCAGTACTCCCAGGGCCCCGGCGTACACTCCGGTGAGTTCGATCAGTGCGTCCGAGACCCCGAGGACTATGGAGCCCAGGTACCTGACCCTGGCCTCATCGATGCTGCTGGCGAACTCCTCCTCGTGCACCCTCTCCTCCTCGGCCATCGACTTCAGCTCCTCCGAGTGCTCGGGCACGCCTCTGGAGAGCTCCTCGTACGCTCTGCTGGCATCTCCCTCCATGCGCTCGAGGGTTCTGACCAGCACCGTTATACCGAAGAGAGCGGAGAACGCCAAGAGGGCCAGGACCTCGACGAGCGCTGAGGGCCCTCCGCACTCCCCGCCCACTCTCCTCCAGAACTCGTAGTGCCTGAGCTCATCCCCGGAGGCCTTGGATAGGGCCTTCCGCAGCTTCCCCCCAGCCAGGTACCTACTTGCGTACAGGTAGACCCTGTGCGCGACGTACTCCGACCTACACATCCTCTTGGCGTAGTCGGGAGGGATCACTCCTGCGACACCGGCGTAGATGACGCGGTACCCTAAAATGGGCGAATCTCCAGGGCCAGCCCAGGGCTCTACTTCTTTTTCGCGAACTCGTCCAGGGCCCTTGACCGAGCTCTCCTGAGGGTCCTCCACGACCTCCTGACGCAGCCGGGGAGGGTTCCCGCTGACAGCGTCGCCTCGAGCCACCTCACGGTCCTGGGATCTGACGGGTAGCCGCTCCCGAACTCTCCATACCACGAGCTCAGGATCCTGGCGAACTCGTCTCTCAAGCACTTTGCCACTATAGACGCTGCTGAGACCTGGACGAACTCTCTATCGGCCTTGGGCTTCATCACTACCTCGGCATCGGGGAAGAGTTTCCTGGCGAACCTCTCCAGGGCCTCCTTCCGTCCCGCGATCTCGTCCACGACTATCCTAGAGAGGGCGACCCGCCTCGACCTGGCGTGCTTCAAAATCCTCTCGACGGCCCTGAGTTCCAGGTCGTTGAGGTTCCCCCTATCAATATCCTCGGGTACGACCCGGGAGACGACTATCAGGTCCGACAACCTTATCACGTCCAGGAGGAGCTCGCGCCTCCTCGACCTCCCGAGGGACTTGCTGTCCCTGACTCCGGCCTCCAGTAAAGCCTCCTCCAGCCCGTCCGCTAACGCTACACCGGCGACGAACATGTCCCCTACCAGAGAGCCCCTGCCGGCTTCATCTACCCCTAGCGTGACCCTTCTTGAGCTCATCGACGCACCACCTCAGCTCGTCGAACCGTAGCGGTCTCCTCTCGGAGGAGTAAAAGGCCTCCAGGACGGTGTATCTGGGTCTCAGGGTCCCCCTCCTCAGAACCTCCAGGTACTCGCTCAGCAACCCCCTATCGGGCTCGAGGTGAGACTCGACGACGTGATACCCGCTCATCGAGTACCCGTGGAGGTGAACGCACTCTATAGCCTCGAGGGCCCTGGGGGGAGCATCCCGCAGCACGTCGCTCAACCCTAGGGGCCTCTTGCGGAGCCTGCTGTGCCTCTCGACGGCGTGCGGGACGTCGAGGCACAGCATTACGTTACGCTCGAGGTAGCTCACGGACTGCTCGAGGCCTCCGCAGCAGTAGTTCCTGGTCGTCTCGACGTAGAGCGGTATTCCCATTTCATCGGCAATTCTGGAGAGCATCTCGAGAGACCTAGCGGCGGCGGATACGCACTCCTCTACGCTGTCGGAGCACACGGCCTGGTCCGTTATCACGTGCAGGAGCCCGTAATCCGGCTCGATCCTCCGAACTTCCTCCAGACACCTGGTGGTGTAGTCTAGGGAGACCCTCCTGACCTCCTCTACGGGCGAAGCGAGGTATATCTCACGCCACGGCAGGTGCACCGCCACTCTGAGACCGGACCTCAGGAGATCCCCGAGTTGCGGAACCTCCTCCAGCCTCGTGGGGCCGCAGAGGGGGTAGTCCAGGCTCAGCTCGAACCCGTCGAAGCCTCCCCCGGTAACCTCGCTCACTAAATCGCTCCTCCTGAAGTCCTTGAACCAGAGCGTCACGTAGACCTTCAACTACCCGCCCCCGGAGTCCCGGGCGAACTCCCGCTACCGCGCTCCCCGGCGTTGCTTCTTCCGAGTATTCGCTCAACCACCGTGAGGGGGTCCTCCATAGACTTAGCTCTCTCGAGGTACGGCCTCCTGTCCTGCGGTGGGACTTCGGCAAACTCTCTCGCTAGCCTCTCTACTTCTCGCAGGGATCCGGCCCTCTTGAGGGGGTAGCCCCACCTCTCGACGCAGGAGTTGACGTGGAGATCGAGGGGCGTGTACGTTACGGCCGGGGTCCCGAGCAGCGCGGCCTCCCTAGCGATAGAGGCTCCGCCCGTCACCACGAACCTCGCATAGTACGTTAGCGAGGGGCCGACGAACCCTCTCTCTAGGACCACCACCCCCCTCTCCCTAAGCTCCCTGTGTCCCGAGTAGCGGGGGAGGAGGACGACCTCGTAGCCGAGCTCAACGAGGACCCGGAGGACATCGCGAGTCGGCACGAGGCTCAGCCCTCTGTAATACGTGGCCATCTCCTCGGCCGGTCTGAAGACTACGTAGCCCCACGGCTCGAGCCCCAGCATCCTCACGTCCTCCTCCCTAGGTTCAAGCCTCTTTATCCACCCGACCTCGTCAACCCCGCGGTAGGTCAAGAGCCTTGTAAACTTCCTACTAACGTAAGGTTCTATCTCCGCCACCGGGACGCACTCGGAGAAGATCACGAAGTCCGCTAGCGGGAGGGACAGCCTACTCGGTACGAGTGCGTGGGGCGAATCGGTTAACGCTACGTATTTGATGCCGGCACCGAAGGCTACTCTAGCGGCAGGGGGGTTAGGATAGGCTACCAGGTACTCCGGCGAGAACCTCCGCACCAGATCCGCTAGAGCCGAGACTCTCAGACCGTCCTCGCGGACCTTGGAGTACGGGTCGCCCTCCACGTACCTGCCCACGACCTCGTACGGGACTCCGAGGACTTCGAGGACCTTGCACGTATACTCATAATCGCGGCACGTGACGAGAACCTCGTAGCCCCTCTCGGTAAGCTCCCTGGCGAGGGTCCCCAGGAGGGCCCCCTGCTTAGACGTCAGCACGTCGATCCATACCCTCGCTTCTCGATCGATCCACCTTCACCTACTACGTGTACCGCGTCTCCAAGATAAAATGCCTGAGGACGAGAGTTCTCGCGCAGGCCTACGCCTCATAGGGACGGTCGACCCCTCGCATGTAGCGGGACGTTCCAACAGCCTCCGGCCCGAGGAGAGGCTGAGGTAGGTGAGGGGCGGGGTCCCTACTCCTTTGGTGGTTATATTGCTACTGGGGAGTTCCCTCCGGCGAGATCCGTGGTTGTAATAAAGGCGGCGCACGGAACCAGGGCCGTTTCCTCGGATTCCCAGCTAGCCTCCAAAGCCGCTCTAGAAATCCTAGAGGAGGGGGGCAACGCTTTCGACGCGGCGATAGCCGCCAGCGCCGTCCTCTCCGTCGTGCTACCGCATGCCGGTGGACCGGGTGGAGACGGCTTCATGTTAGCGTTCGTAGGCGACGAGGTAGCGGCCTACGCGTCGAGCGGGAGGTCTCCGTCAGGGTTCAGGGCGGACGAGTACCTCAGGCGACTACCCAAGAGGGGTCCGCTCACGGTGACCGTGCCGGGCCTGGTCAACCTGTGGGGCTTCCTCAGCGAGGAGTTCTGCAGACTCCCCCTGGAGAGGCTGCTCCGCCCCGCCACCTCCCTAGCCTACAACGGCTTCTACGCGAGCTACTACCTAGCGAGAGCCTCGGAGCTCTCTGAGGGGGAGCTCGGGGAGTACAGGTGGTCGAGGTACTACAGGGGCGTGAGGCCTGGAGCGTATATATCGAACAAGGAGATGGCTAGGACCCTGAGGATCTTGGCTACGCGCGGTTGGGACGAGTTCTACTACGGGAGGCTCGCCGAGAGGTTCGTCGAGGAGCTGAACGAGCAGGGAGTGGACATAGGGCTCGACGACATGATGGACCACGAGGGCTACGAGGCGAAGCCCCTCAGGATGGCGATAGACGGCAGGGAGCTCTACGAGCTGCCCCCGAACACGCAGGGCGTGACCACGCTACACATGATCTCGGCGATCCACGAGCTGGACCTACGCAGCTCAGCGTTCGACGACCCGAGGAGGGTCGAGGCCTGGGCTGAGGTGGTCGAGGTCGCGTACGGGTTCCGCGATTCGTTCTTAGGGGACCCGGACTACATGGAGGTGGACGTGAGCTACTACCTGGAGTACGGGAAAGCTCGCGAGCTCCTGCTGAGCAGGGGGACCAGCGGAGGCTCAGGCTACGGGAGCGGAGACACGACGTTCCTCGTGGTCTCGGACTCCGAGGCGGTCGTGGGGCTCATCCAGAGCCTCTTCCACCCCTTCGGGTCCGGGCTGATGGCTCTAGGGTTCCCCGTGCAGAACAGGGGCTACGGCTTCGCCAAGAAGGGGGGACTGCCCAACAGCCCGGCTCCCGGGAAGAGGCCTCTGCACACTCTATCGGTGCTGGGGATAGACGACGGGAAGAGGAGGTACGTGATAGGGTGCGCCGGAGGCGATATGAGGCCCCAGATACACGCGAGGATCTACGAGAACATCTTCGTCTACGGGCTCGACCTGCCGCGCGCTCTGGACGCGCCGAGGTTCATCTTCGTAGAGTACTCCGGGAAGAAGAGAGTGGTGGTGGAGTCTAGGTACAAGAGCGTCAAGCCCGGGGACCTCACCGTAGACCTCGTGGAATGGTACGGACCCACGGGCCTAGTCCACGCGGCCGCGGTGGACGTCCCCAGGCGCGTAGCGGAGGTAGCCGCGGACCCCAGGAGCGAGGGGACGGCCTTAGCCTTGCCCTAACCTCCGCAACGCGGAGAGCCCGGGACCGCGCTGAGCACGGCCGCGGGTTAGAATAGAGGCGCTAGAACAAGGCTCTGCGGAGGCTATAGTTGTTGCGCAGCGGGCCCGCCGGGATTTGAACCCGGGACCTACGGGTTAAGAGCCTCGGCCTCGCGTCCGCCGCTCCACCTGGCTGAGCTACGGGCCCTCTCACATTCCTGTCAGCTTAAGGCTTTTAAGCCTTTGTACACGGCTCTCTCCCGGTTTGCTCGCTCACCCCACACGCAGCTTACCAGCAACTCCAGGGTCTCCGGCTCACGTCATCTTGTAACCGTGTGCCCGGCCGCGAATCCGCCGATCAAACGCGGAGCGCGTCAGACGCGGAGTACGCCGTACACTAGAACCCTCAATCCTAACGCTATACCGCTGCAGAGCGGTACCGTTAACAGCCACGACGCGAGGATCTTCAGGACCGTCGACGCGCTGATGCCCCTCGGGCCGCCCTTAACTAAGCCGATCCCGATGATCGCCGATACGCTCGCGTGAGTTGTCGATACGGGCATGCCGTACCCGAACAGAACGTATGGCACAGTAGTAAACAGCCAAACGACTAGCGCGTTGGCGAGCTCCCCGGCAACACCGCTGACGAGGTCTAGCCTGGTTATCCTGTACGCTACTGTCGCGATTACTCTCCTACCCACCGTGAAGCCCCCCAGCGCTATCCCAAATGCTCCTACGGCGGCGAGCACCATCGCCGTCGCCACGTCTATACCCCTCGCGGGAGCCCCGCCGAGCCTCACGAACGCCACGTAAACCCCAGTGGCGTTCCCCACATCGTTGGCTCCAAAGCTGTAGGCCGAGAAGGCCAGCGCGCCTATCAACACGTACCTCAGCACTCTGTCCACTCTGTCCGGGGGTATACCCATCTTCGTCGTACTGTAGCCGTAAAGCTTTCTCAGGGCTACGTAGAGCAGGGCCGCGAGGGCTATGGAGCCCAGCGGCGATGTGATCCAGCTGATCACTACCCTGAGCACCACCTCGTATCTTACGCTCGCGCTCCCGTAGATGAAGAAGTGTGCTAAACCCACTCCCAGCACGCTCCCGACAGCGCTGTGTGTGGTCGATATCGGCATGCCTAGGAGGCTCGCCGCGGTTATCCAAGTCCCAGTAGCCAGCGACGCCGTTAGCGCGTCGTAGATGCTCTTCAGGTCGCTTACGCCCCCTCCGAAAGTCTTCATTACCATCCAGCCCTGGAGCAGGGAGCCCGCCGCGACGAAGACCGAGAAGAGCACCAGCGCCCTCCTGAGGTTCAGCGCTCCAGCACCAACGGCGCACTCCGTGGGGTTGGATGCGTCGTTAGCTCCTATGCACCACGCTATGTATACCATCAGCGCGAACCCTAGCGCTATGGCTACGTCCACGATCCTTCCCCAGCTCAGGTATCCTGAGGGCGATCCTTAAAAGAGCCTTGGCGGTTGATGCCTATTCGCGGTGCCCGTTGGACAGCTTTGGCCGTGCTCGAGGACACGGCTTAGCTTTTAAGCTCTTCGGCTAATAGTTCGAGAGGAGCGGGAGTTGAGAGTACCCAGGGTGATTAGGACGTACTGTCCCAGGTGCGGGACGCATGTGGAGCACAGCGTAACCATGTATAAGCACGGCAGGAGGAGGGCTCTAGCGGAGGGCGAGCGCAGGTACAGGCGCAAGCAGGAGGGCTACGGGAGCAAGCGGAAGCCCGAGCAGAAGAGATTCGCCAAGGTAACCAAGAAAGTCGTGCTAAAGCTGAAATGCGGCAAGTGCGGCTACATACAGCACAGAGAGGGCGTAAGGCTGAAAAAGGTCGAGCTAGTCGAGGTGGTTAAATGAAGAAGAAGAGGATCCTCATCCCGATGCCGAGGAGCTCCTTCCTGAGGGTTAAGTGCCCTTCTTGCGGCAACGAGCAGGTAGTCTTCGACCACGCCACCTTCCCGGTGAAGTGCTTCGTCTGCGGATCCCTGCTAGCTGTGCCGACCGGGGGGAAGGCTAAGATTCTAGGCGAAATCGTCAGAGTTCTGGGGTAGGAAGCCTTGATTAGGAGGGAGGGTCTTCCTTCTATAAACGAGCTCTGCGTAGCGACCGTGGATAGAATATTCGACTTGGGGGCCTACGTCAAGCTGGACGAGTACGGTATCGAAGCCTACCTCCCGTGGAACGAGGTGAGCAGCAAGTGGGTCAAGAACATAAGGGAGGTCGTCAAGGAGGGGCAGAAGATCGTCGTGAAGGTCGTAAGGGTGGACAGGCGGAAGGGGCAGGTCGACGTATCCCTGAAGAGAGTCGTCGAGACCGAGCGCAAGAGGAAGCTGAAGGAGTGGAAGCGCGCGAGGAAGGCTGAGAAGATCCTGGAGCTCGTCGCCAAGAGGCTCGGCAGGAGCCTCGATGAGGCTTACCTGAGCGTGTGGCGGAAGCTGGAGGAGGCGTACGGGGACGTCCTGACAGCCTTCGAGGACGCGCTACTCAGGGGGGAGGAGGTCCTCAGAAGCGCTGGGGTTCCGGACGAGTGGGTTGCGGAGCTCATGGAGGAGATACCCAAGCACGTGGCGAAGCTCAAGCAGGTCAAGATCGGGGGCGTGTTCACCCTAACTAGCTTCGAGCCGGACGGCGTTTACAGGATCAGGGAGCTGCTCAGCTCCGCGAGCGCCGCCCCCGGAGGCGACGTCAGGGTCAGAGTGTACACCGAGGGAGCGCCGAGGTACAGGATCGAGCTCATCGGCACGGACTACAAGGTGCTAGAGGGTAGACTGGCGGAGGTGGTAAAAATGGCCGAGAGCCTAAGCAAGAAGCTCGGCATAAGCTTCAGCTTCGAGAGGGTGAAGCTTGGTTAGGTTCTTCATAAGGAAGTGCCCCAGATGCGGAGCCTACACTCTGAAGGAGATCTGCCCCAAATGCGGGAGCGACACCGTCGTCGCCAGCCCGCCCAGGTTCTCCCCGCTCGACAGGTACGTCAAGTATAGAGTGATGGCCAAAGAGGGGGTCCAGACCGAAGCTGAGAAAACCGCGGACAGGGATACGCCTAGGCGAAACAGCTCGGCTTATAATTCTCTGTGTGCAAGTAGAGTCTGGTGAGCAGTAGTGCCCACTCACGGCTCCATGACGAAGGCCGGGAAGGTGAGGAGTGCCACGCCTAAGATACCCTCGAGGCCCAGGAGGAACCTACCCCCGAGGCAGAGGAACAGGAGAGAGTACTGGGTCAGGAAGAGAAAGGAAGCCGGTTTGCCGGTGCCGACGGTAGTGCCCCCGTCGTCCGTTCCCAGGAAAGCTAAGGCGGCGCCCAGCTAGCATTCTGGGTAGGTCCTCGCCCCCGCCCGATCGCTCAGCCCCCGCCGGTCTTCTCCAATAGCGCGTAGAAGAAGCCTATGGTCTTGTGGACGTGCGGCCACACCCTCATGGTGCCAGGCAGAAAGCCGGGGGAGTAGGGACCCTCGAGGGGGACTAGCCTCACCTTCCTGCCCTCCCTCCTGAGGAGCCTCTCGACGACCTCCTCGTTTTCCTCCTTGAGTAGAGAGCAGGTAGTGTAGAGTATGCGCCCGCCCGGCTTAACCAGCTTGAGCGCGGCCTTCAGGAGCTCGTACTGGAGCTGGGCTAGCTTGGCCACGTCGCTCTCCACCAGTCTCCACCTCAGATCCGGGTTCTTAGCTAGAGTGCCGTCGGAGCTACACGGAGCGTCGACGAGGACTCTGTCCGCTACCCCCTCTCCGAGCACTCTGGGAGCCTCCCTTCCGTCGCGGACAAAAGTCTTGACTATCGTTATCCCAGCCCTCCTGACCAGCTCCTCGAGCCTCCTCATCCTGGTCTCGTCGACGTCGAAAGCGTAGATGGTGCCTCGGTTCCTCATCAGCTCCCCCATGTGCTCCGTCTTACCCCCGGGCGCTGCCGCTAGGTCCACGACCGTTTCGCCGGGCCTCGGGTCAAGGATTATAGAAGCTAGAGCCGCCGGCTCCTCCTGTATTACTATCTTGCCGCTCCTGAAGAGCTCCGACCTGTCGAAGTTGTACGGGCCTTCGAACCTCACGACGGTCGGGACCACCGCCGAGACTTCAGGGTCCTTCCCCTCAGCCTTAAGTCTCTCCAAGACCTCCTCGACTGTGGCCTTGAGGAGGTTCACCCTCACGCTTATCTTGGGCCTCTCCATGAAGGACCTTAGTAGCCTGTCGGCTTCCTCGGGGCCCGCGAGCTCGATTATTCTCCTAACGTACCACGGTGGGAGAAGATACCTGAGCATCAGCTCGTCGTCTGGAGACTTGGGGGTCAGCTTGTAGGTAGAGAGCCCTTCGACAGCGTCCACGAACCACATACCGACGTACGGGTGGACTCTGGACGAGAGCCATGCCGCGGTCCTCTTCAGGCACTCGAGCTTCCTCTCGTAGGTCACACCTTCCTTGGCGAAGAGCTCCAGGTAGATGAAGACCCTAAGCGCGGCCCTAAGCCGCGGGTCGAGCAGCAGGGGGCTCCTGGAGCCTGTCAGGTCCTCTATCGCCCTGTCTATCACTCCCAACCTGAGCATGATGCCGTAGAAGATGGCCGTTAGCGGCGAGTCCCTCCTGGTCCCCAGTATCCCGAACTTCTTGAAGGCGTCCCTCTTGGCCTGCTGAGCGGGTTTGACAGCCTCCGCTCTAAGTACGGCCTCGATCAGTGCGGCCACGTCCCGCCAGCTAATCCTGTAGGGTTCCCCCATCTTCCACAGACTATGTTAGTGAGACGCTATATACCCTCGGGCCTCGCTCGGCTCCGCAACGCTTCACCCGCGGAGAGCTCCGCCGGGCTCCGGTCAGCAGCGCGCACTCCCTCCTCCTGCGGGCTTGGTACCCTCTCCCCGGCCATCCGGAGGGCTAGTGCCAGGAGGGGCTGCCCCGGGTTGACCGCTAGGACGACCGGCACGCCTGTTCCTGCGGCATTTCTATCAGCATTTCCATGGGGCTCTCGGGGTACCCCTCGCCTCAGCACCGTAAAACGCAAACTCTCAGGAAGCGCGCCCAGGATTACGAGCGAGCGTCCGGCACCCTCGGACGACTGGCGGCGAAACCCTCTAGTAGGGCAACTCAGCCCTTCGAGAGAGCTCGAAGTGTCTGCCGCCCTCCCCCGGGCGCCCACTCGCGGTTATGGCATGGGCTCGGCCGGCCCGGGAGATCCTCGTCCATGATGCTCCCGGCGCTGGCCCGCTCCCTCAGGCCGGACTCGACCGGGGCCCGGGGAACGCTAACCGGGAGGGTCGATGGCGGCGGTCCTCGAGCCCTCACCCCCGCGGGGCAGTGCGGCGGCCGGGATTCGAACCCGGGATCTCCGGCGTGGAAGGCCGGCGTCCTAGACCAGGCTGGACGACCGCCGCCGCTATTTCCGGGACTCTAGAGCATAAAAACAGCGTCCCAGCGGGCGGGAGCTGTACCCGGGTCGCGTAAATTTGCGCTCCTCGCGGACTAGTGCGGGTGGCGCGTTGGGAGGTTTGCGCGTTGAGGCCCTCAGGGAGAAGCTGGTGGAAATGGAAGCCGCTCGAGAGAGGCTCGTTAACGCTGGGAGAGAGCTCTCCCGCCTCTCCAGGAGACTGGTTTCAAGCGTCCTGAGAAGGGACCAAGCTGGCGCGCACGAGCTCGCACGCGAGCTCAGCAGAGCCTTCGAGTCCTTGGTGGAGAGCGTCTCATCCCACCCCGAGCTCTACTACTCGGGTCTGTTCTACTCTATAGCCGCCGAGTATGTCGAGGCGATACAGCTCTACTCCACGGTTTTCGGAGGGGGCCTCAAGGGTCCCGAAGAGCTCCGCGCTCACCCGGTGCCCTACGTCCTGGGCAGCGCGGACCTCATAGGGGAGCTGAAGAGACTCTCACTGGAGCTCCTAAGGAGCGGGGACTACGAGGAGAGCTACAGGTACTTCGAGCTCGCCGAGGGGATATACGAGGAGCTCTCGGAACTGGACTTCGCCGACGCGGTGGTCCCGGGACTGAGGAGGAAGCTCGACGTGTACCGGAAAGTTATCGACGATTGGAGGGTCCTCCTGATCGATATAGAGTCCAGGGTAAAGCTAGAGAGAGCGTGCGAGCAGGCCGGGAGGGCGCTCGGATCGGGGTCTTAATAGTGAGGCCGGGTCCTGGAGCGGGGGTGACGCGGGTGTCCGAGTTCGTAATAGAGCATGTGAGAGCCCTGCAGGTGCTGGACTCTAGAGGAGACCCGACCGTCGAGGTCAGCGTGGTAACGAGGGGCGGAGGCTGCGGCAGGGGGATAGCCCCGGCTGGAGCGTCTCGGGGCCTCAGGGAGGCGGTCGAGCTTAGGGATGGAGACAAGAGGTATCTGGGCAGAGGCGTCGGGAAGGCTGTGGAGGCCGTGAACAAGTACATAGCACCGGCCATCACCGGGATGAGCTCGTATAGGTTCAGGGATGTGGACAGGAGGATTATAGAGATCGACGGAACGCCGAACAAGTCTAGGCTAGGCGCCAACGCGACCACCGCCACCTCCCTAGCTGTGGTCAACGCTGCGGCGGACACCGCCGGGCTCCCCCTCTTCGAGTTCCTGGGGGGAAGGCTGGCGAGGGTCCTCCCCGTACCGCTAATGAACGTAATCAACGGCGGTGCGCACGCGGGCAACGAGCTCTCGTTCCAGGAGTTCATGATAGCTCCCGTGGGAGCGTCGACGTTCTCCGAGGCCCTCAGGATAGCTGTGGAGGTCTACAAGACCCTGAAGGAGCTCCTCAAGAGGACCTACGGACCGGCGGCCATCAACGTCGGGGACGAGGGGGGCTTCGCTCCACCGATGAAGGAGACCAGGGAGGCTCTGGAGGCTCTCGTGAAGGCTATCTCAGAGGCTGGCTATAGAGCTGGCGAGGACTTCTTGCTAGCCGTCGATGCGGCGGCGTCTCAGTTCTACAGCGGCGGGGCTTACCTCGTTGACGGCAGGAGGCTCGGGGGGGACAGGCTACTGGAGCTCTACGTGGATCTCGTCGCGGAGTTCCCCGTAGTCAGCATAGAGGACCCGTTCGCTGAGGACCAGCCCCACTACTTCCGGGAGCTGAAGTCGGCTCTCAGGGGTAGGGCGCTGATCATAGGAGACGACCTGACCGTGACTAGCGCCAGGCTCGTCTCTGAGTACTTCTCCGGGGGAGCGATAGACGGCGCTATAATAAAGGTCAACCAGATTGGGACCCTTACCGAGGCCGAGGAGTCCGTAGAGCTCCTCAGGAGGCTGGGGGGCAAGGCCATAGTAAGTCACAGAAGTGGAGAGACCGAGGACGTCTCTATAGCGCACATAGCCGTGGCCTACGGCACCGGACTGATAAAGAGCGGGGCCCCCGCTAGAGGCGAGAGGACGTCTAAGTATAACGAGCTGCTCAGGATAGAGGACTACCTCTCGGGCGACTCGAGGTACGCCGGCGCAGGAGCGTTCAGGAGGTCGTAACGGGGTTCCGTTGCGCCTACCGCTTTATAAGTAAAGCCGGTGCCTAGCAATAGACAGGGTACGATGGGCGTCGAGACCGTAATAGAGGCCTCCAGGAGTATCCTCGAGCCGTTCGCTAGGATATTCTCGGGGAGCGATCCAGCTAAAGCGGCCGCTACCGCCGGGCTGGCGATACTGCTCTTCATCGCCGCCGTCTACGCCGCCTACGGGCTGGCGAAGCTCGGGAAGCTCATGTGGAATCTCAAGATAAAGAGGCTCACGCTGGGGCTGACCATACTCGGTATAGCCCTAATAGTCATAGCCGTACTGCTGCCATAAACCGAGGCCCCCCGAACCGGGGGTCCTAGTACCGCGTTTGCTGATAGGTTTTCTCGGTCTTGAGGCCGGGATTAACCGCTCCCGGTAGTATTAAGGACCCGCTGGTTCCAGTGAGAGCGCGGCCCCGGTTTGATGTCCCAATGAAGGAGGTTTATAGGGGAGTGGCCCGGAGCGCGGCAGGACGCTATCCAGTACCGAAGCCCTCCCGTCGCACTCCCGCCACTCCGGCGCGGCTCGCGCGCCCCAGGAGCGTCGGTCGAGCGTATATAGGCTTCCCCGTAGAATAATCTGGGCCGGTGAGTTGGAGAAGATAGCCTACGTCTATGATGAGCTTCACGGGTACGTCAAGCTCGCCGGGGTCTTCAGCGACATCGTATCCACCAGGGTCTTCCAGAGGCTGAGGAGGATCAGGCAGCTCCCCTTCGCGTGGTACGTCTACCCGGGCGCTACCCACACCAGGTTCTCGCACTCTCTCGGGTCCATGTACATAGCGGGCCTTATCGCTCAAAGGCTGAGCGAGGAGGGCTTCATGACCAAGGACGACGTACTGCTGGTCAAGGTGAGCGCGCTGCTCCACGACATAGCCCACGCTCCCTACTCCCACTCCCTGGAGCCCCTCCTCATGGAGCTGTGGGGTAGGGAGTGGGGGGATCTCGTCGAGGCGGTGGTAACCCAGGACCCGGAGCTGAACGAGGTCATGAGGAAGCACGGGATCGACGCCAACGAGGTCGTCTCGATACTCCGAGGGAAGAGCGGCTCCAGTCTGCTGAACGATATGGTCTCCAGCGACATAGACGTCGACAGGCTCGACTACCTACCGAGGGACGCGTACCACACCGGGGTAGCGTACGGAAGGATAGACCTCCACAGGCTGGTGTCGTTCCTGTCCCCGGGCAGCTCGGGGATCGTAGTGCCTCTCAAGGCTTTGAACGCCCTCGAGAGCTTCTACGTAGCCAGGCTACACATGTACAAAGCCGTGTACTATCACAAGACGATCACCGGGTACCAGATACTGCTTAGGAACGTATACTCTGAGCTCATGAAGTACCGGGAGCTGGGGGACCTCCTGGAGACCTACATGAACTTCAGCGGCATACTCAAAGCGATCCGGGAGGGTGTGTATCACCTGTGGGACGACTCTCTAGTGTCCGGGCTACTGAACGTCGCGTTAGCGAGGAGAGTGCTTTCGCCCGCCGTCGAGGACCTTGCGTCGAAGTTGCTCAGCAGGAGGGGCTACAAGGCAGTGGTAAACGATGTCAGAATGTGCTGGAGCGAGAGAGAGATCGTCACGCGAGCCCGCGAGCTCGAGGCATTCGTGGAATCCGAGGTTTCCCTGGTCCCCCCCAAGGTCGCTCTCTTCGTCGAAACGCTGCCAGTCTACAGCACGGAGAGACCAGCGAGAGTGCTAGTGGGGGGAGAGGAGCGCGGAGTGGTCGAGGTGGAGGAGAGCATAATGAGGTACATGCCTCCCTGCGTCTGCTTCGTTAGGCTCTACGCGCTCCCGGAATACGAGGAGGAAGTCAGGTCAGCCCTGGCTAAGTTCTTTAAGCATTAGGTAGGCGTCCTCCCCACTCGGGTAGTAGTTGGGCAGGATCCCGACCACCTTGTAGTTCAGCTTTTTGTATAGAGAGATTGCCACCCTGTTCTTGACCGAGACCTCGAGGATCACCTTGGAGGCTCCGGCCGCCCTGACCCTGGACTCGAACTCCCTAATGAGGGCCCTGCCCAACCCCCTACCCCTATAGGCCTCGTCCACAGCAATGGACATAAGGTGGCCCTTCTCTCTTCCCTCTACCACGCCCACGGAGTAGCCAACGACTCTGCCCTCGCACTCCGCTACGAGGAACAGATCCGGGGCGAGGTAGTGGTAAACGAGGAATAGCTGACACGGATAGGGATCCGGGAAGGACCTGAGTTCTATCTCGCATACCCTCTCGAGATCCTCCCTCCTGAACTCCCTTATCGAGCAGGCAGACATCGAGCGCCGACTCGGTGGTGGACTCGCAGCTTAAAGCTTAAGAGGCTCCCTAACACTCCGTGTTGGTGGGGTAGATCAAGTACTGGGAGGTCTTCAGACCCGATTCCGTAACCGTGTGGAGAAGCGAGGTCGTCAGGAAGAAGCTCTCCTGGTACTACAACGTGATGGTGAATAAGGCCCCAGCCAAGTTCCTCCTGGCCGGGTACGTGGGCGCCTCGGGCGACCTGGACAGGATGAGCCTGGGGGAGCTCTGGGAGCTCCACGAGAGTCTCTCGAGGGAGTTCGACAAGCTGTTCCTCCAGGCCAGGAACTTAAAGATCTCCCTCAACGAACTCAGGAAGCTCGATAGACCGGCGGTAAGCTACCTCGACGTCAAGATAGAGATCGCCAAGAGAATCATGGAGCAGTGCCGCTTCTGCGAGTGGAGGTGCGGGGTCAACAGGCTGCGGGGCTCTAGGGGCTTCTGCCGCCTAGCAGACGACGCGTACGTTTCATCCTACTTCCTCCACATAGGGGAGGAGCCTCCCCTGGTTCCGAGCGGGACGATATTCTACGGCTCCTGCAACTTCAGGTGCGTTTTCTGCCAGAACCACGACATATCCCAGGAGCACCCGTTCAGCGGGATCAGGGCGACCCCCGAGGAGCTAGCGTCGATACAGGACTACCTGAGGTCCGAGGGAGCGAGGAACATAAACCACGTCGGGGGGGAGCCCACGCCGAACATCTACACGATACTCTCCTCCCTCAAGTACGTGAAGAGCAACGTGCCCCAGCTCTGGAACAGCAACATGTACCTCTCCGAGGAGTCCATGAGGCTCCTCCTAGACGTGATAGACATATGGCTCCCGGACTTCAAGTACGGCAGCGACCAGTGCGCGTCGCGCCTCTCCCTAGTTAAAAACTACTTCAGCATCGTCTCGAGGAACCTGAGAATGGTCTGCGAGAGGGGCGACCCCATAATGATAAGGCACCTGGTGCTGCCGAACCACCTCGACTGCTGCACCGAGCCCGTCCTGAGGTGGATCTCCGAGAACTGCCCCGCGGCTCTGGTCAACGTCATGGGTCAGTACAGGCCCGAGTACCTGGTCCTGAGGCACCCGGAGAAGTACCCGGACATAGCGCGTAGGCCGAGTAGCGATGAGCTGAGGAGAGCGTACGAGATGGCAAGCAAGCTCAGGCTAGACTTCGAGGACGTGAGCTGACCGTCGGTACTCCGTCTAGCTACGCACGGGACCGCTATAGCCGTTCAACGTTGGATGGAGCCCGGTCACGGCACCCCCGGGAGGTCGTCCCGATAGGTGCGGCGTAGAGACGCTCAGTAGAACGGTCGCAGGGAGATCGGCGACTCGCCGAAGAGGGACTCTACCTGGGCTCTCAGCTTCTCTAGGTAGTCGGAGTACCTCCTGTGGAGGTAAACGCGGAAGAAGCTCACCTCGTGGGGCATGAGCCCGGCGATAGTCTCCCTTATGGGGGTCCTCGCGACGGTCCCGTCGGGCCTGAGTATGCTTATCTCGGTCTCCTCGAACATGGGGTTGGTCGGCAGCCTCGGGCTGTCCACGAAGACGGCGCTGGAATCCGAGATGCCCGTCAGCTTGGCGAACACCTCTCCGACCACGTTCTCGAGCAGGCTCTTCCCGACCTTTATCAAGGCCGCGGAGATCTTCTCCAGGGGCTGTATGACCTCGTACACCAGCTTGTAGGGGACCTCGCGCCGCAGCACGTACCTCGTCTCCTCCAGCTTCCTGACCTCCGGGTTCGCCAGGACGTAGCTGTCGTCCAGCTCGGCGTAGAGCTCCAGGTTCTCCAGAGCCTCGGGTATCCTGAGGGCCTGCTCGGCCTTTAGCAGTATATCTCCTAAGACCTTGTCGAAGGCCCTGGAGGTCTTGTGGTAGTAGACCGTCTTGAACATGTACAGCCTGGCTATGAGAAGGTGGTCCAGGACGTCGCGAGCCTTATACTCCAGCGCCACGGCGTCGCCCACTACCCTGGAGTGGTACGCGAGTCTGGTCCAGTCGAGCCCGAGCCCGTAGTTCGCACCGGTGTGGTAGGAGTCCCTGAGTAGGTAATCGATTATATCGGCGCTGTAGGGCCCCTTGGTGATGTAGTACAGGGAGCTCTCGCTGTAGCTACCCACCTTAGAGCGGAGGGGCCACACCTCCATCACCGGGGCCTCCAGGGCTTTCGAGATCTGCTCCACCGTCACGTTGAACCCCTTCTCGATGCCCCTCTCGAAGCACCTAACGGTGTCCGGGTGCTCCCTGAGGAGCCTGCTCCCGACCACCTCGTGGTTCAGGCCGTAGCGGAGGAGAACGTGGTCCTCGAAGGTGTGCGAGAAAGGCCCGTGCCCGATGTCGTGGAGGAGCCCCAGCAATCGAGCGATGGCGTACAGCCTGAAAGCCTCCGACTTCTCAATGTCTTCAGAGTAGAGACTCTCAGCGAAGACTCCGGCTACGTGCATCACGCCCAGCGAGTGGGAGAAGCGCGAGTGGGTTGCCGAAGGGTAGACGAACTGAGACGTCGGGAGCTGCAGTATCCTCCTGAGCCTCTGGAGCGGGGCGGTGTCTATCAGGCACCTCTCGTGTTCGTACACCTTGATGTAGTCGTAGATGGGGTCCTTGATTATAACCGAGTGCCTCATCCTCCCACGTCGGTTAGTCGTTTGGTCTAGGAGCTTAAAACTAGCGGTAGCGCCAGGAGGTTTACCGAGACCACGATCGCGAGGAAGAGGCGCAGAGCTACTCTGCCCAGGTCATCGACGAGCGACGCGAGCTTCCAGATGTTCCACCCGGCTAGCTCCGCATCGTGAAAGACGTGCTCTATCGTGACGTAGTCGGTCCTCGCTTCACTCTCGGAGGCCCTCTCGACCGCCCTGTTTACGGCCTCATAGAGACCGGGACAACCGGACACTACGTAGTAGGGTCTCTCCTTAAACGACGCAGCACAGCTGTGGTCGTCCGGGGTAACCACGATTGGGTTCCTATAGCCTAAGCGCTCTAGCCTGCTCACTATCTCTCTCCTCGCTTGCGCGTCCACGTTGTTGCCGTAGAGGTACACGATAGCGTACCTCTCGCCGTCGCTGAAGCGTATCGCCAACGCCTTCACCTTATCGTAGCAGAGCTCGCGACAACCCGTCCCCACGGCTTCGCCGTAGCCTACGTAGATCTCCTCTTCAACGCACTCACCGACGCCCCCGAGCTTCTTCACCAAGCCGGAGAGCTCTTCCTCGCTGTCAACGCGGGGGCCCTTGGCGGAGTGCGTATCCACCACGGCCACCAGGTTCAGCCCGCGCTCCCCTCCGAGAGCTTCCTCGACCATCTTCCAAACGCCGTAGGGCAGGTCGTCGCTCCCGCGCAGAGTGTTTGTCAGGAAGAAGACGGCGGCTGTAGGACCCCTGAGAACGAACGCCTCCCACTCCCCGTTCCTCAGGACTCTCGGTTTGCACATGCCGTAGCCCACTAGCTGACCGTAGTAGCTCGCGATGGAGGAGGCGACGGCCTTGGCCTTCTCGTAGCTCTCGGAGAACGTTGCTAGGTTCCTCTCGTGAGACCCCGGAGTGTGGAACACGAACGCCTCCACGGTGGGCCCCAGGCTCTCCTCCAGGAGATACGGAAAGCGGGCCGAGCCCACGTCTCTGAACGGACCGAAGTGTATATCGGGGAAGACCAGGGCTATCGGCTTGTCCTGCTCTCTCCTAAAGACTAGGGCCCTGATCCTCACTCTATCGGTCACGCCGAGACTCCGTACCGCCTCCTCGAGGTGCCCCCGATCTCCCGTGAGCCAGGTCCTCAGGAAGGCCTTGGCGGAACCGAGGGGGGACACCCCCTTGCTTCTCCCCAAGCGCTCGACCGAGTGGAGGACTAGAGAGCCTATCGCTAGCGACGCTAACCCCAGGAAGGCCACCGAAACGAGAAGCTCGTGGAGGCCGTAGCCTATAGCCAGCCCTCCGATTAGCGGCACCGCCATAACTGGGAGGATCGAGAACGGAACCGCGACCCTGAGCTCGTAGAGGCCTGAGAGCACGAAGAGGGCTATGCCGGAGCCCGCCGAGAGCCCCACTCCCCTTAAGCTCCCGAGCCTGCTCAAAAGCACCTCAGCCGGCAGGGTCATTAGGAGGAGGCTCGCTGCGAAGTTGATGGTCCTCTTGATGTTGAACACTCGCGTGCTCCTGAGGGGCGTCAGCAGGAGCACGAGGAGGAGGGCTTCCAGCATGTAGAGAGCGGCGTTGCTGACGTACACCCCGACGTCCCCGGTCGGGAGGGAGGTGGCCAGCGCGCGCGTAGCCAGGACCGTCGCTAGCAAGAGCAGCGAGGTGACCCTCTTGCCCGGAGCGAGCGTCAGCAGCCGGTAGTATCTGCTTACCGTGCCCTCAGCGTCCAACCGCAGCCACCTGCCCGTCGTCTCGCTATACCCTCTTTGTAGAGGTTACGGGTTATATTCTTATCTCCCTTGCCTACTTCCAAGACCTTAAGTACTCGATCTGCTTCTCGGTCAGAGAGTCTATCCTTATGCCCATAGTCTCCAGCTTCACTCTAGCTATAGCGCGGTCTATCTCGTCGGGCAGCTTGTAGACTCCCACCCCCAGCTTGCCCCGGTTCTCCACCAAGTGCTTCACGGCTAGGGCCTGGTTCGCGAAGCTCAGGTCCATGACCTCGCTGGGGTGCCCCTCGGCGGCCACCAGGTTCACCAGCCGACCCTCGGCCAGGAGATAGACCCTCCTCCCGTTGGGAAGCAGGTACT
The DNA here is from genome assembly GCA_938083005.1 of uncultured Sulfolobales archaeon. GTDB lineage: Archaea > Thermoproteota > Thermoprotei_A > Sulfolobales > NBVN01 > DRZP01. Next base: position 10,678 of record CALKCU010000046.1, on the reverse strand, counting down.
CAGTCACGTTGCTCCTAACGACCCTCTTCGACACCGCAACGCTCTCCACCTCCTGGACGCTGATCTCTACGTTGAAGTGACCGGCGTTCGCGAGTATGGCTCCGTCCTTCATCGCGAGGACGTGCTCGGCCCTTATGACGTCTATGTTTCCGGTCGCCGTGATGAATATGTCCCCGATCTTCGCTGCCTCGGACATGGGCATCACATCGAAGCCGTCCATCACCGCCTCGAGGGCCCTCACAGGGTCCACCTCGGTAACGACCACCCTCGCACCCAAGCCCTTGGCGCGCACGGCTATCCCTCTGCCGACCCACCCGTAGCCAGCCACGACGGCGACCTTCCCCGCAATGAGCACGTTCGTGGCCCTCATTATCCCGTCTAGCGTAGACTGGCCGGTCCCGTACCTGTTGTCGAAGAGATACTTGGTCATAGAGTCGTTCACCGCTATCACCGGGTACCTGAGCCTCCCGGCTCTCTCGAGAGCTCTGAGCCTCAGGACCCCGGTAGTAGTCTCTTCAGTCCCGCCAACTACCCTCTCAGCGATCTCGGGCGCCCTCTCGTGGAGGAAGACGTGGAGGTCTCCTCCGTCGTCTATGACCACGTCCGGACCCGATCGCGCCACCCGCTCTATGCACCAGAAGTACTCCTCCTCGGTCTCGCCCCGCCAGGCGAAGACGTTGACGCCCTCTTCGACGAGGGCTGCCGCCACATCGTCCTGCGTCGAGAGGGGGTTCGAAGCTGCTAGCCAGACATCGGCACCGCTGGCCATCAGAGCCCTGACGAGCACGGCGGTCTCCTTCGTCACGTGGAGAACGGCCCCCACTCTAACCCCGGTCAGCGGCCTGGTCTCTCTAAACTCCCTCGCTATCCTAGCCAGGACGGGCATGTTTCTCTCGGCCCACTCTATCGCAACTCTCCCCTGGGGAGCGAGGGTAGCGTCCTTCACCTTAAACACTCCATCTGCCCCAGCTACCTCCGGGACTAGCTGTATAAATATAACGTGCCGGCTGGGACCCACCGAGGCTTAGCGTCTCACGCGTAGAAGAAACCTTTTAAGCTCCCATGGGATCAGCGCGCGGGAGAAACCCATGGCGCAAGTCGTGGGACCCGTCAAGGGAGTTGTAACCGGCTTCTGCGTGAAGTGCAGAGCGAAGAAGGAGCTGAAGAGCCCCGAGGAGGTAATACTGAAGAACGGCAGGAGGGCTATTAGGGGCACCTGCCCGGCCTGCGCCACCACGGTATACGTCTTCATGGGGAGCAAGAAGAGGGCCTAAGAGAGAGTAGACCCCGTTTTTAACTAACTTCGTTTTTCCTTCTCCTCGGCCTACGCTACCGCGCGGTCTTATAGCAGTGCGGACTGTTTACTCGGTGCGACGCTATGTGCAGACTCCTGGCCCTGGTGGGCAGGAACTTGCCCGATCTCCCCAGGTATCTCGACGCCTTCGTGGAGGTCAGTAGGTGCGACCCCCTACTCACGGAGCTGCGGGGGGGTAGCAGGTGCGAAGGGCATGGTGATGGGTGGGGCTATGTCCTTATCGGTGTTAGAAGCAGCGGAAGAGCTCTCTCAGCGCACTACAGGACGACTCTGCCAGTTTACGAGGATCCGAAGGGGGTGAACAGCCTCGAGGACCTCGCCCGGGACGTCGCGGTTGGAGCGCTCATAGTTCACTCGAGGAGGGCTGCCGAGGGGTCCGCCAGGACGTGGAACACTCACCCGATCCACTACAGCTGGAAGGGCTTCGAAATGTGGATAGCGCACAACGGCCTCATGGATTCTGAGGAGCTCTCCAAAGAGCTCGGAGTGAGCAAGCTGGCAGACACCACCGACACCTACTACCTCGGCGAGTACGTGTACAGACGTCTGAGAGACCTAAGCATCGGTGAGCTTGTCGAGGCCCTGAGAGGGGCAGCCGAGTACACCAAGACCGCCATGAACACCCTCATCGCCCTCTACGACGGCAGGAGGCTGCTGGTCTCCGCGACCTCGTACTTATCCGACTCGTACTTGTCTAGAATCGAGAAAGAGCGAGGGTCCCTGGCTGTCCAACGAGCTCTCAGGTATTACGAGCTATACACAGAGAGCTCGAACGGCTCTCACGCCTTCTTCTCCTCCTCTGTAGCAGAGCACCTCGGGAGCGCGAGGGCGAAGGAGCTAAAGCTGCGAAGAGCCAGGGCGATCAAACTCGAGCTCGAGACCGGCCGGATCTCTTGGAGAGTCCGCAAACTGGGGTAAGTGCTGAGCACGCCCTTCCGGGAGCGCGCTCGCCCCCTCGACGGCGCGGGGGCCCTTGTATTTTAGGAGGGAGTGGGAGAGCTGTTGGTGTTGCGTACGTGCTCCGACTCATACGTTAGAGGCCACGTGGTTAGGGTGTGCAGAGAGAGGTGTGCCGAGGCGGGCTTCTCCGGGGAGTCCTTCCGTAAGTGCGTCGAGCTATGCGTTAGGGATCTCCTAAGCTCTTCGACCGGATGACCCGCTCCCCGGCCTCCCCCGGGCACAGCTTCTGATGCTCGGAGCATAAAGCTTTTAAGAGCCACTCCGACGGTTTCATGGAACCTTAAATGAGGCTCACCAGGTCACTCGTGCTAGCCGCGGTTCTGCTGGTAGCTGCGGGTACCCTCGCCGTCTTCACGCTGTGGAGACCCCCGGCTCCTCAGGTCAGGCTCCTCGTCTACGCGTACAGAGACGCCATAACCGGGATCGACCCGAGCGTAGAGTTCGACACCGGGCTGGTGGTCCTCGGGGCTGTCTACGAGCCCCTCCTATACTATAACCCTCTGACCAAGCAGTTCGAGCCCGCGCTGGCCGAGAACTGGCTCAGGGTTAACGAGACGTGCTGGATCTTTAAGTTGAGGGAGGGAGTGGTCTTCCACGACGGCACGCCGATGACCTCCGAGGCTGTGAGGTTTAGCATACTTAGGACCAAGACTATCTACGAAGAGAAGGGCGTGGGTCCGGGTTATATATGGGACTCCGTAGAGGACATAGTTGTACTCAACGACACCGCCGTCGGGTTCAAGCTCAAGTACCCGGCACCCCTGGACCTGATAGCCTCGTCCGCCTACGGCGCCTACATCTACAGTCCCAGGGTTCTCCGATACGCGGGGGCCGCGGATCCTACGGACGAGTCTGTGAGGCTCTGGTTCGAGGAGGGGCGGAGCCTGGGGAGCGGTCCCTACTACATCGACTACTACGACCCGCTTAACGAGGTCAGACTAAGGAGGTTCGACAAGTGGTGGGGCTGGGCTAGAGTGAACAACCCTCTTGCTCCGGAGCTTGTAATCATAAAGATCGTCAGCGACCCAGTAACGCAGGTCGTCGGGCTGAGGGGCGGTGGCATCCACATAGCGATGGCGGTCCCCAGAGCAGAGGTGCGGTCGCTAATCGACGAGGGCTTTAAGGTAGTAGAGCAGCACACGTACTACAGCTACATCCTGATGTTCAACACCAGGAGGTGGCCCACCAACGTGACCGAGTTCAGGCTAGCGGTCCTCCACGCCATACCGTGGGGCGAGTTGGTAGACCGCGCCCTTCGAGGGTTCGGCATCCCCGGGAGCGGCATAGTGCCCTACGGGTACCCGGGCTACGTGGACGACCTGAGGTTCGAGTACAACCTGACCGCCGCGCGCGAGCTCTTGAGGAGGGCCGGCCTCGAGGGAGCGAGGGTGAGAATCGAGATAGTGATAACGGTGGGTTACGAGGAGGAGGAGGTGTTCGCGAAGCTGCTAGAGTCCGAGCTGAGGAAGCTGGGCATCGAGCTGGAGATTCGCTCCTACCCGTGGGAAGTGGTTAGGGAGTGCGGAGCAGCCGTGTGGAGGAACCCCGAGGAGGCTCCCCACTTAATAATAAACGACTGGTGGCCCACGTACCCGACCCCGTACGACTACCTCTACCTTCTCCACTGCGAATCGAGAGAGTGGAACTGGGCCGGCTATTGTAATGAAGAGCTGGATTACCTCCTGGACACGGCCTTCGAGCTAGAGGGGCAGGACTACGAGAGAGCCCTTAGGCTCTACGAGGAGGCTCAGCGCCTCGTGTTTAGAGAGGGAGTGGCGGCAGCCCTCTGGACCGTTGTCCAGCCTTACGTTGTTTCGCCAAGGGTAAGGATTAGGGAGGAGGCCCTGAACCCGCTGTACATGTACGTGATCCGGTTCCAGCACGTTGAAGTGCCATAGCCGGCGAGGCTGAGCGATGGCAGGCTACTACGCTAGGAGGGCTCTGCTCGGGCTCTCCCTCGTCTTGGGCCTGACCGTAGTCGCGTACCTGCTGGTGTACGTAGCCCCGGGGGACCCCGCGTACGTCTGGGCCGGCAGGCCGAGAGGGCCTAGGGCTGCGGAAGCTATAGAGCTAGCCGCGAGGGAGCTAGGTCTAGACCAGCCGCTGTACGTCCAGGTGGCGTCGTTCGTCCACAGGTTCCTGAGCGGGTCCTGGGGGACGTCGATAGCATTCAAGCGGCCCGTCGCTGAAATCGTGCTCAGGTCCTTCAAGGCCACGGCCGAGCTCCTGCTGTTCTCCTACCTAGTCTCGGTTCCGCTGGGGCTGTCCATCGGCGTATTCATGGCTTTGAGAAGGGGGAGCGGAATCGATCTCGCACTGAAGCTCTCGTCGTCCTTGCTGATAAGCGTCCCCAGGTTCTGGCTCGCCATCATAGCAGTCCTCGCGCTTTACATCCTCGGGCTTCAGCCCTTTGGGAGAGTAGATCCGCGCTACTTAGTCGAGCTCAGAGAGGTGACGGGCTTCTACCTCCTCGACTCCCTCCTGATGCTGAGACCGGACGTCTTCCTAGACTCTCTGGCCAGGCTCGTTCCCCCAGCGCTAATCGTCGCTGCGTACCCGACCTTCTACATAGCGAAGTACGTGAGGTTTACCCTATCGGAGCGTCTCTACGAAGACTACGTCATGGAGGCCGTATCCCTCGGTGTGTCGAGGGGGACCCTCGTGACCAGGTACGCTCTGAGAGGAGTGATCCCAGCAGTGCTCCAGCTGGCCGGCGTAAACTTCGTCTACAGCTTCGTGGACGCCGCGGTAGTCGAGATAGTCTTCATGAGGGAGGGGATCGGAAGGGTCCTCGTCGAGGGGCTGTTGAGGAGCGACTACCCCCTCATCGTAGCGACGTTCTTCGTAGTGTCGCTGGTCCTCATAGCGGTGAACAGCGCTGTTGACGTAGTACAAAAGAGACTGGACCCCAGGGTTAGGATATGAGCTACGCGAGAGCTGTTAGGGGGCGGCCAACGCTCTGGCGCTGCTGGCGGAGGAGGGACTTCAAGGTGGGGTTAATGATAGTGATCGTCCTCGCCTTGATAGCCGCTCTAAGCCCCGTGGTAGCGCCGTACCCGGAGGAGGGGGAGGGCCTCGTAACCGAGGCCGCCAAGCAGCGCGGTCCTCTGCCTCCCTCCGCGGGGCACCCCTTCGGGACTGACGCGGTCGGCCGCGATGTCCTCAGCAGGGTCCTAATAGGCTCCAGGTACTCCCTCCTCCAGACGGCCCTCGTGATCCTCGGTAGCCTGACCGTCGGAGTCCTCCTGGGGGCTCTAGCGGGATACCTCGGTGGGATAGCTGAGGCCTTGATAAACTACTTCATCGAGCTCTTCCTACCCCTACCCCCGGTGGTGGTAGCGGCCGCGCTCTCGGTCTTAATCGGGCCCGGAATGTCCACGGTCGTGCTATCTCTCGTGCTGACCTGGTGGGCCTGGTACGCTAGGATAGCCTACGTCCACAGCAGGCAGCTGCGCGACCTAGACTTCGTCAAGGTGAGCGAGGCGCTCGGCTTTAGAAGGATCTACGTGGCGCTCCACCACATACTCCCCAACGTGGCCTCCCCGGTGGTGGTCCAGTCGGTCCTGGACTCGGCTTCCGTCTTACTCGAGGTATCCTCCATAAACTTCCTCATAGGTAGCGTGGTGGCACCGTTCGACGCTCCGGACTGGGGGACGATGGTGGGGTACGGGTTCAGGTACATAACCACGTACTGGTGGATGAGCTTCTTCCCGGGACTCTTCCTAGTCCTCACCGCCTTCGGGTTCATCCTCATAGGAGACGCGGTTAGCGAGGAGAGCAGCCCGAGCCTGAGGAGGAGGTGGAGGCTGTGGTTCTAGCCCCTGGGAACCGGACCGCCGTGCTGGCTGAGGCCCTTAGCCTAGGCTACGAGGATCTAGGAGCGGTCTTCTGGGCCGTGAGAGAGGTCGACCTCGAGCTACCGAGAGGAGGCTCTCTTTGCATCGTCGGTGAGAGTGGCAGCGGAAAGACGACTCTGGGCAATGCCTTGGCGGGACTGATACCTCCCTACGTTCGGACGGCCGGCAGGCTCGTTGTAGAGGGCGTGGAGGTGGTCAGAGGTTCTAGGATCGCGGGAGCTAGCAAGATTAGGGGGAGAGTAGTAACTAGAATACCTCAGAACCCGGCGGCGTCTCTCAACCCGTACCTTCGCATCGAAGAGATGTTCTACGACGTCCTTAGAGACTCTCGCGAGATTAAGAGCAGGGGTGAAGCGCGGGAGGAGGCCGTGAAGTTACTCTCTCTGGTGGGTCTGGACGAGGGCGTCCTGCACATGTACCCCCACGAGCTGAGTGGAGGCATGAGCCAGAGAGTGGCCATAGCCCTAGCTCTAGCCCCCAGGCCTTCCATCATAGTGGCTGACGAGCCGACCAGCAACCTGGACGCGTACCTGAGGGGCTACATAGTCCGGCTGATAGGGAACTTAAACAGGAAGCTCGGAGTATCCTTGGTAACCATAACTCACGATATTTCGATCGTCGAGATAGCGTGCGAGGATATGGCGGTCATGTTCTTCGGAGAGATAGTGGAGCGCGGTCCGGTGAGAGACGTGCTCGGGAAGCCTCTCCACCCCTACACCAGCGAGCTTATCGAAGCCACCACCCTCAAAAGGGCCGGGCTGAGGTACGGAGAGCAAACGAGCGGATGTGCGTACTACGCTAGGTGCCCCTACGGTGATGAGGAGTGCCTCAGACCTCCTCCCCCAGCTAGGCTAGGCGGCGGGAGGGAAGTGAGGTGCTGGAGGCTGGCCCGGTGAGGCCTGTAGTCCGCGTGCGCGATGTGTGGGTGGAGTACAGCCTAGCCGCGAGCCCCCTCAGATCTAGGAAGAGGATCCACGCGCTACGGGGCGCGAGCTTTGACGTCCTGGAGAAGGAGACGTACGGGATCGTCGGGGCCAGCGGGAGCGGCAAGTCCACACTCCTCAAAGTCGTCATGGGGTTCGTAAGACCTTCCAAAGGAAGCGTGGAGATCGACGGGATAGACTTGTACAACGCGGATGGGAGGACCAGGAAGAACATCGTGAAGAGGCTGGGGTACGTCTCTCAGAACCCCCTGGCGGCCGTAGATCCCCGCTACAGGGTAAGGGACATAATAGCGGAGCCCCTGAGGGCTAGCGGTGTGCCGAAGAGGGAGGTGTCCAGGATATTACCCGCTCTGCTCGAGATGGTGGATCTGGACCCAGACGTGATCGACTTGCTACCGCACGAGCTCAGCCTAGGCATGCTCCAGAGGGTCGTCATAGCTAGAGCCATAGCGGTGAAGCCGAGGGTTCTCCTGCTTGACGAGCCTACGTCGGCCCTCGACACGGTTACGCAGTCGCATATCGTGTCGCTCCTGGGAGAGCTGAAGGAGCTCTTCGGCTACACGAGCATACTGGTCTCTCACGACCTCAAGGTGGTTTCCCACCTGGCGAACAGGCTAGCGATAATGATGGCTGGCCTCATACTTGAGGAGGGCCCGACTTCCGAAGTCCTGGAGAGCCCTCTCCACCCGTACACTCGAGAGCTCGTGGACTCGATGAAGTTGAAGGAGGTGGGAGAGGTCTTCATCACCGACCCGAGCGCGTGCCCGTTCTACGCGCACTGTCCCCGGAGGCTTGAGGAGAGGTGCCGGGAACTGCCTCTACTCACCGAGGTGGGTAGCTCGAGGAGGGTTAGGTGCTGGCTCTACGTCTAGCGTTCCCCCAATAGTGAGCGTACGTTCGCAAACGCCGCCGGGCCCAGCCTTACCTGCGCAGTTGCCCGCTCCGTACGAGGATCTCGTGCTCTAGGAGGGCGATACCGGGGTCCTCCGTTCGGAAACCGTTTGGTGACCCCGACCTCGCCGCAGCCTTATCGGCTCCCGAACGCCCTCTCCATGCTTTTTCAAGAGCACGCGCGGGTATTCAGGCTCGTACTGCTTGTACCGCGGCCTTGCGCGGACCGCTCCTCCGGCGAGACCTCCTGCTCACCAGGTAGAGCGAGGCTATGGTTGCTGCGAGCGCTGTAGCCGGTATCCACAGGTTATCGGAGAATCTAAGCACAGTTCTCCCGCCTTCGCGTCTGAGTCTGAGGACGCCCAAGAGCACTAGATCCAGGTCCACCCTGTAAGAGTGGGCGCACACTCTCTCGAGAGACCCCTCGCACGAGCCCCCCGCGCACGAAAGTGGGACCTCCTTCTCGTCTCCGCCCTCCCTGTCTCGGTAGGCGACCCTAGCTCCAGCGATGGAGGCTCCGGCAGGCTTAACACGGAAGCTCACGTTGCACAGCTGAACCGTATACACGAAGTACAGCTCCAGGGGGTAGTGAGTTAGGATGAAGTCCTCGTATCGCCCGACGCGGGACATGTTTACGGGGGGACCGGGGTACTGAGTGCTCGCGCCGTCGAGGACCACTACCCTGGTCTGGACGACCTCGCGCTCGACCTCTATCAACCTGCTCTCCCCGAGCACTAGCCTCCTGTTCTCCTCCCCCGCGGGTACGACGAAGTCCTCGGTATGTCCGTCGACCTGGAGCCTGACCACGTAGCTCCTGTTCTCGGTGGGGGCTACGTACGTCACGCGGTAGAGCGTAGCGTTCAGGACCCTCGCGCCGTCCACGCGGAGGTCGAAGAACTCTCCCTCGACCGGGACGTAGCCGTAAACCGCGAGGAGCGCGTAGAGGAGGGACAAGGCGATCCCCAGAGCGGGTAGCAGCCCCCTAAGCCTCCTTCCGGGGACCCTCTTCGGTTTCCTGTACTTCCTGTACTTACCCACGGTCGTGAACCCCAGGTGTGCGGCGCTGCTAAAATTTTAGTACCAAGCTTTCTCTTTTACGAGCCCCGTCCCGCGCCGTCACGTAAAGAGCGGGAGCTTTGCCGGACCTCCACGAGCGACGCGCGGGCCTCGCTCGCCTGGCAACGCTGTTAACCGAACCGGGAGGACAGCTGCGCAGCGGAGGCCGAGACGTCCGCTGCTCCTTGGAAGGGGCGCTAGCCTCTCGGGTTCTCACGGGTGGTCCGAGCCGCGCGCCCGGGCCTGCCGCTCCGGACCTTTCCGCTAGAGCGCGGCGGTGAGCTTGGTCTCGACGCGACTCTCGGCCGGCGTTGACCCGCTTAAAAGGCACCGGCTCGGTTGCAAACGAGGGGAGTAATCGGCGGTGAGGCTTACAGCAGCTTCCGCGTCCTTGCTCTCCTTCTCCTCCTCTCCGCAGCCGTGAGCGGGGCTTCTACCTACCTCCACTCGCCCTCGACCCCGGTGCTCTTGGGGAACCCCGGGCTGAAGTACAGCGACATAGTGCACGGCGTCTTCTACCCGCGCTTCTCCGCAGACCGCGCCGTCTCGTCTAGGTACTGGTACAGCGGGGAGGCCTTCGAGTCCCTGCTGAGGGGAGAGCCCCGGTGCCCAGCCCCCTACGTCGACTACTCGTTCGAGTACCCTCCGCTCGTCGGGCTTCTGTGGTACTCCACTACGTGCCTTTCGATGCTGGCGACGGCTGGAGAGAGCGAGCCGAGAGCCCGAGTGGACCGCGCTGCCGAGCTCCACTTCGCGCTCAACGCCGCGCTCATCTCCGTTTTCACGGCGCTCTCGGTGCTCTTCCTGTGGGAGCTCGCGAGATCCCTAGGCTGGACCTTCGGCCCGCGGGTCGTAGCTCTCTGGCTCGTTCTCCCATCGACCGTTCTCTATTCGGTCTACAACTGGGACGCTATCTGCGCCGCCCTGGCTCTCGGGTCCCTGGTCGCGTTCGCGAGGAGGAGGTACCTCGCTTCGGGGCTCCTGCTCGGGGCATCGGTGTCCGCGAAGCTCATGACGGCCTCCGTGGCTTACGCTCTACTCCTCCATCTGCTCCTGGGGCAGCGCGGCAACCGCGTGCTGCGCGATACCGCTACCCTCCTGGCGGGTCTCGTCCTGACCGGGGTCCTCCCGTACGCGACCCTGCTGACCCTATCCCCCAGGGGCTTCTACGACTTCGTGACCCACCACTACACCTGGTACTGCGAGAACTGTCTCTACATCCTCTTCGTCCACGACATATTCAGCCCCGCCCACAGGCTGCTGGCGACGGCGTCGGTCTCCGCGCTAGCTCTAACCGTGGCCCTCCTCGCGGCTAAGGGAAGGGGCTCGGGGGACCGCCTCGCGCCCTACAGACTCTCGACGATCTCGGCGCTGGGAGCCGTCCTCTTCAACTACGTCTTCTCCCCGCAGATGGTCCTGCTATTCTCCCCGCTGGTGCTAGCATTTGCTGGAAGGACCAGCCGCTCATTCTACGTGGTGTCCGACGTGGCGAACTTCCTCATAATGTTCTCCTTCTTCCGCGACCGCGAGCTCAGGCTCCTCCTCAGGGGGATCGGGGTTCCCGTGAGCGTGAGGTTCAGCCCGTGGACCATCGACTCGCCGGTGCAGTGGCTCGCCGCCGCGAGGAACGTCCTACTGCTAGCAGTGCTCGCGAT